>DDSR01000343.1 GCA_002343455.1 Deltaproteobacteria bacterium UBA2385 | reverse complement strand
GCGGGGCCGGCCATGCCCCAGCCGATGATCGCGATGCGGAGGGGGGAGGGCGACATCGGGGGAGTCTATCGGAGGGGGGAGCGGGGCGTGGGAGCCAAGGACTTTTAGGTGTAGCGCTGCCCCTCTTCCTGGTATGGTGTCCACAACTGGAGTGACGTTTCGCCAATGCTTCCCTTGGTCTTCTCCCTCCTCCTCGCCTGCACCGGCAAGCTCGCGCCAGCTGGCGCGGACACCGCCGAGGACTGCACGCCGACCGCCTGGTACGCTGACGGGGACGGGGACGGCTACGGTGCGGGTGCGGAGGTGTGGGCCTGCACTGCCCTTGCAGGCCAGGCCGCCGTCGACGGTGACTGCGACGACTCCGACCCGGCGGTTCACCCGGGCGCGGAGGAGGGTTGCAACGGGGTGGACGATGACTGCGACGGTGTGGTCGACCCCCCCGAGTTGTTGCCTCCGATCACCTGCTACCGCGATGTCGACGAGGACGCCTGGGGCATCGAGGACTCGACCTTTGAGTCCTGTGCCTGCCCGGAGGGCTACGCGACGCAGGCCGGCGACTGCGACGACGTGGACGCGACCATTCATCCTGGCGCCGCTGAGACCTGGTACGACGGCGTCGACCAGGACTGCGCCGGGGAGGACGACTTCGATGCGGACGCTGATGGCTGGCGGGTCGACGAGGATTGCGACGACAGCGATCCGTCGGTCAACCCGGAGGCAGTGGAGATCTGCGGCAACGGAATCGATGACGACTGCGACGGGCAACCTGGTGCCTGCGGCATCGACGCCGAATGGGATGTGACCGATGCGCGGCTGGAGATCCTCTCGATGAACGCTGCGGCCTACGCCTCGCCGCTGGGAACGGTGGCGGATGTGGACGGGGACGGTCGGCCGGAGCTTGCGTTGGGGTGGTGGACGCCTTCGGACCAGGGCTGTGGGCCGGGCGAGACCTTCTTCGAGGTCCACGTCACCAGCCTCGCGGCGTCGGGTACCGAGGCCGCGGGGGACCGCAGCCTGGCGCGGCTGGTGGCACCCGTGGACTGCAGGTCACGTCGTTGGGAGGCCACAGCAGTTGGAGCGTCGGGGGACCACGACTTGGACGGCGACGGCTATGCTGACACGCTCGTGGCGGTTCCCAACTGGATCGAAGCGGATGAGACTGCGGTCCCTTCGCGACTGTATCTTGCGTATGGCCCGCTCGAAGGCGAAACCGATCTGGCCGACACTCCGTACCTCTCAGATCTGGAGAGCTGGGGTTTCCTGATGGGTGGGGGCCACAATGGCATGGGAGTCGGAGTGACCCTTCCGGACGTGGACGGTAACCACACCATCCTGGTGACGACTGCCGGGGACGCTTCTCATTCGAGCGTCAAGTTCGTTACCGTCGACAGCTTCGGCGGCGCAGGACACTATGGCGCCCCCTCGCTCACCTGGGCCGAAGGCTGGAACGGCGCGTTGGAGCCTCCTCTTGACATAGACGGTGACGGTGTTTCGGACATGGTGGTCTATCACTACTCGAACGACGAATCCCTGGTGGCTGTATACCTCGGTCCCCTTGACTCCGACTTGGGCATGGACGATATGGACGGGGAGATCCTGTCAACCGACGACTCAACTGCTGAGTTCCTTTCCTATGTGGCTACTTGTCCTGCCGATACCGGCAACAGCCTGGTGTACATTTGGACACGTTGGATGGAACCTGGACCCTTCGGACCTACCTTCCGTACCGGCGCTTCGATCGCATGGGAGTGGACCAGCGGCGTTCAAGACTTGAGCAACTCGGTGCTCCGCATTTTCGGAGATGACGACCATCATGCCATTGTCAACGCCTGCTCCGGTGACATGGACGCCGATGGTGATCCCGAGCTGGTGATCGGTGTCGAGGCGATCGATACCATAGTGGATGCGGACACTCCCCTCGTTGCGCTTACACACAGGCCCGAGTCTGGATCTTGGTACTTGGAGGATTTGATGCGAGGTCAGATCCTGGCGCCCACGGACCGTGCATGGAGCACTTACGACGCCACACCGCCGCTCATCGCCGACATCGACTTCACCGGCGACGGCGCCGACGACCTGGTCTTCGGACTGGCCATCCAACCTGCCTGGTACGAACCCGAAGAGACCGGATCTACTCGCACCCTGATGTTCCCCGGCAGCCCTGCAGGGCTGTGAGCGTCAATGGTCCTGCTGAGATCCCGGCGCCTCGGGCGCCACGCTGGCCGGCAGGCTCTTCCAGGCGGGGACCTCCTCCAGCCGCTGGGAGGTGAAGAGCCCATGGGCGAGGCCGACGAGGCCGACGAGGCTGTCGAGCACGCGGCCCCGCACCCAGGGCAGGCGGGAGAGGGGGTGGAAGAGCAGGTCCCGAGGCGGCCCCAGCCAGGACAGGCGGCTCTGGAAGATGGGCGTCAGCCAGCGGCTGGCGAGCTGGTAGTAGCGGAGGTGGGCGCGGCGGCGCCGCTCGAAGGCGCGCAGGGCTTCGGGGAGAGGTGCGGCCGACAGGGCCCAGCCCGTACAGCCCCGGCGCGCGGTCCTGGTAGGCGATGTCCATCACCGTGCGACCGCCCGCCGTGCGTCCGAAGAGCCGCCGGACCGGGGTCGCGTTGCGGCCGACC
>DDSR01000024.1:10847-11113 GCA_002343455.1 Deltaproteobacteria bacterium UBA2385 | reverse complement strand
GCGGGCTCGCTGGGGGCAGGAGGCTGCGAGGGCGGGGCCTCGGGAGGGGCCTGCTTCTCCTCGCACCAGGCGCTGCGGTGGTTCATCACCGACAGGTGCGCGTCCCAGCACGCAGGCTTGCAGAAGACGAAGGAGGTGGCGGGCCGGTTGCAGGTCGAGACCGCGCAGACCCAGTAGTTCTGCCCATGCTGGATGGGCCGCTTGCAGGAGGAGCAGTTTCGCCAGGAGCTCATCTGGGTGATTAATCGGAAACAGCGGGGGGGGCA
>DDSR01000024.1:0-10790 GCA_002343455.1 Deltaproteobacteria bacterium UBA2385 | reverse complement strand
GCGCCTCGGCGCCATGGGGAACTAGTCCTACCCACGCGGAGAGGCCCCTTCTCCGATCACCTGCAGGCTCAAGACCGCGCCGGGGATGCCGCCGTTCAGCACGGCCTCCATCACCCGCGCGTCCCGGGCGTCCCCGGCGGGCCAGGGGTCTTCGACGACATCGGCGTCCAGCAGGCCCAGGACCAGGGTCTGCAGGCCGATCGGCTCACCGACGACCAGGTCGATCACGTGGACGTCGTCCTCTCGCTGGAAGCGGTCCAGGGTGGGCCAGGGCGCCCCCTCGATCGGGAGCAGGCGGACGCTGCCGCGCTCGCTCCTGCGCATCAAGATGGGCCGCACCTGAGAGGCAGGGCCTGGGGCCACCACGTAGACCCGGACCCGGGAGCCGACCCGGACCAGCTCGGCGGTCTGGGGGAGCTCCGCGGGGCTGCCCAGGAGGGGCGCGGCCCCCAGCGAGGCGGCCAGCCGAGGGAGCGGCGCTGGCTCTTGGGCCGCGTGCGCAGGCTCCTCGGCCGCGGGCAGGCCAGCGAGCGTGCGCATCGTGGCGAGGCGCAGGGCAGCGCCGGGGCCGGCCGAGCGCAGCAGGGCTGCCGCGTCTCCGGGCTCGAGGGCGCCGATGGCCAGGGCCATCCAGCTCGCGACAGGGGTTGAGGTGGCGGGCATCGGGGCTCCCTTGGCGTCCGGGTCGACATGCTGGCATACGACGGTCCGTCGACACTTGCCCGCACGCGCCGGAGTAGAGTGGAGGGGACCAGCCTAGGGCCGAGGAGCCGGGTGCCGGACCAGTCGCAGCCACATCTCGCCGTGCTGAGCCTGGGCCTCCCCCCCGAGGGGCGCGGGATGGCCTTGTTCAAGTCCGGCCGACGGCCCTGGGCAGCGGTCCTGGACCGGCAGACCGTGCTGGAGCTGGGGGAGGAGGCCCGCGCCTTGCTGCGGGTCCCCGCCGGCGTGCTGGTCCCCGGGCAGGACGGCGAGCTCTCCCGTCAAGAGGCTGCGCTCGGGGCGCGCCTGGCCGCGGTGCTGGAGGTGGCACCGCTGGGGCCGGCCCTGGCCACCCTGGCCCACGGGGCCGCGGCGGCCGGCGAGCGGCTGACCCTGCTGCTGGACCTGCGCGACGATCTGCTGCGGGCCCTGCCCTGGGAGCTGCTGGAGCTGCTGGCCCCGGCGAGCTCCGTGCTGGCCCCCTGCCGCGTGGCCCGGCTGGCCGAGGCGCCGGGCCCCTCTCGGCCGCTCCGACCGGCGCTGATGCTGGACGTGCAGGTGGTCCGCCTCGATCCGCAGGATCCCGTCTGCGCCCGGGTCGCCCAGGCCACCCTCTCCTGCCTGGAGCGCTGGCCCGCCGTGCGCGCGGGCGAGGCTGAATCGGGGGCCTCTGACCCAGGGAACCCCGCATCCAGCCTGCGCGTGCTGCACCTCGTCAGCCACGGGCGGGCCTCGGTGGAGCGCGTCCTCGTCGGTCTGGGTGGTGACCGCAGCCTGGATCCGGCGGCCACGGCCCGCTGGGTGGACCCGGTTGCGGCGGGGCTGGACCTCGCCGTGCTGGACGTCTGCGGGGGAGGCTCGCACGAGGGCGAGGCCGGCTCTGCCCCCGCCGAGCGCCTCGTGCAGGAGGGGCTGCCTGCCGCCGTCGCGCCCTCTCAGCCGATCGATCCTGCCGCCAGCATCGGCTTCTCCACCGCCCTCTACGGAGCCCTCGCCAGCGGCCTCCCCCTGGACCGGGCGGTCGAGGCCGGCCGCCGCGCGCTGGCCCGCATGGGGATCCCGCACCCCTCCTGCCGCTGGTGGACGCCGGTGCTGGTGGTCCGCGACGCCGAGGCGCTGCGTTTGTCCTGCGCGGCCGCGCCGGACGGCCCGTCGAGCTGGGCGCCTGCCGCCGGCCCCTCGGTGCTGGAGCTGCTGCGCCGGGCCCAGGAGCTCGCGGCGGTGCACGGGTTCCTGGGGGTCGAGCACCTCGCCCTGATGCTGGGGCGCTGGGATCCGCTCCCGCCGCGGCTGGCCTTGCTGCGCGAGGCCCTCGAAGCCGTCGGCCAGCGCCTCTCCTCCTGGCAGGCCGGCCGCGAGCGCGTGGCGACCCCGACGCCGCGGCTGGCCGAGCTGCTGGCAGCGCTGCCCCCCGGCGCGGGCCTCGCCGAGCTGGGGCAGGCCCTGTGCGCCGTGGAGTGGGTCGCGGCCTGCCTGCCCCGCCTCGCCTCCGAGCACGCCTCGCCCGAGACGCTCCAGCCGGGCGTCGACGCCGGCCCGCACGGAGCGCTGGCGCCGGTACGCGCGGTGGCCGCCTGCACCTTGGAGGTCCTGGGCGGACCCGAGGACGGTCGACGCCTGGTCTGGAGCCGGGAGCACGCCCTGCTGGGGCGCTTCGATCCCGCGCGCGGTGCGGTCGGGGCCGTCGAGCTGTTCCTGGGCAGCGGGTCGATGGATCCGGCCGTCTCGCGGCGCCACCTCCGGCTGGGTCCGCAGGGCGCCGTCGAGGTGCTGGCCGACACCCACCTGGAGCGAGGGGGGCACGCGCAGCGCTTGATCGACGGGGCCGGCCTCGCCCCGGGCGACGTGCTGGTGCTGGGGACCGCCACCCGGCTGCGGGTGGTGGACCTCCAGGAGGGCCCGTGAGCTCACCGCTGAGCGGCCTGCCCGCGCGCCTGCCCGAGCTGGCCCCGCCGATCGGCCACGCGTCCTGGCAGAAGGAGCGGGCCCAGCGCGCGGCCCTCTGCGAAGGCGCAGCCCAGGACCCGCGCCTGCTGCCGGCCTGCCTCGCCGCCTGGTCCCTGCCGCCGGCTGCGCTGCGCGCCGCCCTGAGCGAGCTCGAGCCCCCCGCCGCGCCCGAGATCGACCAGCTCTGCGCCTGGGTGTTCGCCGAGCACGAAACGCCCGCCGGCGACACCGTCCGGGCCGAGGTCGAGTGGGACCGGGAGGCCTGCCGAGCCATCGATCCTGCCCACTGGGGCGCCTCCGAGCGCCGGGCTGACTGGGGCGCCTCCGAGCGCCGGGTCGCCTCCCTCTACCTGCTGAGCCGGCTGGGCGAGGAGCTGGCGCTGCGGGAGCGGCGGCTGCCCGCCGAGACCGTCTGGCTGGCCGATTCCCGGGACCAACGCGCGGCCTCGGCCTGGCGCGCCTTGCTGAGGGGGCCGCCCGACCTGGCCGCGGGCGCCGAGCTCCGCGCGCTCTTCGGCGGGCGGGTCCGCGCCGCCTTCCAAGGGGTCTCGGTGGTGCTGGGCCTGCCCTCCGACATCGGTCGCCAGCACGGCGAGGCCGCCCTGGAGCAGCTCGACCTGGTCGGCATCGGCGCCCACCTGGACCTGGCCACCCGGGTCCTGGAGACCACCGGCGAGCCCCTGGCCCGGCTGGAGGCGGTGCTCGACGACGACGGTCGCGAGCGGGTCGCCAGCTGCATCGCGGGTCGGGAGAGCTGGACCCAGGTGGCCGGGATGCTCGGACGACGGTGCGACGGCCTGGGCCAGGGAGCGGACCTGGTGGTCCTGCTGCGGCTGGTCGCGACCCTGCAGCGCGGCCAGGCCCGCCCTCACTCCTTGGGCCTGCCCGGCTGGGGCGTGGTGAGCGCGAACCGCAGCCGGATGAGGGGCCGCCTGCGCGCGGTCGCCGGCGAGAGGCCCGCCGCCCTGGGCGAGGCGCTGGCCGCCCTGGACGCGCCCTTCGCCCGTACCAGCGCGGCCGTCAGCCGCTTCGCCTGGGCCTGGGCCTGGCGCGAGGCCCGCCGCGGCTTCGGCTTCGACCTGGGACGCATGCTGCCCACTCCCTGCCAGGTTCCCCCTCCCCGGCAGGCGCCCCTGCAGCCCCTGGGCGAGGCCGAGGAGCGCGCGGTCCTGGCCTTCCTGCTGGTGGTCCTGGGTCGAGGCTGCTGGCCCGATCTGGAGCGCTGGCTTGCCGGGGACCCCGGCCGCGACCTCTCCCGCACCTTCTACCGCTGCCTGGAGCAGCTCCCCGACCGGGTCGCCGACCCCCAGCCGCGGGGCCAGCGCGCCCGCGCCTACCTGCGGCTGGTCGGGCTGCTGGAGGACGACGGCCTGGAGGAGCTGCTCCCCCGGCTGCGCGCCCTGGCCGGCCGGGTCGCCGCCCTGCCCGCCGGCGCCGCGCTCCGCCAGCGCTTCGCCGAGGCGCTGGACGAACCGTGGCGAGGCACCGGCTTGCCGATGCCCCGCCATCACCTGTCCACCTTTCGCGAGCGCTGCCTCGCCTTCCTGGCCTGGGGGACCCGCGCCCCCCAGGGCTGAGCGGCACAGGGCCTACTTCCGGGCGAGGCTCATCACGGTGGGCTGGGGCAGCTCGTTCTCACCCTGCGCGACCGCCTCGGGCAGGTTCGGGTCGCAGTAGACGAGGTGCCAGTCCTTGCCGATCTGGCGCACGCCCTCCGGCAGGCGCTCGCTGAAGGCCGGCGGCGTCGAGCGGCGGTCGATCTCGACCAGGGCCGGCACGGACTGGCGCGCGGCGACGCAGTGGTCGAAGCGCTGGCGCGCCTCGGCGTCCATGTGCACGGCGATCGCCTCGTGGCACTTGGACATCGACTTGCGGCTGCCGCGGTCGCAGAGCTTGACCTTGGTGTTCTCGACGAAGGCCGCCCACAGGTTGTCCGTGCTGGCCTGCTTCCAGACATCCCGCTCCTGGCGAACGCGGGCCGTCTGGGCGATCTGCTCGTCGAGCAGCTTGAGCGAGCTCGCCAGCTCGGTGCGCAGGTTGTCGCGCTCGGCCTCGGCGTCGGCCAGGGCGACTCGCAGGCGGGAGACCTCCGCCTCCATCTCCTGCCAGCGCTTGCGGGCGGAGGCGGAGCGCTCGGCCCCCTTGGCCTCGGCCTCCTCGAAGGCGGCGATGCGGGCCTTGGCCTCGCCCAGCTCGGCCTCCAGGGTGGCCACCTTCTCCTGGGCGGCCGCGGCGGTGCTCATCGCGTCCTGGACCGCCTCGGACTCCTCGGGCTGCAGCTCGGCGAGCACGGCCTCGGCGTCGGTGTCGGGCGCAGCCAGCTCCGCGACGGGCGCATCCTGCCGCTGCTCGTGCCTCTCCATCAGCACCAGGAAGGCGGCGGTGCCGCCCAGGGTGATGGTTCCGACGGTCAGCGCTGCGGCGATCAGCCCGCGCTTGCGGTTGTCTTCGGCCTTCCACTCGGGCTGGACGGGGGTCGTCATCGCTTCTCTCCGGGTTGTGCCGCGGTGCGGCGGGTGCGCCCGGGATGGCAAGGCCTCGCCCGTCGACAGTTCCGTGCTCCCAGCGCCATGGGGAACTCACCGGGAGCGGAGGTCGCCCCCGTACAGCGGCACCCACAGCTGACCGTCGATCTCCAGCGGGTCGACCCGAACGGCGACCCGGCTGTCGGCGGGCAACACGCAGCGCACGGACCCGGGAGGTCCCCCGGCACCGTCGGGGGGCGAGGAGCGCACATTCGTCTCCCGCTCGACCCGGACCCCACCCCAGACCCGCCGCCGGAGCTCAGTGCCCGCCCACCACCAGCCGATCAGCTCGCCTTCGCTGGCGACGCAGCCGGGCACCATCGGGGCGATGACCTCGGCTGTGGGCTCAACTGTGGGCTCGGCGGTGGGCTCGGCCGTGGGCGCCTCGTCCGGGGGGAGGGGCTCGACGCTCGCCACCGGCAGGGACGGGGCGGCAGGCGGCGCGGTGGGGAAGCCGACGGCCCGCATCAGGGCCCAGCTCCCCAGGCCGATCAGCGCCCCGCCCAGCGAGGCGCCCAGCCAGCCGGGCAGGGAGGCGCCCAGCCAGCCGGGCAAGATCCGCTTCGCCACGGGCCCGGCGACGGGGACGACCGTGTCGGTACCCGCGCCCGCCGGACGGTCCGAGGCCAGCGCCCGGCGCAGGGCCCCCAAGCTCGCGGGGCGATCCTCGGCGCGGGGCGCGAGGCAGGCGGCGACCGCCTGGACCAGGGCAGGAGGGCAGTCCGGACGTGCGGCGGCGAGGTCCTCGGTGCGGCCCTCGAGCGTGGCGCGCAGCAGGGCCGTCGGGTCCGCCCCCGAGAAGGGCGGGCGGCCGGTGAGGGTGAAGTAGACCAGGGCGCCGGCGGCGAACACATCCGCCCGCACCCCGGCGCTGCTGGCGTCGGCCCACTGCTCGGGGGGCATGAAGCCCGGGGTGCCCATCGGGGTCCCCAGCTGGGTCTGGTTCGGATCGGCCTCCTCTCCCAGGACCCGCGCGATGCCAAAGTCGCAGAGCACCGCGCGGCCCGCCTCCTCGTCGACCAGCACATTGGCCGGCTTGAGATCCCGGTGAACCACGCCGACCCGGTGGGCGGCGTCCAGCCCGTCGAGGACCTCTCCCAGCAGCGCCCGAGCCTGGGCCAGCGGCACCGGCGCGTGCGCCTCCACCCAGGCCTCCAGCGTGCGCGCGCCGACCTGCTCCATCACCAGGACCACTCGCCCCTCGTGCTCGAAGCGCTCCAGCACCGGCAGCAGCCCGGCATGCCGCAGCCGACCCTGCACCTCGCCCTCGCGTCGAAGGCGCTCCGCCACCAGGGGGCCGGGCAGACGCTGCACCTTCAGCGCTCGCCGCACCCCCAGCCCCGGGTGGTGGGCGGCGTAGACCAGGCTGGTCGCGCCCCGGCCCAACACCGCGTCCAGCCGCCACGGGCCGATCGACACCGCGCGGCCTTCCAGCTCGTCGCTGCGCTCGGGGAGCGGAGGAGACGGCGGCGACAGGGTGAGGGGCACCTCCCCAGCCTCACCCGGACCGACGGTCGCCGCCAGCCGGCCCCGACCCCGACCCCGCCGCAACTGTCAACCGATGGGGTCGTTGCCAGGGGGTCGACTCCGCCTCCCTGGAGTCCAACCCCGGAGACACCCATGAAGTCGCTCCTCCCCCTCGCCCTCGCGGCCACCCTCAGCCTGAGCTGCGTCAGTCAGAAGAAGTACAAGGGTCTGCAGTCCGAGCTGGAGACCACCCGCCTCACCCTGGCTGAGGCCATGGGCGACGAAGAAGCCGCCAAGCGGCGCGCCCAGAACCTGAGCGGCGAGGTCGCCGGCCTGGAAGCCACCAACGACGAGCTGGCCCGCGCCCTGGCCGACCTGCGACGACGCGAAGCCCTCGCCAGCGAGCGGGTCACCCAGTATCGCGACCTCCTCAGCCGCTTCAAGGAGCTCATCGACGCCGGCACCCTGCGGGTCAAGATGGTGGACAACCGCATGGTGATCGAGGTCGGGAGCGACATCCTCTTCCCGACCGGCTCCGCCGACCTCTCCCCCGACGGCAAGTCCACCGCCCTGCAGGTGGGCGCCATCCTCGGCAGCCTGGAGGGCAAGCGCTTCCAGGTCGAGGGCCACACCGACAGCGTGCCGATCGCCACCGCGCGCTTCCCCAGCAACGACCACCTCGCAGCGGCCCGGGCCATCTCCGTCATGCGCATGCTGGAAGAGGCCGGCGTCCCCTCCGACGCGCTGAGCGCCGCCGCCTTCGCCGACTCGCGGCCGGTGGCAGGGAACGACTCGGACGAGGGCCGGGCGCGCAACCGTCGGGTCGAGATCGCGCTGGAGCCGGACCTCAGCGTCCTGCCGGGGATCGAAGAGCTCGAGGCGCTGAGCTCTGGCCCGGGTCCGCGTTGACCACGTTCGGGCTGTCCAGGTCGCTCAGGCCGGGTTGAGCGACCAGGCCAGCCGCACCCCGACATAGGGGGGCGCCGCGCGGGTCTGGACCCGGTCGTGCAGGTAGAACTGGCAGATGCCGTACAGGCTCCAATTCCCACCCGGCAGCATCCAGACCCCCACCGGGCCCACCCGGGCCAGCGTGTCGTCGGTGCTGGGGGCGTGCCGCAGGGTGCCGTAGGCCCCCAGGTAGAGCGTGTGGTCGCCCGGCGTCAGCTCGCCGGCCAGCAGGGCGTTGTGGTCCCAGGTCGTGCCCGTGCGCGACACAAGCAAGGCCAGCTCGGGCTCGAGCCAGTACTGACCCGTGTCCGTCGTGGAGCCGGGGTACAGGGTGGTGAAGCGGTAGATGGTCCAGCCGATGAAGACGACCGGGCCGACCTTCATCCGCAGCGTCGGCTCCAGGGCGAGCCGGGTGGCGATGCCGTTGGTGCGGTCCAGATCGGCCCGCTCCTCCTTGTCGTAGACGGCGTCCGGGTCATCGAAGAGCAGGACCGCCGTGAAGGCGTCGTAGTAGCCGATGGCCCCGTAGCGGGCGCGCAGCTCGAAGATGGTGGCGGGCTGGAAGGCGACCTCGGCGTCGACCCTCGTGAAGGCCGGGGTGACCATCATCACGCCCGAGGACTGGAGGAAGGTCGACTCCAGCAAGGGGTTGCCCGGCCGGTTCCAGAGCGCCTGCCGCCCCCCCGCCCGGATGGAGCTCTCGGCGCCCGAGGGGAAGGCGGCGCCGGAGAGGGTCCAGTCGAGCACGGGCTCGATGGCCTGTGCGGGGGCGAGGGCGAGGGCGAGGAGGGCGAGAAGCATGAGGTGGTGTAAGCCGGGCCGGGTCAGCGCGGGGCCGGGTCAGCGCGGAGCGGGGCCCGCCTCCAGCCAGACGACGGCGAACAGCTCCGCCGGGTCCGTCCAGAGCTCGGCCAGCCGGAAGCCGGCCCGATGGGCAGACTCCGCGAACTCATGGGGGTCGTACTTGTAGGAGTACTCGGTGTGGATGCGCTCGTCCGGCTGGAAGGCGAAGCTGCGACCGGCGACCGAGACCGTCTGTCCGCGCAAGGAGCGGATGTAGATCTCCATCCGTCCCAGCCGCGCGTTGTAGAAGGCCTCGTGCTGCCAGGCGCCGGGATCGAAGTCGGCACCCAGCTCACGATTGGCGCGGCGCAGCAGGTTGAGCGTGAACCGGGCCGTCACCCCGGCCGCGTCGTTGTAGGCTGCGGTGAGCAGCGTGGGGTCCTTGCGCAGATCGATGCCGATCAGCATGGCGCCGTCCGCCCCGACCAGGCGACGCGCGCGGCGCAGGAAGGCGTCGGACTCCTCGGGGGTGAGGTTGCCGATGGTCGATCCGGGGAAGAAGCCGACGCGCCGAATGGCGTCGTCGATGTCCGCAGGCAGGGCCTCGACCTTCATGAAGTTGGCGGCCACCGGCTGCACGCGGAGCTCGGGGTAGTCCAGGCGAAGCTGGGCGGCGGTCTGGTCGAGGTGCAGGCGGGAGATGTCGATCGGGACATAGACCGCCAGGTCCATCGCCTCGATCAACAGTCGGGACTTGGTGCTGGAGCCCGAGCCGAACTCGACCAGGGCGCAGCCGGGTCCCGCCAGGCCCGCGATCTCAGCCGCGCGCGCTTCCAGGATCCCGGTCTCGGTGCGGGTCAGGTAGTACTCGGGCTGCGCGCAGATCGTGTCGAAGAGCGCGGAGCCTCGCGAGTCGTAGAGGAAGCGCGCCGGGATCGATCGGGGCCGCTCCGAGAGTCCGCCGAGCACCGCCTGGAGGAAGACCTCCCGCCCGGGATCGGGAGAGCGCTCTACGGTTGCGTGATCGTTCATCGTACATCCTGGGCGAGTCGGAGCCCGCCGAACATCCAGCGGGCCTGGGGGGGGTAGAAGTTGCGATAGGTGGGGCGGATATGACCGGGCGGCGTGGCGCGGCATCCCCCACGCAGCACCATCTGGTTGGCCATGAACTTGCCGTTGTACTCGCCGATGGCCCCCTCGGCCGGGCGGAAGCCGGGGTAGGCCACATAGGGGGAGGCCGTCCACTCCCAGACCTCGCCGGTGGCTTGCAGCCGCGGGGCCGCCGTCTCCCACTCCTGCTCGCGCGGCAGCCGCTTGCCCGCCCAGCAAGCAAAAGCCGCCGCCTCGTAGGCGCTGAGATGACAGACCGGATCAAAGGCGGGCAGCTCGACCAGCCCCCCCAGGCTGAAGACCATCCAGCGCCCGTCCCTCTGCTCCCAGTACAGGGGGGCCTGCCAGCGCTCAGCCCCGACACAGTCCCAGCCGGCCGAGAGCCAGAGCTCGGGGCGCCGATAGCCCCCGTCCTCGATGAACTCCAGGTACTCCGCGTTGCTGACCGGCCGCGAGGCGATCGCGAAGGGCTCCAGCCAGACCTTGTGGCGGGGCCCCTCGTTGTCGTAGGCGAAGCCCCCTCCCTCGTGCCCGATCTCGGTCAGCCCGCCATCGAACGGGATCCAGCCCAGCGGAGTCGCCTCGGCATGGCCCAGCCGCGCAGCCTGGTAGGCCGGCCGCAGGGGGTTGACCGACAGCACGTGCTTGATGTCCATCAGGAGCAGCTCCTGGTGCTGCTGCTCGTGGTGGAGCCCGAGCTCGACCAGGGCATCCCACTCCCCGGCGCCGCGGGCCAGGAGGCTGGCCATCGCCTGGTCCACATGCCGCCGATAGGCCAGGATCTCCTGCACTCCCGGCCGGGACAGCAGCCCGCGCTGCACGCGGGCGTGACGCGGCCCGACGGCCTCGTAGTAGGAGTTGAACAAGAAGCCATAGGCCGGATCAAAGGGCGGGTACCCCTCCAGGTGGGGGAGCAGGACGAAGGTCTCGAAGAACCAGGTGCAGTGCGCGAGGTGCCACTTCGTCGGGCTGACGTCCGGCATCGACTGCACGGTCTGGTCTTCGGCCGACAAGGGCCTCGCCAGGGACTCGGTGTGGCTCCGAATCGCCCGGAATCGCTGCGCGAGAGTGGACACCGGCTCCTCCACCCTCGCGGCTAACCCCGAGGGTCTGCTCCTCCGGGATTTTACGCGCCCTATGCACCTGTAGGATGATGGGCTAGCGGAAGGCTACGAACCACCCAGGAGGACCCATGTTCCCAGCTCTGCTTCTCGGACTGACCCTGGCCGCGTGCGGCGACAAGGACGGAGACGACACCAGCGACGGGGATGGAGGGACCACGGACGGCGGCGGCACCGGCGACGGCGG
>DDSR01000032.1 GCA_002343455.1 Deltaproteobacteria bacterium UBA2385 | reverse complement strand
CCCCAACCCCACCCGCGCCAGATAGAGCCCGGTCCATGGCTTCCCCCCGTCCCTTGCCGCCCTCCCGTGCCTACAACGCGCTGCGTGATCAGCTGGGCAGCGTGCGCCGGATCTACCTGCGCAGCAACCGCATCGTCCGCCATGACGACTTCGCCCAGGCGCCCGAGACGGTCCTGCTGCTGCACGGCTTCTTCCAGACCCGACAGGTCTGGCAGGTGATGGAGGACCGGCTGCGCTGCGACGGCTTCGGGGTGTTCAGCTTCGACCTGGGCGGGCTCTTCTGGCGGTTGAACAACCGCTCGATCGGTGACCAGGCGCGGATGGTGGGCGACAAGCTGGAGGGCATCTCGCAGCGCTACGGCCTGGGACGCCTGCACATCGTCGGCCACTCCATGGGTGGGCTGATCGCTCGGCACTACATCCAGCACCACGGCGGGGCTGCCCGGATCAAGAGCCTGGTGACGCTGGGGACGCCCCACCGCGGCACGCCGACGGCGGCCCTGGGGGTCTGGTTGATGGGCGGGGGCCTGCTCTCCAGCAACCCTTGGGAGATGGTCCCCTTCTCGCCCTTCATGCGTGCCTTGAACCGCGATGTGTTCCCGGCGTCGGTCCCCTTGACCAGCATCTACTCCTCTGCCGACCTGATCTGCCCGGCGCGCTTCTCGCGCCTCTCCCCGCGACCGGGCGAGGACCACCTGCAGAACCGTCCGGTGAAGGGCATCGGGCACACGGCCCTGACCTACGACCCGGGGGTCTACGTGATGGTGCGCACCGCACTTCAGCAAGCCAGCGCGCTATGGGCGGAGCGAGCCTCGGACTGAGGCCGACGGCGCGCTCAGGGGGTGCTGCCCGGCGCGGGGGTGTTGGCGGCCGAGACGTCCAGGCAGCAGCGGAAGCCGAGGGTGTTGTCGGCGTAGGTGGCCGACTCGTCGACGGCGAAGGCGCAGCGGGACCCGCGCGAGAGGTTGCCGCGCATTCCGCCCTTGACGATGCGCCGGGTGTCCTTCGAGCCCGCCACGGTGGAGGTCCACTCGCGGATGCCGCCGGACATCATCGCGACGCCGTAGCCCGAGACGCAGCTCTCGCGATCGCCGACGTTGTAGGCCTCTTCCACGCCGCCGCACATCTCGGGGTCGAACTGGTCCGAGTAGCTGTAGACCCAGTTGGCCGGGCCCTTGCAGGCCCGCTCCCACTCGACGTCGGTGCAGATGCGCTTGCCGAACTGGGCGCAGGCCTCTTCCGCCTGCTGGTAGGTCACCTTGGCGACAGGCTTGACCGGGTTGCCGGCCTTGTCCCGGGTCGCGTTGGGGAACTCGTAGCGGTCGATGAAGTAGCCCTCGGTCTTGACGACCTGGGCCAGCGGCTCGGACTGGGCGGCGTCGACGTCCACCCGCTCCTGGTTGAGCCGTCCCTGCACGAAGGGGCCCGGTGGGATGTAGAGCATGTCGGGGCGAGCGGCGACCATCATCTGCAGCTCGGCCTCGGACGGCATCCGCAGCTCGGACTGGACCTGGGCGCGCAGCAGGGTGTCGGCCGCGCGGGCCGCCGCCAGCGGGTCGGGTTGCTCGCGGAGCTGGATGTAGAGGCCAAGACCCAGGGCGAGCGTAACGGCCACGCCGATGCCGATCAGGATGCTGCGGAAGCCCGTCCCGACGCTGTCTTCCTGCATCTCGCTGGAGAAGGAGCGCTGGATGTCGTTGAGCATGTCCTGGGCGGTCGGGTAGCGATCCTCGGGGTTGGCCCCCAGCGCCATCTCGACGGTGTCGTCGATGTGCTCGGGCAGATCGCCGCGGAGCTGGGTCGGCGAGAGGTAGGTGCCGCGCGGGGTCTGACCGACCAGGAGCTCGTAGAGCATCACGCCGATGCTGTAGACGTCCGAGGGCGGGGTGCCGTCCTGGTCGAAGCCACCGAGCTCGGGGGCGAGGTAGGGCGCGTCCTCGCGGGCGGCGAAGCTCTCGGCGAAGATGGCGGGGTTGATCAGCGCAGCCAGGCCCGCATCGGTGACCCGGACATCGAAGACCACGATCTTTCCACCCGGGCCGGTCTGCCGGGTCTTGATCAGGATGTTCTCGGGCTTGATGTTCCGATGGATGATGCCTTCGGTGTGCAGGTACTGCGTGGCTTCGAGCACCTTGTTGACGATCTGGCAGGCCTCTTGCAGCGAGAAGGAGCGCTGGCCGCGCTGGTACTCCTCCATCAAGCTGCGCAGGCTCTGCCCGGGGAAGTACTCCTGGCTGAAGAAGCTCAGCCCGTTGTGCTCACCCAGGTCGCCGTAACGGACCAGCCCCGAGTGGCGCAGGGCCTTGACCTTGCTGAAGGCGCTATCGAGGCGGGCCCGGTCCTTCGCGTCGGCCAGGAGGCGCGGACGGATGAACTTGAGGGCGAGGTGCTTGCCGCTCTTGATGTGCTTGGCGAGGTAGGTTCGGCCGAGCAGCCCCTCTCCGAGGTCCTGCTCGATCAGGTACTTGCCCGCGACTTCTGTGCCGCGGGCCAGCGTCAGCTTCTGCTGTTCCGACACGAATACTCCACGAGACGGAGGCGAGGGCGAGTGCGCGCGCCGTCCGGAACTTGCCTCCCGCAATGGAGGGGATCCGGCAGTGTGAACGGCGGAGAGGCTATCACACTGCGCTCGGAGGCGACGTGCCTCGGCCGCAATTGGGGTCCCCGCGGGGGAGCCCGTGCCCTACTCCGCGGGCTGGAGGAAGAAGCGGACCACGCCCAGCAGGCGCCGGCGCCACTCGCGCGGGTGCAGCCGGGCGGCGGCGAGGGCGTGGAGGATCAGGGCCCCGAGCACCAGCAGGCCGAGCAACCCGCTGAGGATCGCCATCGCCGGCACCAGCGAGAGCCCGAAGGGCGTGGGGCTCCAGGCGATCAGCAGCGCGCCGTGGACCAGCAGCAGGCTGCTGGCGACCAGGGCCAGGGCTACGCGCACGCCGGCGTGGCGCACATCCTCGCGCAGGGCGTCGGCCTCGGGGTTGAGGGTGGTGATCTGCACGCTGCCGCGCTCCAGGTCCATCATCAGCTGGTTGAGCTGGAGGGGCACGTCGCGGGAGGAGACCTGGAGCTGCTGGATCAGCCGGAGGGCGTCGGCGCCCAGGCGCTCGGGCGAGAGGCGGGACCCCAGCAGGCGCTGCGCGTAGGGGCGCACGACCTCCACGATGTCGGCCTGGGGAAGCATCCGGCGCGCGAGCCCGTCCAGCAGCGAGGTGGCGCGGGCGAGCACGGCGTACTCGGGGACCAGCCGGATGCGGAAGCGGGCCGCCACCTGCACGAACTCGACCAGGCTGGCCTTGTCCGAGAGGGACTCCAGCGAGACCCCGTGGTACTTGGCCATCATCCGCGCGATCTCGGCGCGGAAGCCCTTGAGATCGACCCGGCCCTCGGTCGCGCCGGAGCGGTACAGGGCCAGGGCCAGGGTCTCGGCGTCGCGCTGGACCAGGGAGAGGAAGATCTGGACGAGGGTGTCCTGCATCTCTCCCGTGAGGTGGCCCGAGATGCCGAAGTCCAGGTAGCAGAGCCGGCCGTCGTCGAGCACGAGCAGGTTGCCCGGGTGGGGGTCGCCGTGGAAGAAGCCGTGCTCGAAGACCTGGGCGTAGGTGGCGGCGATGACCTTGTTCATGGCGGCCTCGCCCTCGAGGGTGCCGGCCAGCTCCAGCAGGCGGCGCCCGCGCATCAGCTCCATCACGAGCACGCGGCGGGTGGACCACTGCTCGTGGATCAAGGGGGCGACGATGTCGGGGTTGGCGGCGAAGCAGGCGCGGAAGCGCGAGGCGGCCCGGGCCTCTTGCAGGAAGTCGAGCTCCTGGGTCAGGGCGGCGTCGAACTCGCGCACGATGCCGACGGGGGTGTACAGGCCCGGCAGGTCCAGCCGCCCGGCCAGCAGGTGGGCGAGGCTGTAGAGGATGTGCAGATCGGAGCGGATCCGGCTCTCGATCCCGGGGCGCTGGACCTTGACGGCGACCTCGGTCCCATCGTGCAGGATGGCCCGATGGACCTGGGCGATGGAGGCGCTGGCCAAGGGGATGGGGTCGAAGAGGGTGAAGCGCTCTTCCAGGGTGCCGCCCAGCTCTTCCTGCAGCACCTGGCGGATCTCGTCGAAGGGGGCCGGAGGGACGTGGTCCTGCAGCGTCGCCAGCTCCTCCATCACGTCGACCGGGACGATGTCCGGCCGCACGGAGAGGATCTGGCCGATCTTGACGAAGGTGGGGCCCAGGTCGGCCAGGACCATCCGCAGCCGGCGTCCGAAGGGGAGCTTCTCGCCGATGGTCTCGCCCTCGACCTGGAGGCCGGCGAGGCGGGCGGCCTGGCCGAAGCCGTGGCGCGCCAGGACCGTGCCGATCTCTCGGATTCGGGGCAGGTCGTGGACGTTGACGTGGGGCATGGGGGGGCGGCATATCACCACGCGTGCCCCGGGGTCTGGCCAACCTCCGCCCGACGCGCTACCCTGCCGCCTCGCGAGGGAAGACACATGGAACCGACCTGGCTGCTGCTGAACATCCTCGTCTGCCTGGGCTGCTTCGCGGTATGCCTGTGCTTCGTGATCCTGCTCCCGGGCGTGGGTCAGGCGCTGGCCATGATCTGGACGACCGTGATGGGTGAGCAGATCGGCACCAAGATGAAGGGCCTGCCGACCGGCACCGATATGGACGGCATCAACACCTGATGTCCCCTCGGACCGCGCGGGGCTGGCTCCCGCTCGCGGCCGTGTTCCTCCTGGCCCTGGCGGCCCAGGTCCCCCTGGCGTGGACCTGGCTCCAGCAGCCCGGCGAGCGCCTGCTGGACAACCCCTTCACGGGGGGCCATGTCTGGGCGGCCGAGGTGGTCTCCGCCTCGCTCTGGCGCGGCGAGTGGCCGGATCCGACCGACCAGGCCGGCTTTCCTCAGCCGCGTGAGGCTCGCTTCCTGGGCTGGGCCTTCCTGCTTGTCGGGGCGCTGCTGCGGCCCCTGCTGAGCCCACACCTCGTCGTGCACCTCGCCCACTTCCTGGGCCCGGCGCTGGGCGGGATGGCCCTGGTCCTGCTGGCGCGCCGCCTCCGCCCGCAGGCCGAGGCGGGGCCGCTCGTCCTGGGCGGCCTGCTCTTCGCCCTCTCGCCGGTCACGCTGGGGGCCGCCCTCTCCGGCCAGGTCGAGAACGCCCAGACCTGGATCCTGCCGCTGCTGCTCCTGCTGGGGCTCCAGGCGGCGAGCCGACCGGGCTGGCTGCTGCTGGTGCCGGCGGCCTGGGGGCTGGCGGCGCTGACCAGCCCCTACCTGGCGATGCTGGCCGCCTTCGTCGCGCCGCTGGCCTCGCTCCAAGCGCGCCGCGATGGGGCCTCCTGGGGGCGCGCCGCGGCGCCGCTGCTGCTGGTCGTGTCGACCCTGCTAGCCGTGCAGGCCTGGCTCGATCCGGGCACCTTCTCGCCCGAGGCGGTGCTCTACCGACCCTCGCATGGCGGCGGGGACTGGCCACCGATCTGGGCGCGCCCGCTGCCGGTGGCCTCGTTGGACGCGCTGCTCTTCGGGCGAGCCGAGATCCAGATCAAGGCCAATGTGCTGCACCAGCCCTACCTGGGCGCGGTCCTGGTCCTGGCGGCGCTGCTGCTGGGCGCGCAGCGTCGGCGCTTCCTGCCGCTGGTCCTGGTGGGCGTCGGGCTGGCGCTGGGGCCGCGGCTGGCCTGGCAGGGCGAGCCCCTGCTGCTGGGCGGCCATGAAGTCCCACTGCCGGCTCAGCTGGCGCGGTGGCTGTCCCTGCCGATCGCCCACGGCGGCCAGTACTACCGGGCCGTCGTGCTCGCCCACCTCGGCCTGGCCTTGATGATCACCGCCGGTCGCGTCGGCGGTCGCTGGCGTGGGCTGGTCCTCGCCCTGAGCCTGGTGCTGGGCCCGCTGGACGCGCTGCGCTCGGTGGACGCGCCGGGCCTGCCATGGCCGACCCTGGAGCTGCCCCGAGAGGCCTGGGAGCGATGGGCCGCCGACCCGGCGCCCGGCGCGGTCCTGCACCTGCCGCTGGAGAGCCCTCGCCTGCTGCCCAACCACCCCTTGCGGCTGGCTGGGATCGCCGTGCACGGGCGGGCCCTCTCCGACATGCCCCGGGCCTGGACCGAGCCCTCGACCGATCCGCTGATGGGGCGGGCCTGGCGCTCCTCTCACGTCCGGCCGACCGAGCCTCCGCCCACGCTGGAGGAGCTGGGCGAGGCGGGCTTTCGGTACGCGGTCGTCGACCTGCCGGCCATCCCCGAGCGGCGCTCGTTGATGGCCCGGCTGGAGCAGGCCTGGGGTCGGCCCGATGGGGAGGCCGCCGGGCTGTCCTGGTGGAGGATCGGTCCGGAGTCCTGAAGCTCAGCGCAGCGCGCGCACCGACTCACCCAGGGCCGAGGCGACCTGGCTGGCGGCGTCGAGCTGCCACTCGGAGAAGCCGCCGGGGGCGTTGAGGAGCTGGATGCAGCCGTGGATGGTGCCGTCTTCGTCGCGAATTGCCACGGAGAGGAGATCCTGGGTGTGGAAGCCCGTCTGCTCGTCCACCCGATGCAGGTGCCGCGGGTCCTGGGAGGCGTTGCGGATGATCACCGAGGCGCCCGTGTCGAAGCAGAAGCCGGCGATGCCGTGGCCCAGGGGGACGGTGATGTCCTCGACCTCGGCCGCGGAGGGGCCCTGCGCCGCGAGGAAGCGCAGGGAGGTGTCGTTGACGCTGGCGTAGAGCACGCTGCTGGCCTCGCACGGGATCAGGCTGGCCAGCACCCGCAGGGAGATCTGGGCGGCGCCGGCGAGGTCCTCGGCGTCGCGAATGTCCATGCCCTTCATGAAGAGCTGCTCGTCGAGGTCCGCGGGCGGGCCGGCAGCCGGGCTGCGCGGCCGCGGTGCGGGCGGAAAGTCGATGTCGTCGAGCGTGGCCATGTCGGCGGCGGTGAAGCGAGCCGGGCGGGTGCTGGGCACCTCGGGCACGACCGAGTGCACCCGCGGCGGCGGCGGGGGGAGGGCAGGGGGCAGCTCGGCCGGATCGAAGGTGGCGAGGGCGGGGGGGGGCGCGGGTGCGGGAGTCGGCGGCGGCGGCGGCGGCGGCGGCAGCGTCTTCATGTGCAAGGCGGGAGGAGGGGGCGCGGTCACGTCGATCTCGTCGACGGTGATGCGTCCCCCAAGGTCCACGTTGCCGCGAGGGTCCACGCCAGCGCTGTCTTCTTCGAGGGGGGAGGAGGCCGCAGCCACCACGGCCACGGGCTGCACCTCGCGGGCGCCGCCGAGCTGGGGGTCGGGCAGCTGGCGGACGATCAGGGGGGTCCGGGAGGTCGGGTCCATGATCCGCACGACGCCGTCGGCCTGCACATCGCAGACCAGGCGGGCCAGCACCGCCACGTCCAGGCCGAGGTCAGGGAGGGCGGCGCCGACGGCGACCAGCCAGTTTCCGCCCTCGACCTGGACACTCCCCTTGCGGGTTCGAACCTCCCAATGCGCCATCCTGGACTCCTGAGACCGGTGGAGCCGTTTGGATACCGTACGAGGCCCGTCGGCGCCAGCTTCGGGCCCCAGCCCCCCTGGCGGTTTCCGATTACGGGGGCGGCCCTGGAGCCCCGATGTCCCCCACCCCCCGCGACCTCCGCCCCATCCTCCGCCCCCGCAGCGTCGCCGTCATCGGCGCCAGCAGCCGACCGGGCACCATCGGGGCCGAGATCACCCGCAACCTGGTGGTCAACGGCTTCCAGGGCCCGGTCTACCCGGTCCACCCCAAGGCCGTCTCGGTGCAGTCCATCCGCGCCTGGCGCGACGTGCGGGAGATCCCCGACCCGGTGGACCTCGCGGTGCTGGTCGTCCCCGGCGAGCAGGTGCTGGAGACCGCGCGGGCCTGCGCCGAGAAGGGCGTCAAGGGCATGGTGGTGATCACCGCCGGCTTCAAGGAGGTCGGCCCCGAGGGCCTCGCCGCCGAGCAGGAGCTGGTGGCCATCTGCCGGGAGGCGGGCATCGCCCTGGTCGGGCCGAACTGCCTGGGGGTGGTCAGCACGGACCCGCAGACCCGCCTGGACGCGACCTTCGCGCCGACCTTCCCGCCCGAGGGCACCGTCGCGGTCGCCAGCCAGTCCGGTGCGCTGGGGGTGGCCATGCTCGACTACGCCCGCGACCTCAACATCGGCGTGTCGGACTTCGTGAGCATGGGCAACAAGGCCGATGTCTCCGGCAACGACCTGATCGAGTGGTGGGGCGCGGACCCCCGGACCCGGGTGGTGCTGCTCTACCTGGAGAGCTTCGGCAACCCGCGCCGGTTCGCCGAGATCGCCCGCCGGGTCGGCCGCAGCAAGCCGATCGTGGCGGTCAAGTCCGGGCGCAGCCGCCGCGGCAACCTCGCGGCCAGCAGCCACACCGGCAGCCTGGCGGGCGCCGAGGTGGCCGTCCAGGCGCTGGTCGACGACGCCGGCATCGTCCGGGTCGACACGGTCGAGGAGCTCTTCGAGATGGCCGCCTTCCTGGCCCACCAGCCGGTGCCCCGCGGGCGGCGGGTGGCCATCCTGACCAACGCGGGCGGGCCGGGCATCCTGGCCACCGACGCGGCCGAGGCCTGGGGCCTGGAGGTGCCCGACCTCCCCCCCGAGACGAGCGAGGCCCTGCGGGCGCTGTTGCCGCCCTCGGCCAGCGTCCGCAACCCGGTCGACATGATCGCCAGCGCCAGCCCCGAGCAGTACGAGGCGGCGGTCCGCCTGCTGCTGGACTGCGAGGCGGTGGACGCCCTGATCGTCCTCTTCGTGCCGCCGCTCATCACCGACTCGGACCGGGTGGGGCAGGGCATCGCCCGCGGGGCCGAGGGGACCAGCAAGCCGGTCCTGTCCTGTTTCATGGGCAAGCACGGCGTGCCCGAGGGCCTCAGCCGGATGCAGCAGGCCCGCATCCCCTCCTACGCCTTCCCCGAGTCTGCGGTGCGGGTGCTGGCCCGAGCCTCCCGCTACGCCGAGTGGAAGGCCCGGCCGGAGGGCGCCCTGGTCAAGCCGCAGGGCATGGACTTGGAGGCGGCCTCTCGCCTCGTGCAGGCCGCCCCCGAGGGCTGGCTCGCGCCCGAGCAGGTCGAGCAGCTGCTGAGCCGGATCGGCGTACACTCGGCGGGCGGCATCGTCGCTCGCAGCGCCGGTGAGGCTGCCCAGGCGGCGCGGGCCCTGGGCTTCCCCGTCGTCGTCAAGCTGGTCTCCGACACCATCACCCACAAGTCCGACGTCGGCGGGGTCAAGGTCGATCTGCGGCACGAGGGCGACGTCTTCGCCGCCTGGGAGCAGATCGAGGGCGGCTTGAAGGCCCGCGGGCTGGCCGGGCAGATGCAGGGCGTGCTCGTCCAGCGGCTGGTGCGCGGAGGGGTGGAGTGCCTGGTCGGCCTCACCCGCGACCCGGCCTACGGCCCGCTGATCGCCTTCGGCCTGGGCGGGGTCCTGGTCGAGCTGATGCGCGACGTCGGCTTCCGCATCCCACCCCTCTCCGACCGGGCCGCGGCCGAGCTGGTGCGCTCGATCCGTGGCTTTCCGCTGCTGGATGGCTACCGGGGAGCGCCTCCGGCCGACCTCGCCGCCGTCGAGGACCTGGTCCTGCGAATCTCGGCCCTGGCGGAGGCCTGTCCCCGCGTCGAAGAGCTGGATCTGAACCCCGTCAAGGTCATGGGCCCCGGGGAAGGCTGCGTGACCGTCGACGCCCGGGTCCGGATTGGCCCTACTCGCCGATGAAGTCCGAGGGGTCCATCGCGTAGAAGCCGCTGACGCTGGAGAGCTCGCGCTCTTCGCCGATGCTGCCGTCGGCCAGCAGCTCGAGCGAGTAGACCACGCCCACGCCGGGGCTGAGGTACCAGGTCACGGTCGCCTCGCGGTCGGTCGCGTAGTCCGAGAAGGAGGTCAGGGTGTAGCTGACCTCGATCGGCAGGGTGGCGTAGATGCCGGCGGTGGTGGTGATGTTCTCTTGCGGCAGCACGGTGGCCGTTCCGGAGACCGTCCAGACCAGGCCCTCGGTCGCGTCGTTGGCGTCATAGGCGATGTCCCACTTGTTGCCGGGGATCATCTGCTCCTGCGGGAGGGCTCGGGGCGAGGCCGCGGAGAAGGTGATGTTCAGGAGGTCCATGCCGAAGGTGTTGTAGGTGTAGCCGGAGACCGAGACGGTGCCGTCTTCGGAGCAGGACCAGCCCTCGCGGATGGTGGAGGTGCTGCCGGACCCATTGTCCATGACCCGGGAGAGGGTCACGGTCTGGGCGGCTTCGTTGTAGCTCTCCAGCGTGGTGGTCTCGATGTAGGTGCCGCCGTCGACGATCGAGGTCGTGGCGTAGGTCCGGTAGGAGCTGGTGGCGTTGGACATGGGCGCGTAGACGTTGCAGTAGGCGTCCTCGTCGACCTGGTCGTCGCAGTCGCTGTCCTTTCCGTCGGCGCGTGACTCGGAGGCGCCGGGGTAGACCGCCGCGTCGGTGTCCAGGCAGTCGTCGCCTTCGTAGGCGCTGGACTCGTAGCCGTCGCCGTCGCAGTCGAAGTCGTTGGAGCCGTCGCAGTCGCTGTCGACGCCGTCGTAGCAGACGTCGGTGGCGTCGGGGTGGACGTTCGGGTCGGCGTCGTTGCAGTCGCCTTCTTCGACGGTCCAGTCGTCCTCGTCGTCGTCCGTCCCGGTGGTCCCGCCGCCGTCGGTGATCGTGCTGCCCCCGTCGGTGTCGCCGCCGTCGGCGCCGCCGTCGCCGTCCCCGGTGTCCTGGGGGATCGTCACGTCGGTGGAGATGCCGCCGCCGCAGGCGGTGAGGATCAGGGTCAGGGCGAGAGCAGCACGCATCGGTAGGCCTCCGGGGAAGGCGCAGCGTATCCGGAAAGTTCGGGGTCGTCTCGCACAGGGGTTGTGGGCCTTATGGCACTCGTGGCCCGGATCGGGCCCGGTAACCATGGCCTTGGGCCTGGCATACGGCTTGCAGCACTGCGGGTGTCACTCGGAGCACCTCATGAAGACCTTCCTCATCCTCGGCGCAGGCACCGCGGGCACGATGATGGCCCACAAGCTGGACGCCCTGCTCTCCCCCGAGGAGTGGCGAATCGTCGTCGTCGACCAGGACGACCGGCATCTCTACCAGCCCGGCCTGCTCTTCGTGCCCTTCGGCATGGCTCGTCCGGAGGACCTGGTCCGGTCTCGAAGCCGCAACCTGCCTCCGCGGGCCGAGCTGCGGCTGTCGGCGATCGAGTCCATCGATCCCGAGGCACGGATCGTGCGCCTCTCCGACGGGGAGGAGCTCACCTGGGACCTGTTGTTGATCGCCACCGGCACCCGCATCCTGCCCGAGGAGACCCCAGGCCTGACCGGGGAGGGCTGGCACAAGGACGCTTTCGACTTCTATTCCCTCGAGGGTGCGACGGCGCTGCGGGATCGGCTCGCCAGTTGGGCGGGCGGCACGCTGGTCGTCAACTTCGTCGACGTCCCCATCAAGTGCCCGGTGGCCCCGCTGGAGTTCGCCTTCCTGGCCGACGCCTTCTTCCGCGAGCGTGGCATGCGCGACGCGGTGCGTCTGGTCTACGCGACGCCCCTGGAGGGCGCTTTCACCAAGCCGCGCGCGTCGGCGGCGCTGGGGCAGATGCTGGGCGATCGGGGGATCGAGGTGGTCAGCGAGTTCGGCCTGGCCAGCGTCGACGGCGGAGCACGGCGAATGACCGCCTTCGACGGCCGCACCCTGGACTACGATCTGCTGGTCACCATCCCCCTGCACGGCGGCGCCCACCCCTTCCAGAACAGCACCATGGGCGACGCCCTGGGCTTCATCCCCACGGACAAGCGCACCCTGCGGAGCCGCGACCACGAGCACATCTTCGTGATCGGGGACGCCACGGACGTGCCGGCCAGCAAGGCGGGCAGCGTGGCGCACTTCCAGGGCGATGTGCTGGTGGAGAACATCCGCCGGCACCTGGCCGGGCTGCCGCTGCTGGCCGACTTCGACGGGCACGCCAACTGCTTCATCGAGTCCGGAGACGGCAAGGCCCTCCTGATCGACTTCAACTACGAGACCGAGCCGCTCCCAGGCAAGTTCCCGCTGCCTGTCGTGGGCCCCTTCGACCTGCTGGCCGAGTCTCATGTCAACCACTGGGGCAAGCTCGCCTTCGAGTGGATCTACTGGAACATCCTGATCCGCGGTGGCGAGATGCCCATCGAGCACCGCATGAGCCTGATGGGCAAGAGGGCTTGACCATGCATCGCACCGAGAACGCCAACCCCACCGAAGCCGAAGCCCGCCTGGCCCGGTTGGAGAGCCAGCTCGACCGTGTCCTTCACCACTTGGAGGCGATGGAGCAGCGCCAACGCCGCCTGGACGACCTCGTCGAGGTGGGCATCCCGATCGCCCGCCAGGCCACCGGCGTCGTGGGCGGACACCTCCAGGCCTTGGACGACCAGGGCTACGTCTCCCTGGCGACGGCCATGAAGGGTGGCATGGATCGTGTGCTCTCCAGCTACACCGCCGAGGACTTCGAGCTCCTGGCGCAGAACCTGGTCGGCATCCTGGACGTGGTGCGCAGCCTGACCCAGCCCGAGGTCCTGGCCATCGCCGACGAGGCCGCCCAGGCCATCCGTGACGCGGGCAGCGCCAAGCCGGTCGGGATGATGGCGGCCCTGCGCGCCAGCAGCGAGGAGGATGTGCAGCGCGGCATGGCCGTGGCCCTCCAGATCCTGCGGCAGGTGGGTCACGCCGCGAAGGGGCAGCGCCCCGGCCTCGCCCGCAAGACCCGGCGGGGGCCCGCCGCGGGCATGGATCCGCGCCTCGCCTCGCGCCTCGCCCCCTCCCGCCCGCCGGCCGCCGAGCCCGCCCAGGAGGCCTCCTCCTCGAAGATCGCTGCGGTCTCTTCCACGAAGCGCGCTGCGGCGCCCGCCTCCTCCTCTCCAGCCCCTGCCGAGGCCTCCGCCGTCGAGGGCGAAGGCGGGGATTGGAGCCGCGAGCTGGCCCTGGCGATCGCGGCGGCCGAGGGCGTCGAGCTCACGCCGGTGGCCTGGTCGATCATCGACTACGCCCGCAAGACCTACCAGGAGTCCGGCAGCTCCCCCAACATCCGCGCCCTGACCCGCGGGATGGGCATCGACACCCGCGAGGTCTACGCCTGCTTCCCCAAGGCGCCCGGGCGCACCCTCGCCCGCATCGCCGGTATCCCCAAGCCCGCCGGCTGCCTCTGAACCTCAAGGAGTCCCCATGACCCAACGCAAGGTCGCCATCGTCTGCTCCAAGGGAGGCCTCGACGAGGTCTACCCCGCCCTCATCCTGGCCAACGGCGCCCGCATGGCCGGCATCGAGGCCTTCGTGTTCTTCACCTTCTACGGCCTGGACGCCATCACCGAGAGCAAGGTCGACCACCTGCACGTCAACATGGCCGGCAACCCTTCCATGCCGATCCCGACGGTGCTCTCGGGCCTGCCGGGCATGGAGAGCCTGGCCGCCACGATGATGAAGAAGAAGATGGAGGACCTGGACCTGCCCAGCGTCCGCGAGATGCTGGACATCCTGGACGGGGCTGGGGCCGAGCTCTACGCCTGTCACCTCGCGATGGAGATGTTCGGCCGCACCAAGGACGACCTCATCAAGCAGTGCAAGGAGGTCATCACGGTCGGGGACTTCTACGACATGGCCGAAGGGGCGCAGATCATCTTCACCTGAGCCGGGCCGGGTCGAAGACCCGCCACTCGCCTTCGGGCAGCTCGTCCAGGCCGGCCGCGCCCATGCCCTCTCGATGCAGGGAGGCGACGCGGTGGCCGAGCGCCCCGAAGGCCCGCCGGACAAGGTGGTAGCGGCCCTCGGTCACGCTGACGCGGAGGCGGGTGGGGCCGAGCTCCACCACCTGGGCTGGTCGCAGGGGCTTGTCCTCGCCCCGCAGCATCAGGGTCCCCGAGCGCAGCGCCTCGGCCTCGTCCCCACGCAGGGGGTCGGCCAGCTCGACCCGGTAGTGGCGGGTGAGGTGCTGCCTGGGCGAGGTCAGGCGGTGCAGCAAGGCCCCGTCGTCGGTCAGCAGCAGGAAGCCGCTGGTCTCCTTGTCCAGGCGGCCGACCGTCGCCAGGATCGGGCGCCGCGAGGCGAAGCGAGGGGGCAGCAGCTCGTAGACGGTCGGGCCTTCGTCCTCGGCGCGGGTGCAGACGTAGCCGACGGGCTTGTGCAGCAGCAGCACCAGGGGCGGGCGAGGATCGAGCGCCTGGCCGTCGACGAAGAGCTCGCCGCCAGGGTCCTCGGCCGATGCGGCCAGCGCGTGGCCCTGGGCGTCGAGGACGCGGCCGCGCCGGAGGAGCGCCTCGACCTCGGAGCGAGAGCCGTAGCCCAGCCCGGCCAGCACCCGCACGAGGCGCATGGCTCAGCTCTTGGGTGCGGACGTGGCGGTGGCAGACGCGGCGGTCGCGGCGGGCTCGATGTCGATCGACTGGCCCTCGATGGCGGCGTGGACCACCAGGTCCGAGCCGCGGGAGGCCACGAGCTCCTTGCAGCGACGGAGCTTCTCGTCGACCATGTCGTCGTCGTGCATGGGATCGTGCGAGAAGAGGGCGAGGCGGCGTGCCTGCGCGGCCATCGCCAGCTCGACCGCGTCGGTGTAGCAGGTGTGCCCCCAGCCCCGCTTCATGTTGTACTCCTCGGGCGAGTACTGGCTGTCGGCGATGTAGAGGTCGGCGTTCGCGGCGAAACGCGCCAGCTCCCCGTCGCGCTTGCCGCCGTAGTCGGCCAGCTCGGACTCGGGGTCGGCGTTGCGGTCGGCCAGCAGGAAGCGGTAGGGCTCGGTGTCGGTGGCGTAGGTCACGACCACCCCGTCGATGTCGATGCGGAAGGCCATCGTGATGCCGGGGTGGTTGATGTACATGGCCGAGACCCGAAAGGGGCCCACGTCGAACTCGGGCTCCCGCACCTCGTGCACCACGATCTCGGCGGCCATGTCGCCCAGGGCGACCGGGAAGTAGGCCGGGTCCATCTGCCCGCGCAGGACCTTCTCCAGCGGCTTCTCGACGGAGGGCGGCCCGTAGACGTCGAGGCGGTTGCCGGGCACGTAGGCGGGCACGAAGAAGGGGAAGCCCTGGATGTGGTCCCAGTGCGTGTGGGTGATCAGCATCCGGATGTGCTGCGGCGTGCGCTTGGCCTCGGCCTGCAGGCAGACGCCGAGCTTGCGCAGGCCCGTGCCCGAGTCGAGGATGAGCAGGTCCTGGCCGCGCTCGATGGTGACGCAGGGGGTGTTGCCGCCGTAGCGGATGGTCTCGGGGCCGGGGGCGGCGATGGAGCCCCGGACGCCCCAGAAGCGCACCCGGACCTGGGAGAGCGAGCGCTTGACGATGTCCAGGAGCTGCTGCCGCTGGAAGGGCTTGGGCAGGAAGCCGCAGGCGCCGAGCTCGATCGCGCGCCGCTGGTCGGTGGCGTAGGCCTGGCCGGAGACGACGATGATCGGCATGCGCACGCCGTGCGGGGTCGCGCGCAAGCGCCGGATGAACTCGTAGCCGTGCATCCTCGGGGTCAACAGGTCGGTGATCACGAGGTCGGGCTGGCGCTCGAAGGCAGCGCTGAGGCCTGCGCCGCCGTCTTCGACCACCTCGACCTCGTAGCCGGCGGTTTCCAGGGCGAGGCGAAAGACGTCGCGCAGTCCGGGGTCGTCTTCAATGACCAGGAGCCGATGGGGCCGGTTGGGCAAGGGAAAGGTCCGGGAGAGGAAGGAACGGGCGCTGGAGAGCCAATGAGTGGGGACGTTAGCGCAAGTTGTGCCGAGAGGGAACGGGACCCCACCGCGATTGGCCTGGGTCGGGCCTGCTCAAGAGCTGGCGCTCGTGTAGTGCCGTAGCGCGGCCAGCCAGGTCCGGCGGGCGGCGAGCAGCAGCAGGGCGCTGGCGCCGAAGGCCTGGATGAGCATGGTGGCATCGGCCTCGCCGCGCAGGGCGAGCACGGGGAAGCTGGTGACCAGGGCGACGGGCACGACCACGGTCAGCAGCAGGCGCAGCCAGCCCTTGTAGACGTCGACCGGCCAGCGGCCGGCGTCGAGGGCAGCACCCAGCAAAAAGCGCAGGTTGTCCACCCGGACGAACCAGAAGCTGGTGCAGATCACCAGAATCCAGATGGCATAGACCGCGAGCAAGCCCGCCAGGAAGAGCAGGGCGGCCAGGATCACGCCCCCGGGGCCGGGCGCGGGGAGCTGGGCGGCCGACCAGGCCAGCAGCCCCATCCCGGCCAGCACATCCCAGGCCTTGGCCGGAGCCACCCGCTGCAGGCTGGAGACCAGCATGGCGTCGACCGGCTTCAGCACGGTGTAGTCCAGCGCGCCGGTACGCACGCCCTCGACCACCGCCGAGAGGTTGGGCTCGATCAGCAGCCCGACCAGGCCCTGCAGCAGCAGGAAGAAGGCGGTCACCATCAGCGCCTCGGGCAGGGCCCAGCCGGCGACCTGCTCGGCGTGCTGGTAGACGAAGAACAGGGGCAGGACCACGCCGACCGAGCTGCTGGCGCCCACCAGCAGCTCCACCAGGAAGCTGGCTCGCCAGGCGGCCGCGTTCATCAGGGCCACCCGCAGCAAGGCTGCCAGCACCCGCGCGAGGCGCAGGATCCTCACGCGCCCACCGCGCCGTAGCGGACGATGCCTCGCGCCCACATCCAGCGGGCGAGCAGCGTGGCCAGGAGCACCCAGCCGGCCTGGACCAGCAGGCTGCGCAGCGGCTGGGGCTCGATGCCGAGCAGGATCTCGACCGGCGCCCCCAGGCTGGCCTGGAAGGGCAGCCACTCGGCGACCGCGCGCAGGCCCTCGGGCAGCAGGGGCAGCGGGATGATGTAGCCTCCGAACAGGCCCCAGGCGGCGAACCACAGGCCGAAGAGGCCCACGGACTGCTCCAGCCAGAAGCTGAGCATGCCGAAGATGGCCTGGACCAGCCAGGAGAGGGCGAAGGCGAGCAGCACCGAGAGGGCGCCCATCAGGGCGGTGGCGGGGGAGGGGAGGAAGGCGATGTCTGGGCGCCAGGCGAAGAGGGCCAGCAGGATGGGCGCCAGGACCAGCAGCCGGACCGGGATCGCGGCGAGCGTCTCGGCGAGGTTGAAGAGCAGGGGATTGACCGGGCGCAGCAGCTGGGGTGAGAGGGCGCCGGTGCGGACGAGGTGGTTGAGCTCCCAGACGACCCAGGCTCCGGTCACCTGGCGCACGACCAGGGTGACGGTGAAGTAGCGGGCGAACTCGGCCTGGCCGAAGCCCGCCAGCGGCCCCCCCTCGGCGGCGGCGCTCCACAGCGCCAGCATCACCAGGGGCAGGGTGGCGGTCAGGATCCAGACCACCATCTCGGCCCGGTAGGCGACCATCTCGGCGAAGCCGACCCGAAGCAGCGTCGGGAAGGCCCTCAGCAGCGGCGGCAGGGCCCGGAGCAGGCTCACGGCCGCGCTCGGAAGTAGCGCGCCATCACCTCGTCCAGGGGGATCTCCTCCACGCCCAGCTCGGCCTCGGGCAGCAGGCCCAGCACCTCGGCGAGGACGCGGTTCGCGCCGCCGGTGGGCACATCGGCGACCATCCGCCCCTGCTCCTCGCGGAAGCCTCGCTCGACCAGGGCCGGGTGGCTGCCTCGCACGCTGATGCGGCGCTCTGGCGCGATGCGCTGGGCGAGCGCGTCCCGCGGCCCGTCGTAGCGCAGCCGGCCCTGGTCGATGATCAGCAGGCGCGGGGTGAGCGCGGCGATGTCCTGCATGTAGTGGCTGGTCAGGATGACGGTCGCCCCCATCGCCTCGTTTACCTGGGCGATGAAGCGGCGGACCTGGGCCTGCATCTCCACGTCCAGGCCGATGGTGGGCTCGTCGAGGAAGAGCACCCGCGGCCGATGCAGCAGGGCCGCGCACAGCTCGCACTTCATGCGCTCACCCAGGGAGAGGTTGCGCACAGGCTTGTCGAGGAGCGCCTGGAGCGAGAGCATCTCGATCAGCTCGTCGAGGGTGCGCCTCCACTCCGCCCGGTCCAGGTCGAACATGGCCCGGTTGAGCTCGAAGGTCTCGGTCGGAGGCAGATCCCACAGCAGCTGCTGCTTCTGGCCCATCACCAGGGTGATCTGGCGTAGCAGCTCGGTCGGTCGGTCCTGGGGGCGCAGGCCGAGCACCTCGACCCGGCCGGAGCTGGGGTGGAGCAGGCCGGCCAGCATCTTCAGGGTGGTGGTCTTGCCGGCGCCGTTGGGTCCCAGGAAGCCCACCCGCTCGCCCTGCTCGATGCGGAAGCTGACCTGGGCCACCGCCTGCACGTCCCGGGTCTGGCGCCGCAGCAGCGAGCGCAGGCTGCCGGCCAGGCCGGGCTCCTTGACCGGCACACGATAGGTCTTGCTCAGCTCATGGACGTCGATCACGGCAGGTCTGGGGTTAGGGGCGGGGCATGCGCAAGGGTGACCATATCCGTCGGGTCGCGATCGTGTTCGCAGGGGGACCCGCGCCAGCCGCCAACGCCGTGATCTCGGCGGCGGCGGTCTCCTTCATGGAGGATGGCCGCGAAGTCCTGGGCTTCTTCCACGGCTACAGCAACCTGGCCCGCTACCACCCGACCACCTCCCGGCTGCTGCCCGATCAGCACTACCGGGTGCTTCAGCAGCGCGACGTGCGCGGCATGCGCAACACCCGCGGGGTGCAGCTCGGGACGGCCCGCACCAACCCCGGCAGCGAGGTGCGCGGGCCCGAGGACCTGGACGATCCCGGCCGCACGCGCTCGCTGAACGCGGTCTACACCGGCCTGGTGGACCTGGGCGTCGACGGGCTGATCAGCATCGGGGGCGACGGGACGCTGAGATCGGCCAACCTGCTGGTCGAGTACCAGCGGCGGCTGCCGCCCGAAGCGCGCAAGGTGGCGGTGGTCCACCTGCCCAAGACGATCGACAACGACTACCGCGGCATCGACTTCACCTTCGGCTTCTTCACCGCGGTCGACGTGATGGCCAAGGAGATCGAGAACCTGCGGGCGGATGCCGCCGCGACCAGCTCCTGGTTCATCGTCGAGACGATGGGGCGCAAGGCGGGCTGGCTCTCCTACGGGGTGGCGATCGCCGGCGAGGCCGACCTGGTGCTGGCGGTCGAGGACGTCGACGCCAGCCTGACCGTCGACGGCACCGACGGGGGCGCCCTGGACCTGGATCGCCTCGCCGAGCGCATCGTCGACTCGGTGCTCTCCTGCGAGCGGCGGGGCAAGCACGACGGCGTGGTGGTGCTGGCCGAGGGCCTCTCCGAGCGGCTGCCCGACGAGGTGGTGCGCGGCGCCTCCCGCGACGAGTACGGGCAGCTCTCCCTGGGCGAGGTCGACCTGGCGCGGCTGGTCAGCAACCGGGCGATGGCCATCCACCAGCAGCGCACGGGCGGGCGCCGCAAGAAGATGAAGCCCCTGCAGCTCGGCTACGAGAGCCGCTGCGCCCCGCCGCACGCCTTCGACGTGATGCTGGGCAGCCAGCTGGGCATCGGCGCGTACCGGGCCCTGGTCGAAGAGGGGCTGGACGCGCATATGGTCAGCGTCTCGGGCCAGCTGGACCTGCACTATGTGCCGATGAACAAGCTGATCGACCCGGTCAGCCTGCTGGCCGAGAACCGCTTCATCGGGCGAGAGAGCGACCTGTACCGCCTCGCCCGCTTCCTCGAAGAGCGGGCCGACCGTCGCGACGAGTGGAGCCCCGGCCGCCGCAGCGAGGACTGAGCCGGGCCCATCGCGGCTCAGCCGAAGCTGCCGTCCTGGAAGATGTTGAGGGTGTTGCCCTCGGGATCGCGGATGGTGATGTTGCGACCGAACTCGTCGCTGTTCTCGGCCAGGATGCGCACCTTGGCGTGGTCCAGCCGCTTGCGAAGCGCGTCGAGGTCGTCGCAGCAGAGGTTCAGGAAGGCCCCGCGCCCGGTAGGCATGGTCAGCGAGCTGGACTGGGCGGCGTCGACGACGGCGATTCGGAAGCTGCCGCCGGTGTCGAAGAAGGCGTGGTGCTGGCCTTCCTTTCCGACCGGCAGGCAGAGGACCCGGCTGTAGAAGTAGCGGGTCTGCGCGTACTGCCGAGCTGGGATGGTGACTTCCATGAGCTTGACGATCATGGGGGCATGGTACCAGCCCGCGGGAGAAATCGGCGGAATCCAGGCGCGGAGCGAACGCGATACCTACGGCCATCATGGCGAACACCAACACAGACGTGGTCATCGTCGGCACAGGCATCGCGGGCCTGACCATGGCCCTCGAGCTCGCGCCCCACTGCCGGGTGACCGTCCTCTCCAAGCGCGCGCGGGACGCGGGCAACACCCACTGGGCGCAGGGCGGCATCGCGGCGGCCTGGGCGGGCGAGGACTCCTGGCAGGACCATGTCCAGGACACGCTCGTCGCTGGCGCGGGCCTCTGCCGGAGGGAGGTGGTCGAGGCCATCGTCCGAGACGGGCGGCAGCGTATCCAGGACCTGATCGACCGCGGGGTCGCCTTCGATCGTAAGGACGACCAGCCCGAGGAGTACGACCTGCACATCGAAGGCGGGCACTCGACCCGCCGGGTCCTGCACGCCAAGGACGCCACCGGGGCGGAGATCGTGCGGGCCCTGCTGGCGGCGGTCGCCGAGCACCCCAACATCGAGGTGCGCGAGCGCTGGATGGCGGTGGACGTGATCACCGAGCGCTGGTGGATGCGACGCAACGGCGGCCTGCCGCCCGAGCGGGATCGGGCCATCGGGCTGTACGTGCTGGAGCTGGACAGCGGCGAGGTGCACACCATCGGGGCCAGGGCCGTCGCCATCTGCTCGGGCGGGGCCGGCAAGGTCTACCTCTACACCAGCAACCCGGACGAGGCCTCGGGCGACGGCATCGCCATGGCCTGGCGCTGCGGGGTGCGCGTCGCCAACATGGAGTTCGTGCAGTTCCACCCGANNCACCCGACCTGCCTCTACCACCCCAAGGAGCGCTCCTTCCTGATCAGCGAGGCGCTTCGGGGCGAGGGTGGGATCCTGCGGCTGGGCAGCGGCGAGGCCTTCATGGGTCGGTACGATCCGCGCAAGGAGCTGGCCCCACGCGACATCGTGGCCCGGGCCATCGATCGGGAGCTCAAGCGCACCGGCGACGCCTGCGCCTACCTGGACATGACCCACCTCAGCCGCGCCGAGATCGAGCACAAGTTCCCCAGCATCGACGCCCGCTGCCGCGAGCTGGGTATCGACATGGCCGTGTCGCCCATCCCCGTCGTGCCCGCGGCGCACTACCTCTGCGGCGGGGCGATGACGGATCTGCACGGCGAGACCAACGTCGAGAACCTCTTCGTCGCCGGCGAGGCCGCCTGCACCGGCCTTCACGGGGCCAACCGCCTCGCCAGCAACTCCTTGCTCGAGGCTGCGCACTTCGGCCGCCAGGCGGCGCTGGAGATCGTCCGGCGCCTGCCCTCGCTGCCGCCTCCTCCCGTGCTGCCCGAGTGGGACCCCGGGTCCGCCGCCGAGCCCGACGAGCAGGTGGTGATCTCCCAGCTCTGGGACGAGATCCGGCGCTTCATGTGGAACTACGTGGGCATCGTTCGCACCACCCGGCGGCTGGAGCGAGCCCGCAAGCGCATCGAGCTGGTGCAGGAAGAGATCCGCACCTACTACTGGGACTTCAAGCTCACCGGCGACCTCGTCGAGCTGCGCAACCTCGCCCAGGTGGCGCAGCTGGTGATCGAGTGCGCCCTCCGACGGCTGGAGAGTCGGGGGCTGCACTACACGCTGGACCACCCCGAGACCGACGATCGGTTCCTGCACGACACGGTCTTGAAGAAGCGCTACTGAGCGAAGGGGTCCGGCGCCGTGCCCAGGCAGGCGCAGAGCTCGCCGGGGTCCTTGGGGATGGCCGCCGTCAGGACCTGGGGTTCGTCCTCCGTGCAGAGCACATCGTCCTCGATCCGGATGTTGACCCCCTTCCAGCTCAGGGCGCGCTCGACGTCGAGGACGTCGGCGAAGCGCTCCATCAGCTCGCGGTCCGAGAAGATGGCCGGGACGAGGTAGAAGCCGGGCTCGATGGTCACGCACATCCCCGGCTGCAGGTCCAGGTCCAGGCGCAGGAAGCGGGTGCCGAAGAGGGGGCTGCGGCTTCGCCCGGGGGCGTAGGCCACGCGGTCCCCGAAGGCCTCCATGTCGTGGACGTCCAGGCCCAGCAGGTGGCCGACGCCGTGGGGGAAGAAGAGCGCGTGGGCGCCCCGCTCGACGAGGTCGGAGGGGGCGCCCCGCAGCAGGCCCTCGTGGACCAGCCAGTCGGCCAGGACGAGGCTGGCCCGGTCGTGGATGTCCCGGTAGCGGACGCCTGGCCGGACCATGGCGATGGCCTGCACCTGGGCGTCCAGGACGGCCTGATAGGCGGCGCGCTGGCGAGGGTCGAAGCTGCCGCGCACCGGCCAGGTGCGGGTGACGTCGCTGGCGTAGCCGCTGCGCGCCTCGGCGCCGCCGTCCAGCAGCAGCAGGTCGTCGGCCCCGCAGAGGTTGGGGTAGTCCTCGTTGTGCAGGACCTCGCCGCGCACGGTGACGATGCTCTTGTAGGCGGTCTGCATGCCGGCCGCCTGGACCACGCTGTCGAAGAGGGCGGCGATGTGCTGCTCGGGCACGCCGGGCCGGGTGATGCTCATCGCGGTGCGGTGGGCGCGGGCGGTGACCGCGGCGGCGAGGCGGATCTGCTCGACCTCTTCGGGGGCCAGGGTGCGGCGGAGGCGGATGATCGCCTCGATCAGGGCGGAGGAGCCCGCCTGCGAGGGATCGCCGAAGCGCAGCGGCTGCCCGATCAGGGCGCTGGCCCGGGCGGTGGCGAGCGGGTCGGAGACGGCCAGGCCCAGCAGGTGGCCGCGGTGAGGGGCGCAGCGCGCTTCCAGCTCGTCGAGGGGCAGGACCCGGTCGAAGCCGAGCTCCTGGCGCACCTGGTCGAGGGTCCAGGTGTAGCCATGCCAGAGGGGGTCGTCGTCGTCGGGCGGGACGAGGAAGAGGGTGCTGACGCCGCCGGCCTCGATCAGCATCGCGGCGCTGGGGCGCACGCAGCCGCTGAAGTAGAGCACGCTGCTGTCCTGGCGGAAGGGCTGCCGAGCGAGCGGGATGTTGCGGGCCGAGGGGCCGTTGCCGATCAGCAGGACGGGGGCGTCGTCCAGCAGCTGGCTGAGGGCGCGGCGGCGGTTGGCGTGCGTCAGAGGGGAGAGCATGGCGGCTGTATAGCCCACGCTCAGGTGCCGGTCGTCAGCCCAGCTCGGCCCGGGTGACCAGCGCCTCCAGGCGGTACCCTCCGGCGGCGATGCGCTCGGCGCCTCCCTCCTGGCGATCGACGACGCAGACGACCTGGACCACCTGCAGGCCCGCCTCCTGGACCCGCTCGATCGCCCGCAGCAGGCTGCCGCCGGTGGTGACGGTGTCCTCGACCACGCAGACCGGTGCGGCGTTGGGCAGGTTGCCGCGTCCCTCCAGCCACTGCATCAGGCCGTGGCCCTTGGGCTCTTTGCGGACCATGAAGCCGTGGATGGGGCGCCCGCGGCCCCAGGACGCGCCGACCACGGCGCCGACGATCGGGTCCGCTCCGGTGACCGGCCCGCCGATGCCGACGACCTCGGGCTTGAGGCGATCGAGCACCAGGCTGGCGATGATGCTGGCCCCTTCGGCGTGCAGCGTCGTCAGGCGGGCGTCGATGTAGAGATCGCTCTCCCGGCCCGAGGCCAGGGTGAACTGCCCCCGGCGGACGGAGCGCTCGGTCAGGAGCTCGACCAGCCGTCGCTTGAGGGCTGGGTTGTCGGCGCGGTTCATGGGGTCACAGCTCCGTCGAGCCAGCGCACCAGGTCGGCCAGGACCTGCCCTTGCTCGGGCTCGTTGAAGATCTCGTGGTAGAGGCCCTCGTACACTTGGCGGCTGACCCTGGGCTCCTCTCCGGGGGGGCTGCCCCAGCCGTCCGCCAGCTTCAGCATGGAGGTGTGGTCGCAGATCCGGTCGCCGGTGCCGACCATGGCCAGCAAGGGCAGGTCGTACTGGCTGGCGTGGGCCTGGACCCGCTCGATCGCGGCCTCCATCTCGGTGGCCCAGCGGGGACGGATGGTGGAGAACACCATCGGGTCCGCGATGTAGGCGGCCACGACGGCGTGATCGCGGCTGATGTCCTTGGGGTCCAGGGGGTTCTTCAGCGGGAGCTGAGGGAGCAGCTTGGACAGCACCACCTTGGCCATGCTCAGCAGCCTGGGCGCGACCACGGCCACGCCGGTCAGCGGGTTGGACAGCGCCAGGGCCTGGACCTGGCCGCGCAGGGGCCCGCGCAGGGCGTCCAGCGCGACCAGCCCACCCATCGAGTGGGCCACCAGCACGAAGGGCTTGCGGAGGAAGTCGGCGGCGGCCTGCAGGTCTTCGACGTACTCGCTCCAGCGCGAGACGGCGCCGGGCTTGCCCTCGCTCTTGCCGTGCCCGCGCAGCTCCAGCAGGGTGACCCGCCAGCCCGCGGCGGTCAGCGCCCGGGCGACGTGCCCGTACCGGCCGGCGTGCTCGGCGAGGCCGTGGACGAGCAGGACCTCGCCCCGGATGTGCTCGGGGGTCCACTGGACCAGGCGCAGGCGGGTCCCGTCCTTGGACTGGATGCTGTGTTCGAGCATGGGTCGGCCTCCTCAGGGCGCGGGGTGCTGGGTCACGGCGTCGGCCGGGAGCAGGGCGATCGAGAGCGGCTCGAAGAAGGCGACCACCAGCAGACAGAAGATCATCAGGAAGAGGAAGGGGATGACGCCCTTGATGACATCGACCACAGAGCGCTTGAAGACCGTGCTGGCCACGAAGAGGTTGATGCCCATCGGGGGGGTCAGGTAGCCGATCTCGAGGTTCACGATGAACATGATCGCGAAGTGCACCGGGTGCAGGCCGAAGCGCGCCGCGATGGGAGCGAGCAGCGGGGCGACGATCAGGATGGCGGAGAGCACGTCCATCACGCAGCCCAGCAGCAGCAGGAAGATGTTCACCAGGATGATGAAGGCCAGCTTGCTGTCGATCTGGGTGACCAGCCAATCGGCCGCCTGCTGGGGGATCTGCTCCAGGGTCAGGAAGCGGTTGAAGGAGATGGCCAGGACCAGGATCAGGAAGAGGCTGCCCATCATCACGCCGGAGTCGGCCAGCACCGAGGGCAGCTTGCGCAGCTTCAGCTCGCGGTGGAAGACCAGATCGACGACCAGGGCATAGACGCAGGCGATGGCGGCCGCTTCGGTCACGGTCAGCTTGATGGCGAGGTCGATGCCGAAGGGCTCCAGGGTCAGGAAGCCGTAGATGCCGCCCAGGATGAGCAGCGGGAGCAGCATGGCCAGGATGCCGCGCCGCATGGCCTTGAGGAGGTTCGCCCCCCAGGCCGACCAGGTGGTGTCGCCGGCGAGGTCCTGGCTGAGCGGCACCTTGCGGGTGCGGTAGACCGTGTAGCTCATCAGCACCGCGGCGATGAAGAGCCCCGGAAGGACGCCGCCGAGGAAGAGCTCGCTGGGGGGGATGGGCGCGGCAGGGGTGCTGACGACGATGGCGTAGACGATCATCGGCACCGAGGGCGGGATGATGATGCCCAGGCCGCCGGCGGTCGTCAGGACGCCCATGCTGTAGGAGCTGGGGTACTGCTCGCGGATCAGCATCGGGTACATGATCGAGCCGATCGCGATGACCGTCACCGGCGAGCTGCCCGAGATGGCGGCAAAGACGGTGCAGGCCAGCACGCTGGCCAGGCCCAGGCCGCCAGGGGTGCGCCCCAGCAGGGCGCGGGCGACGTCGATCAGCCGGTTGGCGATCGAGCCCTGGGTCATCAGGTTGCCGGCCAGGACGAAGAAGGGGATGGCCAGCAGCTCGTGCTTCTTGGTCGCCTCGAACATGTCGGTGATGACGGCGACGGTGTCGTAGCCGCCGATCATGTTGGCGCTGGCGATGGCGGCGGTGCCGATGGCGACGAAGAGCGGGGCGCCGACCAGCACCATCAGGACGGCGGCCAGGAAGATCATCCAGCCCGAAGAGAGGGCGATGGCGGCGGCCATACCCGCCAGCAGCCCCGGGAGGAGGCCGGCGAGCACGACGTCGCGGGGCGTGCGGTTGCCGGGCTTCTCCTGGGTGGGGATGCCGGCCTGGGCCGGCTCGTCGTCTTCGAGCACGGGCTTGTCGGTCTTGCCGAGGAGCGCGATCGCGCCGAAGCGTAGCGTGATCATGAAGAAGGAGATCGGCAGGACGACCTGGGCGACCCAGAGGGGAAACGCGCCTCCGGCCTCGAGCAGCGGCCAGTCGGTGCCCGGGAGGGGCTGGCCCGGCAGGCGCGAGATGATCGTGTTGAGCACGGTGTCCATGCCTCGCCAGACGCTGAGGCCCTCGACCGTGTCTTCGAACTCCAGGCTCTCCTTGACCAGGGCCCAGGAGGCCTTGGTCAGCGTCCAGGTGAGGATCGCCGCGACCAGCGCGGTGAAGCGCTTGACGAAGCGGGCCGCCGCCGGGGCCAGCAGGCGGTCGCTGGCGTCGACGGCGAGGTGCTTGCGCTGGCGGGTAGCGAGGCTGGCGCCCAGGAAGCCGACCCAGACCATCAGCACCAGGCTGAGGTTGGGCCCGTCCCGCAGGTCCATGGCCAGCTTGGGGTAGTCGCGGGCCAGGAAGTCGTTGAAGGTCAGGACAACCATCGCCAGCAAGGCGAGGCTGATCAGCGCGCGCTCGATCCAGGCGACGACGCGGTCGGTCCGCTCGACGATCCGGTCCACCAGGATGAAGAGCCCGGTCAGGACGATGACCAGGACCACCAGCAGGCTGGACAACCAGCCATCCCAGGCGCGGCGAGCCCCGCCACGGATGGCCTTGTCCACCGCCGACACGGCGGAGTCGAACAGATCGAGGAGCTTGTTCACGAGGAGCTCAGCCGCCGCGCTTCGTCTTCAGCTCGGCGTTGACCTTGGCCAGCAGGGCCTTGGCCCCCGTGACCTCGTTGGCGAACTGCATGTGCACCGCCAGGGTCACGTTGGCGAAGGCCTGCCGCTCGGCGTCGGTCAGCTCGACGACCTGGACGCCCAGCCCGGGGAAGTTGGCCAGCAGCTCGGTCTCCAGGGCGCGCACGCCAATGCGACCCTTGGCCGACTCGGCCGCCGGGTCGCCGATGACGATCTTCTGGAGGTCGGGCGGCATGGAGTCGTAGAAGGCCTTGGACCAGACCACCGCGGCGGGCTGGTAGATGTGCTTGGAGAGCGAGTAGTACTGGATCGGCTCGTACAGCCCGGCGGCCTGGGTGAAGAGCGGGGTGTTGTCGAAGCCGTCGACGATGCCGGTCTGCAGGGCGGTGAGGACCTCGCTGATCGGCAGGGTGACCGCCTGGGTCCCCAGCGCCTGGTACATCTTGATGTGGACGTCGGTCTCCTGGGACCGCATCTTGAACTTCTGCAGATCGCCGGGGGTGCGCACGGGCGTGTTCTTGGTGCCGAAGCTGCGCCAGCCGTTCTCGGCCCAGGCCATCATCACGAAGCCCTTGGTGGCGAGCTCGGCGCTGACCGGCTGGTAGAGCACGTTGTCGAGGATGTGGTCGGCCTCGTCGTTGTTGCGGAACAGGTAGGGCAGCTCGGGGAGCTGGAGCAGGGGCAGGTTGGCCCCCTCGGCGATGGCGGCGGTCGAGAAGCCGCCTCCCTGCAGGCGGCCGTTGCGGCGCACATCGCGCACCATCTCGACCTCGCCGCCCATCACGCTGCCCAGGAAGAGCTTGAGCTGGACCTTGCCGCCCGACTCGGCCTCGACCCGCTTCTTGATGTCCTGGAGCTGGGTCGCCCAGGGGGTGCCTTCGGGGGCGGCGGTGCCGAAGTTGGCGACGAACTGGGGCTCGGCCTCGCTGGTCCGCGAGGGGAGCAGGGAGAGGGCGGCGGCGCCGAGGGCGAGGACGGTGCTGAGGAGGCGGGTACGCATGAGAACTCCAGGGTCGGGGGGCTCCCGACAGGAACCGCAGAGAGAGAGGAGGCTTCCGGATGGTGAGGGAGCGTCAGTTGGCGAACAGCTCGCTCTGCTGGCTGAGCAGGCGGCGCGCCTTGGCCTGCTCGGCTCGGTTCTCGGCGGCGATCTCGGGCGTGGTGTCCGGGTTGGCGGCGAGCACCTGGTTGAGGGCCGACTCGAAGGTGGCCTTGTCCTGGGACTTCACCGCCCAGAACTCCGCCAGGATGACGGTGGTGCCGAGGTACTCGGGGTTGGCGGCGATGGCCTTCTCCAGGTGGGTCTTGGACTTGCCGAGGTCCTGGCCGGAGAAGCTGGGGATGGCGGCGTAGTAGGCGCCCCAGTAGCGGTCGGGGCCGCTGTGGAAGTAGGTCGGCGTGAGCTCGCTCACCCGGGTCATGTAGGCCTTGACCGTGGGCAGGTTCGCCAGGGTCTTGCCCAGGCCCGACAGCTTGGCCCACTTGCCCAGGGCCGTGCTGGTCCAGTACAGGCAGGGGACGTCGTCCTCCGTCAGGACGCGGACCGCGGTCGCCTCCTTCTCGTCGCCCTTCTCGAGCAGGGCGGTGAACTCGGCGTTGACGGCCAGGCAGGCCTTGCCCCAAGAGATCGAGGTGTCCCAAGCGGCCAGCTTGGCGGCGTCTTCGGTCTCCTGGGTGTCGCCAAGGAAGTACCAGCCGCGGACGAGGCGTCCCAGGACATGGCGGTTCTTCGGATCGGACTTGGCGGCGATCTCGTACTTCGCCAGCGCGGCCTGGAGCTGAGCCTTGTCTCCGCGCTGCTCCCAGAGGGCGTCGGCCTCGGCCAGCGCCGCGGCCCCCGCATCGGCGGAGCCCGTGGCCTCGACCATCGAGTAGGTGGCCTTCTGCTTGGTCGAGCAGGCGATGAGCAGGGAGGCGAGCAGGGAGGCGAGCAGGACGGGGAGGAGGCGCATGGGGGCTCCGAGGCTGAGGGAGAGGTCGGGCTGAGAGGCGCGGCAGGGAGTGCGGCACCGATTGAGAGCGCCCGTTCTACCGATACTGGCCCCCGCTTGTCAACGGCATGTCCTGACCCTTGCCCCGAAGGGAGCGCTCGGCTACCCGCCTCTGACCCGGAGGCGCGCCATGCTCACCCGCGATCTCACGCTCGCGCTCACCTTCGACGATGTGCTGCTGGTTCCCGCGCAGTCGTCGGTTCTCCCCAACGAGGTCGACGTCTCGACCGTCCTCCACGACCGCCTGCGCCTGCGGATCCCCCTGGTCTCCGCGGCCATGGACACCGTGACCGAGTCGGCCACGGCGATCGCGATGGCGCGCGAGGGGGGAATGGGCATCCTGCACAAGAACATGAGCGTCGCCCAGCAGGCGCGCGAGGTCGCGCGGGTGAAGAAGGCCATGACCGGGGTGGTCAGCGACCCGGTCGTCCTCGGGCCCGGCGAGAGCCTGCGCCGGGCGATGCGGCTGATGAGGGAGCACGACATCTCTGGCCTGCCGGTGGTGCACGAAGGCCGTGTGGTGGGCATCATCACCGATCGGGACCTGCGCTTCGAACGCCGACTGGACCGCCGGGTGGAGGAGGTCATGACCCCCGAGGGCAGCCTGGTGAGCTGCCCCCCGGGCACCGACCTGGAGACCGCCAAGGACCTGATGCAGGCCAACAAGATCGAGAAGCTGCTGGTCATCGACGAGGCAGGCGGGCTCTCCGGCTTGATCACCTTCAAGGATGTGCAGGCGGCGCAGCGGCACCCCAACGCCACCCGCGACGGGCTTGGCCGGCTGGTGGTGGGCGCGGCCATCGGCGTGGGCGGGGATCGCGACGAGCGCGCTGCGGCCCTGGTCGAGGCGGGGGTCGACGCCCTGGTCATCGACACCGCCCACGGGCACTCGCAGGCCGTCCTGGACGCCGCGCGGGCGATCCGGGAGCGCTACCCGGAGATCGTGCTGATCGTCGGCAATGTGGCCACCGCCGAGGCGACCCGGGCCTGCATCGAGGCCGGGGCCGATGTGGTCAAGGTGGGCATCGGGCCCGGCAGCATCTGCACCACCCGCATCGTCGCGGGGGTCGGCGTGCCCCAGCTCACCGCCGTCGCGGAGTGCGCCGAGGTGGCCCACGCGATGGGGGCGACGATCATCGCCGACGGCGGCATCAAGTACTCCGGGGACGTCGCCAAGGCCCTCGCGGCGGGCGCCGACGCCGTGATGATCGGCTCGCTCTTCGCGGGCACGGACGAGGCCCCCGGCGAGATGGTCCTCTACCAGGGCCGCACCTACAAGACCTACCGGGGCATGGGCTCGGTCGAGGCGATGCGCGCCGGCTCCTCCGATCGGTACTTCCAAGAGGGCGGCGACCGCGAAGGCGAGTCCCGCAAGCTGGTGCCCGAGGGCATCGTCGGGCGGGTGCCGCATCGCGGCTCGCTGGCTGAGAACCTCTACCAGCTCGTCGGCGGCATCAAGTCGGCCATGGGCTACACCGGCTGCGGGGATGTGCCGACCATGCAGGCCAACGCCCGCTTCGTGCGCATCACCTCGGCTGGCTTGCGCGAGAGCCATGTGCATGATGTCATCATCACCAAGGAGAGCCCCAACTACCGACTCGACTGAGCCGGAACCCGGGGCGGGAGGTCAGTCATGGACAAGGTCGTCAAGAGCGCCGCCGAGGCAGTCGCCGACATCCCGGACGGGGCGGTGCTGATGGCCGGGGGCTTCGGCCTCTGCGGCATCCCCGAGCGGCTCATCGCTGCCCTGGCCGATCAAGGCACCCGCGGGCTCACCTTCATCTCCAACAACGCCGGCGTGGACGGCTTCGGCCTGGGCATCCTGCTCGACCGCGGCCAGATCAAGAAGATGATCAGCAGCTACGTCGGCGAGAACAAGGAGTTCGCCCGGCAGTTCCTCAGCGGGGAGCTCGAGGTGGACCTGGTGCCCCAGGGGACCCTGGCCGAGCGGGTCCGGGCCGGTGGCGCGGGCATCCCGGCCTTCTACACCCCGACCGGGGTCGGGACGCCGGTGGCCGAGGGGAAGGAGGTGCGGCACTTCGACGGGCGGCCCTATGTGCTGGAGACCGCCCTGCGCGCGGACTTCGCGCTGATCAAGGCCTGGAAGGCCGACCGCCATGGCAACCTGGTCTTCCGGGCCACGGCCCGCAACTTCAACCCGATGATGGCCACGGCCGCCCGGATCACCATCGCCGAGGTGGAGGAGCTGGTGGAGCCTGGGCAGCTCGAGGCCGACCAGGTGCACACCCCCGGCATCTTCGTGCAGCGGGTCGTGCTGGGCTCGGGCTACGAGAAGCGCATCGAACGTCGAACCACCCGTCCCCGCAGCTGATCCTGCCGCAAGGAGGCGAACATGCCACTGAGCCGTGACGGCATCGTCCGTCGAGCCGCCCGCGAGCTTCGGGACGGCGACTACGTCAACCTGGGCATCGGGATCCCGACCCTGGTCGCCAACAACCTGCCCCCGGGGGTCGAGGTCGTCCTCCACTCCGAGAACGGGCTGCTGGGCATGGGGCCCTTCCCCTACGAGGGCGAAGAGGACCCCGACCTGATCAACGCCGGCAAGGAGACCATCACCACCCTGCCGGGGTCGGCCTTCTTCTCCTCCGCGGACAGCTTCGCGATGGTCCGAGGGGGCCACATCGACATCACCATCCTGGGCGCGATGGAGGTCAGCCAGGACGGCGACATCGCCAACTGGATGATCCCCGGCANNCAAGATGGTCAAGGGCATGGGCGGGGCGATGGACCTGGTCGCTGGCAGCAAGCGGGTCGTCGTGACGATGACCCACACCAACAAGGACGGCGACCACAAGCTCTTGGAGCGCTGCACGCTGCCGCTTACGGGCCTGGCCTGCACGGATCTGCTGATCACCGACTACGGGGTGTTCAGCTTCGAGGGCGGCCTGACCTTGCGGGAGATCGCCGAGGACATGACGGTCGACCAGGTCCGGGCGGCCACCGGCTGTTCATTCGCGGTGGCCGAGGACCTGCTCACCCTGCCCCTGGACGGTTGACCAGGGGCAGGGCAGGCCAGGACGCCGCTCAGCTCTTGATGGCGAGGCGGACGCGGACGTTGCCGCCGTTGGCGCCGGGCGCGCCGCCCTTGATGAAGACGAGGTTGTTCTCGGCGTCGATGCGGACGACCTGGAGGTTCTGCACCGTGGAGGTGGCGTTGCCCTTGTGTCCGGGCATCTTCTTGCCCTTCATGACGTGACCGGGGGTCAGTCGGGTGCCGATCGATCCGCCGTGACGGAAGTACTCGTGCGTACCGTGGCTGCGGATGAAGCCGCGGAAGCTGTAGCGCTTCATGACACCGGCGAAGCCGCGGCCCTTGCTGGTGCCGGTGACATCGACCAGGTCGCCGACCTTGAAGAGGTCGGTGGCGCCGAGGATGGCGCCGGGGGTGAACCGGGCGAGGTCCGCCTTGGCCAGCCGGAACTCACCCAGGGTCCGCACCGTCGGCACGCTGGCCTTGGCGAGGTGGCCTCGCTGGGCCGCGCTGAGGCGGAAGTCCTTCTGGGTGCCGAAGCCGAGCTGAACGGCGTCGTAGCCGTCCGGGCCGTCGCTGGTCTTGACCGAGACGACGTGGTTGGGGCCGACCTGGATGACGGTGACGCCGACTGCGTCGCCCTTGTCATCGAAGAGCTGGGTCATGCCAATCTTGCGGCCGAGCAGGCCGGGCTTGATGCTTGCCATGGTGTCCTCGCATTGGACGCGCCTGGGTCTTGTGTCTCAGGGCACGTCGTACGGTTTGGGGTGCCCGGCCGCATAGCCGGTACCCCAGGCCAGGGCAAGGCGCTGGAGCTCAGACGCCGCTGAGGCCGATGGTCCAGTCCGGCATCGAGGGGTCGTTGCTCTCGATGTGCAGCACGTTCCAGTCCAGCGTCTCGTTCGGCAGGTCCAGGCAGATCGCGTCGGGGCAGGTGTAGGCGACGCTGAAGGTCAGGCTGCTGCCCGCCGGGACGGTGGTCGAGCCGCTGAAGCCCGAGACCGCGAAGGAGCCGGCGCCGATCGACTCGTTGGTCACCGAGACGTTGCGGACGATCAGGTCTTCGTCGCCGATGTTGCTGACCCGCACCGTCTTGGTGTCCGAGATGCCGAAGGCGCTGACGAAGTCCATCTCGGTGCCCGCGTCGACGTCGATGATGGGCGCGCAGATGGTGCAGCTGGGCACGCCCGTCCCGCTGAGCGAGACGGCGTCGGAGCCCGCGTCGGTGTTGATGTTCAGGTCCTCGTTGTAGGTCCGCTGCTCGGTGGGCGTGAAGGTGACTGTGACCGTGATCGAGGAGCCGCCATTGAGGTTGTGCGGCGTCGAGATCCCCGAGACGGCGTAGGCCACGTGGGTTGGGACGATGTTGCGGATCGCCAGCGTGCTGGATCCCTCGTTGGTCAGGGTCAGGCTCTGGCTGCCCGAGGAGCCGACGATGACATCGCCGAAGCCGAGGCTGCCGGAGCTGAGGCCCAGGCTGCCGGAGCCTCCTCCTCCTCCTCCGTCGCCCCCCCCGCCATCGCCGGTGCCGCCCCCGTCGCCGGTGTACTCAGTGACGCCTTCGCCGCTGACGGTGATCGAGCCCATGCCCTCGACGCCGTCGAGCGCGAACTGGAGCTCGTGCTCCTGCACACCGACCGAGGTGGGGTCGAACTCTACGGTGACGACGTACTGTCCCCCGGGGCCGATGACCCAGGGCACGCTGGTGTAGCTGGCCTCGAAGTCGGGCCCGGCGTCGAAGACCACCTGGGTCAGCTTGAGGTTGCCGCTGGAGTCGTTGGTCAGGGTGATGGTGCCCGAAACGGGGCCATCGTCGACGTGGATCTGGCCCAGGTCCAGGACTGGATCGAAGGCCATGCCTCCGAAGCCACCGGTGACGGGGGTTCCGGTGTCGGCGGTGTCGGTGCCGCCGCTGTCTTGGAGACCACTGGAGGGGTCCAGCCCGATGCAAGCGAGCAGAAGGAAGGGGATCGAGATCACGGGTTCACCTGTGCTGTGACGCGCACTCTACCACAGGGAGGGCCGCGACTGCGACAGCCCTCAGAAGGTGTACTTCATGTTGCCCGTCGCCGAGGCGCCCAGGTCGAAGCCGATCGCGTAGAAGACATCGACGTCCAGGCCCACCGAGAAGTGCGAGAGCTTGGTGTAGTACTCGATGTTCGGGCCGCCGATCAGGGTCGGGTGGGGGGTGTTGTGGTACCCGGGGTCGGCGGCGAGGCCCCACTCCTGCAGGATGGTCCGCCCCAGTCCCGGAGGCGCCGTGCCCGTGCCGTAGTAGTCCTTCTGCATCAGCAGCGGCGCGATCATCACCCCGGCGCCCGCGCGCGCGCCCAGGCCCCAGCGGCGGGCCGGGTAGGTGTTCCACTCCAGCAGCGCGGCGATGGTGTAGGTGCGGGTGTCGCCCTGGATGAAGGGTCCGCCGGCCTGCGCCTGGGTCAGGTAGTCCGCGCCCTGGTGCACGCCCTGCTGAATCGCGAACTCCCAGGCCATGCTGGTGCGCTCACGGTCCAGGAAGTCCTGACCGATGGACACCGAGGTCGAGGTCCCCGCCGAGAGCGCGCTGGAGAGGTTGCCCAGGTAGAAGGCGCCGCCCACGTTGGCCTTCATGAAGAGGCCGCGGTTGATCTCGCGCACCGGGCCGGAGCGCGCGCGCTCCGCAGCGCTGGCCTTCTTCTCGTCCGTCGAGTCGAGATCGGAAGGATCCTGAGCCTGGGCGCTGCCCACGCTGATCGTACCGAGGAGGGCGAGGCGGAGGAGGGTGCTGGAGAGGGACATGGCGAGCATCCGCGAGGGGTGGGTAGTTCGGCGGCAGGTTGTACCACGTGAGGCGAGGCGTGGGAAGCCCCGCCGGTGGGCTTGACTGCGGGCTTGCAGGAGGGCCCGGTTGTGTGCGTGCGAGGGGCTGACGCAAGAACGCCTCGGCGGGTGGCCGAGGCGCTCGTCCTTCGTCGGTCCAGGCTCAGCCGGGAGAGAAGATGAAGGGGTAGGAGACGATGACGATGCCGCCGCCCTTCGGCTCGGGGAACTGGAACCGACGGAAGCGGTCCGCGATGCAGCTCTCGACCGTGGGCGAGCCCAGCGTGCTGGACTTGGTCTCGGCCTTGGAGACCGTGCCGTCCTTGGCGATGACGAACTTGACCGTCACCTTGCCGCCCAGGTCCGGGGACTTGGTCAGCTCGCGCTGGTAGCAGTAGCGGATCTGGTTCATATGCCGCTTGATGACGGCGTCGATGAGCGACTTGTCCAGCGCGCCGAGGATGATGGGGTCACCGCCGATGCGGCCGATACCACCCTCGCCCTTGGCGCCGAAGTTGCCGCCGCCGGAGCCGTAGCCGCTGGAGCCCGACCCACGGCCCTTGGTGCCGAGACCGCCCAGACCTTCGGCCGAACCGCCGCCGCCCAGACCCGATCCGCGCGAGCCCAGACCGCCGGAGCCGATCTGCGTGCCCTTGGCGCCGAGCAGGCCGCCGATGCCGCCGGTCAGGTCGGCGTTAAGCGCCGAGCTGCCGAAGACGCCGTCGAGCTCGCCGCCGTCACGGAGCGCGCCGAGCACGCCCGCCTCTTCGGCGATCTCCTTGTCGAGCTGCTTCTTCTGCATCTCGACCTTCTCGCCCTTGGCCTGCTTCATCTTGGCGTCTTGCTTGCCGACCTTGCCCTCTTCCTTCTTGGCCTTGGCGCCTTCGCCCGCGTCGGGGTTGGCTTCGGGCTTGCTGTCGTTCTTGGGCTGCTCGGGCTCGGGCTGCTGAAGGAGCAGGTTCACGAAGCGGTCCGGGATCTCCATCGTGGAGCTCTCCGGAGGGGGCGGCGCCGTGGCGAGGTAGATGCCCATCACCAGGCCGAGGAAGGTCATGAAGGACATGATCCCGATGAAGGGGTAGTCCATGTCGTCCGTGATCGAGCTGACCACCTTCTTGCTGGAAGGCACCATCTTGGCGAGGATGATGGTCTCGTCGCCCAGGTCGGCGACCAGCCGCATGTCGTCCTCGAGGTTGAGCACGTACTGCCCGGCGCCCGAAGCGGTGGCCTTGCCCGAGGCGATCAGCTCGGGGAAGGTCAGGCGGCGCTCGCCGATGTCGACGAAGCCCGACCACTTCTCGGACAGGTGGGCGACGTACTGCCCACCCTGCCACTCGAAGACCTTGTAGCCGTCTTCCGGCAGGTCGCGCGGAGGCGCGTAGAAGTCGTCCTTGGTCTCGCAGACCGCCTCGGAGAGGGTGGGGCCGAAGAGCCAGGCCACCTTGCTGAAGGCGTCGGGAACCCAGGCGACCGGGAAGCCCAGGTAGCGCCAGCGCCAGCCCGTCCGGCTACCCAGGGTCACCGGGCCGCCGTTCTTGGGGTAGTGCTTGGCGTCGATGACGATGTCGCCCCAGGCCTGCGCCACCATCAGCACATTGCCCTTGGAGGGGTCGTTGCCGGCGTCGCCGGTGCCCGTGCCGAAGCGCATCATGAAGGCCAGGACATCTTCGGTGCGCTCGCTCTCGCCCGCGTCGGTGTCGCCACCGTCCAGGCCGGGATCCACGGTCGCCGCGTCGGTGTCCGTGCGGTCGTCCCCGGCGATCTCCTCGCCCTGGGAGGCGGCGCTGGCGACGGGTCCATCCATCACCGGCGCCGGCGCCAGCTGGGTCGCCTCTTCGTCGTTGAAGGCGGCGTCGTCCGCGATCCCGACCAGGATGGCCAGGCCGCCGATCTCGAGCCGGTCTCCGCTGTGGAGGAAGGCGTTGTTGATCGGCTGCCCGTTGACCTTGGTGCCCGCGGGGCTGCCCAGGTCCAGGATCTGCACGCGCCCGTCGTCGTTGACGTTGACGACGGCGTGCAGCTCGGCCGTTCCCGGGTCGTCGACCTGGAGCATCGCCGCAGCGCCGCGACCGATGGTCACGCTCTCGGAGATGAACTCCTGTCGGCGAACGAAGTCGTTGCCCCGGTGGATTTCGAAGGTCAGTACCAGCGTGCCATTGGCCATGTCGTGTTCCTGAGCGCCCCATTCGAGTGAGGCGCGTGGAGACGGTGCGGTCGGGGAAGGGGGAGGACCGAGGAGGCTACTTGACCTCGTCCACGGACTGGGACATCTCGGTGTTGAAGTCGGTTCGCAGCTTGATCAGCGGGTTGAAGGCCGCGCGCTTGCGGTCCAGGAGCAGGGCCCCCTGGGGCTTGACGAGCTCTCCGGCGACGTCGACACCTTCGAAGTCGACCTCGGTGCGCTCCTTGTAGATGACGCGCGGTCCCTCTTCGCCTTCTTCCTGCGCGAAGGCCGCGGTGGAGAGGGACAGGAGGGCGCCGGTCAGGAACAGTCGGGTGATGCGCATGGGAAGGCCCGGGGGTGAGAGGTTTTCTGGCGGCGGACTATAGCGGATGCGAAGGCTTCGGGGAAGGTCCAGATCGAGCCCGCGCGCGGGGAGTCGTGGGTGCAGTGTGCCGCAGCACGGGGGCGCGCACAATCGGCGCGCTGCAATGATGTCGTCAAATGGACACGAGGTCGGCTCACTTCAGCTCGGTGAGGCTGTCGCGAAGCTCGGCCCGGAAGTCCCGGCGGAGCTCGATCCAGTTGGGAAAGGTGGCGGCCCGCCGCTCGGAGACGATGTCGCCATCGGGGCCGATCAGCTCGCCCTCGATGTTCAGGATGAGGAAGTCCTCTACTCCGAGCTCCTGGACCGCGGGGATCAGGATGACCGGCTCGGGAGATGGGGACTGGGCGAGGGCGGAGAGAGAGAGGGCCAGCAGGAACATGGAGGTCTCCGGTTTGGCCGTCGGGGAAGCTCGACGGGCGCAGGAGGTAGGACCTCGCTGCGCCCGCAGGGTTCCCGAAAACTGGGTGCTTCAGCCGCCACCCTCGGGAGCGGGGGTCTCCTCGGCAGGCGCGCCTTCGGCCGGAGCCGGGGACCCCTCGGCCGGGGTGCCAGCGTCGGGAGCCGGGGCCCCTTCCGCCGGTGTGCCGCCCTCGGGAGCCGGGGCATCCTCGGTCGGCGCGGGCGCCGGCGCGGCGCCGGTGCACATCGGCACGAGCTCCTCGATCTGGGGTAGGATCTGGTCGACGAAGGTCATGACGTCGCCCGCCATGTCCGACTCGCCCGCCTCGACCACCATCTGGGCCTGCTCCAGCACCATCATGCCGGTGTCGATTGCCTCCATCTCGATCATGATCTCGCAGGTGCCGTACTTGTCCAGCAGGCCCTTGAGGGTGACGACCTTGTTCTTCAACTCGGTGAGCTGCTCTTCCTGGCGGCGCTTGCGCTCCTCGGCTTCCTTACGCTTGCGCTCCTCTTCGGCCTTGCGCGCCTCTTCCGCCTGGCGGGAGGCCTCGACCCGAGACTTACGCTCGTAGACCTGGTGGCTGGGGGAGAGCTTGCCGGCGTTGACCTTGATGTAGTCGTCGAGGTACTTCAAGGCCATCTTGTAGTCCTTGATGTACTTCTCCTGCAGGGTGGCGGCGTTGAAGAAGGCCGTCTCGTTGTCGGGGTCCGCGGCCAGGATCTGGTCGTAGAGGACGGCCGCCCCCGCGTAGTCCTTGACCCCGCGGAGCGCGATGGCCAGGCCCAGCTTGGCGTCGACGTTGCCGGGCTGGGCGTCGACCGCCGCCTGGAAACACTGCTGAGCGAGGAGGTAGTCGCCCGAGTTGACGGCGACCCAGCCCAGGTTGAGGTTGGCCTGCACGTCGCCCGGGTTGAGCTTGATCGCGGTCTTGAACTCCTCGATCGCGGCGGCCTCGTCGCCCATGACCAGGAAGGTCACGCCGAGGTTGTTGTAGGTGCCGCTGTCGCCCTCGGCCAGGGTCTTGGCCTTCTCGGAGCACAGCTTGCTCATCGCGTGCTTGCCCTGGGCAAAGTACAGGCGGCTGAGGTTCCGATAGGCGCCCGGGTTCTTCGGGTCACGCAGCAGGATCTCCTTGGCCTGCTCCTCGGCCTCGTCGTACATGCCGGCCGCGGTCATGGCGTCCAGCAGGCTGTTGCGCAGGCTCAGGTCATCGGGCTTGCGCTCGAGCTGGGCCTGGAAGAGCTTCACCGCCTCCTGGCCGCGGTCCAGCGTGCCCAGCGTGCGGGCGAGGCTGCCAACCGCCGCCTCGTAGTCGGGGTTGGCGTCGACGGCGGCCTTGTAGTGGGCCGCGGCCTTGTCGGTGAAGCCCAGCTGCTCGGCGGTCCAGCCGGCGTTGAACCAGGCCTTGGCGTAGGCGCTGTCCTTCTCGGCCGCCTTCAAGAAGTAGTCGTAGGCCAGGGTGTAGTTGACCACCCCCGCCTTGTCCTTGGTCTTGAGGGTGGTCACCCCCGCCTCGAAGAGCTGCGTGGGGCTCATCAAGGCCGGGTCGGTCACCGTGGCGGTCGGCTTCTTGCCGCCACCGCAGCCGACCATCAGCATCGGTGCGCCGACGGTGAGCCCGAGAGCCAGGAAGAGTGTAGGGATTCGCATGATTGGCTCCGGGCCCCTCAGGGGCTCTGCTCGAAGTCGTAGACGACGACATTGGTGGAGACGTATCGGGGCTCGAGCACGTCTTCGGACAGCTCGGGGAACTCGTCGGGGCGCAGCTCGCCGAGCTGACGGGTCGCCTTGGCGGTGTTGTCGTTGTACAGGTTGAGCTCGTAGGCCTTCTCGAGCGCCAGGGCGAATGCCGCCGCGGCCTTCTCGGTCTGGACGTAGGCCTTGTCTTCGAGGCCCATGCAGTACAGCTCCTTCTGGTCCTCGGTCAGGTAGGCTGGGACGAAGCTGTTGTCGCAGTTCAGGGTCCAGGCCATGTTCTGGTAGGCCTCGCCCATCGCCACGGCGCTGGCCAGACCCCACTCACCCGAGCCGGTCTTGAGGATGTTGCCGTAGGTGGCCTCGACCTCCTGCAGGGACTTGGCCTTGGCGACCAGCTGATCCTGAAGGGCCTTGTCGATCGCCTTGCGCTGGGTGGAGGTGGTCCCGCTGATCTTCAGCGCGAGGTACTTGTCCAAGGTGGGCTTGGCCAGCTTGAACATGATCTCGGCGATGAAGTTGGGTGCCGCCTCGTGGGGCTGGGCCTTGTCCTTCTCCCAAGCGGCCAGGGTCTCCTGCCAGTGCTTGTCCGCCGGCTTGCCCTGGGACTCCAGCGCCTTTCCGTAGCGGAGGCGGGCGAAGTAGACCTGGTCGATCGTCGCGTCGGCCGGCGGCTTGGTGAAGAAGGCGTTGTAGACGTTGGCCGCGTCGGCCCAGCGCTTGCCCTCTTCGTAGATCTGGGCGATGTCCAGCTTCAGCGGGGTGACCCGCTCGTCGGTCGGGTAGGTCGCGATGAAAGCCTGGTAGTTCTTGATCGCGGCGTCCGACTCGCCCATGGAGCGGCGGAAGAGGCCGGCCGAGTAGAGGGCCTCCTTGCTGGCGGCGTTGTCCTTGTCCAGCGCGAAGATCTTCTCGTACCAGACCGCTGCCTGGGCGAAGTCGGCCACGGACTCGTAGTCGAAGCCGAGGCTGGCCACCTGGGCGTTGTAGTACTTGGACTTCGGCCAGCCCTCGATCAGGCGGATGCGGGTCTGCATCGCGCTGCGCACGTTGCCCGTCTGGTAGAAGTAGGCGGCGGCGTTGTTCAGCGCGAGGTCGGCGACCTCGGACTTGGGGAACTCGTCGACGAAGGCGATGAAGCCCGCGGCCGCCTTGGCGTGGTCCTTGTCCTTCTCGAAGGTGATCTCGATCAGCTTGAAGGAGGCCCGCTCGTAGACGTTGTAGACCTCGGTCTTGAAGGCCTTGCTGCCCAGGCCTTCCTGGTCGTAGAAGGCCTTGGAGACCTCCTTCAGGTTGTTCCAGTCCTGGACGAGGTTGAAGGAGTCGAGGATCAGGTTCGCGGCCTGCTCGGCTTCCTTGGACTGCGGGTCCATGCCGATGACGATCCGGAAGCGGTCCGAGGCGTCCTTGAAGCGGTTCTTGCCGTACAGCAGATAGGCCGACTTGTAGATGACGTTGCGGGCCTTCTTGTTGTCCTTGAAGTACTGGGTGTACTGGTCACAGGCGGCCAGCAGCTTGTTCTCCCAGTCGGTCATGGGCAGCTCGGCCGTCGACTTGCCGTCGGCGGACTGGACCTTGCCTTCCTTCTTCTCGACCTTGATCACCTCTTCGGCGGCGAAGATGGCGGACTCGGCGCAGAACTCCGAGTGCTGGCCCTTGGGGTCCATCGCCACGACCTTCATGTACTGGTCGTAGGCCTGGTCGAACTTCTTGGTCTTGTAGAGGAGCTCGCCGTAGGCGTAGCGCATCTCGTAGGCGTTCTTCTCCTCGGGGAAGTTCTCCAGGTAGACCGAGTAGGCCTGCTCGGCGAGGTCGTAGGACTCGCGCGCCGCGGCGCCCGCGCCCAGCTTCTTGGCCTCGTTGTGGTAGTTGATGGCCACCGTGCGCAGGTTCTTCTCGATGTACTCGTTGGCACCCTTCAGCGCGTCGGGGTTGCTGGCGTTCTGGCGGGACCAGGACGACTGCTTGCCGTAGGTCTTCAACAGGCGATCGATCTCGCCCATCGTCTCCTGCTTCTTGCCCATCTTCTGGTAGCAGAGGATGATCTCGTTCTGGTACTCGGGGGCGAGGCGGCCGTTGGGGTTCTCGGCGATCAGCTTGCGGTAGGTGCTGATGGCCTGCTCGAAGTTGCCGTTCTCGAAGTAGGTGCCGGCGAGGCGCTTGAGCATCGCCTCGATCAGGTCCTGCTTGCCCAGCTTGTTGAAGTAGTCGATCGCCTCGTTCAGGTCGCCGGCGTCGGCGAAGAAGCGGACGAGGTCCTTGAGCGCCTCTTCCTGGAGGGTCAGCTTGCTCTTGTCGGCGCCCTGGTCGGCCATCGAGAAGGCCACGACCGCCTTCATGGTGTCGATGCCCTTGCCGTACTCGCCGACGTTGTAGTAGCACCACGCCAGCTTGTACATGGCGAAGGCGTACTTGGGGCTGTCCTTGTAGCGGGCGGCCTTCTGGTAGGCGAGCAGCGCCTTGTAGGCGTTGTTCTGGTCGAAGTAGTACTCGCCGATCAGCACGTAGGCGTCGGGGACGTAGCCGCTCTCGGGGTAGGTCCGGACCAGGTCGTTGAAGGTCTTGGCTGCCTCGTCCTTCTCACCGGTGTCCTGAAGCGCGCTGCCCAGGTAGAACATCGCCTCGTCGGCGCGCTGGTACTGCGGGTAGTTCTGCAGGATGATCCGGTAGATCTTGATGCTCTTGGTCTGCCACTTCCGCGACTCGGTGTTGTCCGCGATCATCTTGGCGGAGTCACAGCCCTCGGTGTTGAAGCACTTGTCGAACTCCTCGCCGTAGGCCTGCATCTCGGAGAGGTAGAGGTCGCGGCCCTCTTCGAAGTAGAGGTCGGCCAACCGCAGCATCATCTCGGCCTTCTGCTCGCCCTTGGGCGGACGGTTGGCGAGCATGTCCTCCAGGAAGCCCATCGCCTCGCGACGCTTCTCGCGCGCGGCGGCGCGGTAGGCCTCGGACATCTGCTGCTGGATGTTGATGGTGTCGATGCCGATCACGCGACGCTCGTCGCGATCGGTCCGATCCTGGGCCCAGCCGCTCTGCGGAGAGAGGTCGGCCGGGGCCACCGCGGTCGCGGTGAGGCCCAGGGAGAGCAGGACGAGGGAATTCTGGATCAGGCGCTTCATGTTCTGCCTCGAACGGGAGGGGCGGACGCTCACTTGCAGGAGCTGGCCTGGGTGTACTGGTAGTAGCCAAGCTCGTCGGACCAGTACTCGCCGTTGAACGGCCAGTAGATGAAGTCGACGGCGGTGGCGAAGTCGAGGTCGAGGTTGGCGCCCGAGTCAGCCAGCTCGACGTTGCTGGCCTTGTACGAGTAGTCGACGCGCTGGGCGTCCACGACCTCGAAGCGGATGATCTCGGACTGGGTCAGCTTCTCGTTGAGGTAGTTGGCCTGGTTGGCCATCTCGGAGAGCAGCAGCAGGCCGGCACGGCGCTTGAGGCGCTGCTCGTCGGCTTCGAGGATCTGGGTGAGGTAGGGACCCATCGAGTCCCGCCAGAGGTCCTTCTGGGCACCGACCAGGTCCAGCTCGTCGTTCATGATGTCGAGGTGCTTGACAACACCCACCAGGTCGCGGTTCAGCAGGATCCGGTTGAAGAGCGCCTTCGGCAGCACCGTCTCGCGGGGCTCACGTCCGAAGTAGGTGTCCCAGGCCTCGTCGGCGACCTTGCGGCCCTCCTTGGTGGCGTAGCTCTCGTAGAAGGCCAGCATCTCGTCGTACTGGGGCCGGTAGTGGTCCTCGAAGCCGATCAGCAGGCGCTCGACCTCTTTGTAGTCGCAGAGGTTGAAGTAGGTCAGCGCCCGCAGGATGCCGGCCTCGGGCTCGTACATGTCGCGGCGGTAGAAGGGGCTGCGCACGGTCAGCAGCATGCCCAGCGTCTTGTTCAGATCGTTGAGCATGAAGTTTGCCCAGGCGTTCTCGAAGACGCTGACGCCCCAGTAGGCGCTGTCGCGCGGGACGAGGTCGTAGTACTTGGTGGCCTCGTCGTACTGCTCGATGCTGTAGTAGACGCGGGCCACGTTGAGCAGGGCGAGGTCCTTCAGCCGGGCCAGCTCGTCGGCCTCGGCCTCGTTGCGGGGGTCGACCTGGCCCCGGTAGACGTCGCGGAAGCTGCGCACGGCGCTCTTCAGCTTGCCCTGCTCGTTGTAGACGACGCCCTCGAAGTACTTGGCCTTCAGCCCCATGACGCTGTTGGCGTCGACCTGGGAGAAGGAGGCGCGGGCGCCGGAGAGGTCTTCCTTCTTGTAGCGGGCCACGCCGTCGAGGAAGTACAGCATGTCGCGGGCCTGGCGAGGCGCGCGCTCGGGGGTCACGGTGCCGCGGGCGATCAGCGCCGCCAGCTCGGTGTCGTCGCTGGTGTACTCGGCGATGGCGACCAGGCGGGGCAGGGTGTACTCGAAGTACTGGCTGTCGACGTGCTCGCGGGCCACCACGCCGTAGTGGTACTGGGCGGAGTGGTACATGCCGAGCGCTTCGAGGTTGCGGCCCAGGTAGTAGTAGATGTCGGCGGTCGCCTGGGGGTAGTTGCCGCTGTCCAGGGCTTGGTACAGCCGCAGCGAGCTGGCGAGGTACTTCTTGCTCTGGTACTCGTTGATGGCGTCTTCGACCGCGGCGGGCGCGCCCGAGGTGGTGGGCCCGTCGGACAGGTCCACGTCCTCCTTGGTGGAGGGCTCCCGCGTGATGCGCCGGGAGGTGATGTCCTCGTCATCGTCCATGGTTGAGGGGGGCGGCTCGGTCGAGGGGCGGGTGATCGGCGTCGGCTCGGCGGCGACCGCGGCCTGGCGCTGCGCCTGGGCGACCACCTCGGCGGGGGCGCCGGCGCTGGTCAGGCAGGCGATGTCGGCGGCCGAGAAGCTGGCGCCGGAGCTCTTCATGGTCTGGGCGACCACGTCGGCGGGCACGTTGAGGTTCACCATCCCCATGATGTCGTCGCAGCTCAGCGCGGCGGCCTGCCTGGACCCGAAGGTCAGGGTCAGGAGGGTGAGGACGGAGACCAACGGTCGGAGGAGGGGGCGCTTCATCGGAAGCTCCGGAGGAGAGAGTCCACTGGGGTCACGGTGCCCGACCTTTGGGGTCGAGTTCAACGGCAGGCGAAAAGGCTTACAGCCTCTTTACGGCTGGGCAGCCGCCGGGCAGGGTCTGGCTCAGTTGCGCATCGTGGGGAAGAACACCGAGAATGCACCCTGGACGATGAACATCTGCTTCATCTCCAGGGTCGTGGCGTTGATCGTCTCGATGTAGACCATCGAGCGTCCCTCGAAGCGCGCGGCGAGGTTGGGGGTGAAGCTGACCCGCAGACCGCCACCCATGTTGGTGGTCGGGTGGGTCTGGGTCTGGGTGATCACGGCGCGGTCGTCCGTCGAGTCGGTCTGCAGGGCGTCGAGGTCGTCGTTGGTGACGACCGCGCCGCCGCCGAAGGCGCCGTAGATGTCGAAGGCGATGATCCGGCGACCGATGGCCACCTTGCCGTAGATCGGCGAGTACAAGAAGCTGAGGCTTCCCGCGAAGGCCATCTTGGAGATGTCCGGCGAGACGCTGTTCTCTTCGACGAGCTGGGTGGTCAGCGAGGTCCAGTCGGCCTTGCCGAAGTCCGGCGAGTAGTCGAGGTTGGCCTCGAGCGCGAAGATCTCGGTCAGGTGGTAGCCGACGCCCGCGCCGATGATGTAGCGGCTGAGGAAGGGGTCGTTGGCCACGTACGCCGCATGCGGAGAGGCCTCCCAGCGGCCGAGCTTGAGGAAGTCCTTCTTCTGCAAGGTCTTGATGATGACCTTGCGGCGCTCGTCCTCATCGATCTCGATGGCCTCTTCGGTGCGGGCGCCGACCTTGTCGCCGATCTCGCCGCGCTCGAGGTCGCGGCGCTCTTCCCCGGCGGTCTCTTCGCGCTTCTCGCCCGAGAGGATGTCGTCGAGGGTGCTGTCGTCCTCTTCGGCGGGGGCGTCCTCTTCTTCATCCTGCGCGCTGGCGGTCAGCGGCAGGGCGAGGGCGGTGAGGACAGGGAGGCAGCGCAGGAGGGTCGCGATGCGCATGGTGGATTCCCGGGTGGGGCGGATGAAAGGGAGGAGTCGAGTGAGCCGACCGGCGAGGGTCAGTAGTCGAAGAGCCGCGGCTCCATGGCCGGGAAGAAGATGCTGACGCCCAAGGTCGCCAGGAAGGCGTTGTAGACCCGGGAGCCGGTCTCGGGCTGGTTGGGGTCGTAGACCGGCTTCTTGTCTAGGTAGATGTAGTTCCGGGCGTCGATCTTGAGGGCCAGCGAGCTGGTCAGGAAGAAGTCCATGCCCGCGCCGAGGTTGACCGGCACCACCGCGACCGGCGTGGCCGCGCCGAGGTTGACCACGTCGCAGCCGGTGTTGATGCAGTCGATGTTGGCCGTGGCGCGGTACTCGGCGAGGCTGAGGATGCCCAGACCGCCGGTGAAGTAGAAGTCGAAGTTGAGCACCGACTCGCCGACCAGGTTGATCTTGCCGTAGACGGGCGCCCAGCGGGCCGCGAAGGTGCCGCCCAGGGTCATCTTGTTCAGCGGCTGCTGGAAGTTGTTGCCGCCCGAGCTGGCGTCGGTGGCGATGATCAGCAGCGTGCGGGTCAGGTCCTTGACGTCGCTGGTGCCCAGGTCGGGAGCCAGCATGACCGCGCCCTCGACCGCGAAGGTCTCGGAGAGGTGGTAGGCGCCCATCACCCCGACGACGTAGCGACGCACGAAGGGGTTGTTGGGGACGTAGCCGACCATCGGGGAGAGCTCGAAGCGGTCCTCCTTGAGGAAGAACCGGTTCTGCACCACGTTGTAGGGCTTTCGACCCGTGGTGGACTCGTCGAGGGCCTTCTCGGCGCTCTTGGCGCCGGCGCTCGCGTCGGTGGGGGCGAGCGCCAGGAATGTGGCGAGCAGGCCGAAGAGGAGAGAGAGCGGGGCGCGCATCGTTGGTTCTCCGGAGGTCCGAGTGTCTCGGGGCCGGTGCGGGTCGCTGGAGGGGTAGGTGAGGATCGCGGCCTGGTCGATGTTCTCGTGGGTCGGCGAGGAGCCGGGCGAGCCACCGAGGCCTGAGCCGGCGCACACTAACACAACCGCCACGCGCAAGAGAAGGCAATGCCACGGGCCGCTCATTCGCTAACGACTCTCTGACGAACGCCCTGGCTGGCGGGCGACGCCCGGAGGCGCGATCAGGGCGCGTCGCTCAGCTCGACCCGCAGCGAGGCCCAGCCCATCCCCCCCCGACGATCGCGCACCACGGCGCTGAGTCGCACCTCGCGGAGGGGCTCCCGCGGGACCGGCCAGCGCAGGCTGGAGAGGCGCGCGGCCGGCGCGGTCCACTCGATGTCCAGGTAGGGGTAGAGCGCGTAGGGCTGATCGAACTCGCCGGCCTCGGCGAACCAGCTCACGTAGGGCTCCTCCAGCCGCTCCTCCTCCTCGCCCTCCTCGGTCAGGAAGAGGTAGGTCTCGATGGCGTCCTCGGCCAGCAGGACCTCGATGGTGGGCGTCTCGCCCCAGCCGAGCTGGATGACGGCCTCGGGCCCGACCTCCTCCCCGTCGACCCGGAAGCCGGTGATCACGGGGTTGTGGTTTGGGGTGAGGGCCTCGCTGACCGGGATGCGCTTGAAGGCCAGCTCCAGGTCCGAGGCGCTGACGGCGCGCTCGGGGATCGCCGTCACCGAGACCAGGGCGGAGACGCCCTCGTTGCGCTCCTCCTCGGACAGGCCGTCGAGGGCGTCGGCGGGGACCGTCCAGCTGGGGGGCAGCCAGGGCTCGGCGCCGATCAGCCCGGCCTCGGCCAGCTGCTCGCGCAGGGCGGCCAGCTCCTCCTCGCTCAGCGTCTTGGGGTCGAGCCCGGCGAGCTCCTCGGTGACGGAGGGGTCGGTAGTGCAGCCGAAGCTGTTGGAGTCCTCGGGCAGGCAGGCGAACCAGGTCAGCAGGTTGAGCGTCTGGCCCTCGGGCAGGTAGAGCAGCGAGTCGAAGACGACCGTCTCGCCCGGTCGGGGCTCGGCGGGCTCGCCCTTGACGGCGAGGATCCGCAGCCGGTCGAGCTGCCAGGACTGGGCGAGCGGGTTGGCGCCGCAGCCGAGGAGCAGTGGCAACAGCAGGATCCAGGGGTGCGGGCTCGTGGGAGACTCGCGCATCTCAGAACTCGAACCGGGCCTGGAAGCCGGGAGAGGGGATGAAGGGCAAGCCGCGGATGTAGCGCGACTCGGTGTAGTCGTAGTTGTACTGCACGAACTCGGGGTTGACCCCGCGCACCACGTTGAGCAGGTCCAGGTACAGCTCCAGCTGCCAGCTCTTGAAGGTGAACAGCCGGCTGGCTCGCAGATCGACCTTGTAGTAGGGCGGCAGGCGCTCGCTGTTCAGCGCGCCGGTCGAGTAGGCCTGGTAGCTGTCCAGGTCCAGGTCGTAGACCCCGCCGGCGTAGGGCGTGAAGGGGTTGCCGGTGACGTACTGGGCCTTGCCCGACAGCTCCAGGTCGTAGGGCAGCCGGTAGCCGACCACTCCCACCAGGATGTGGGTCTGGTCGAAGTCGAAGCGGTACCAGCCCTCGTCCTCGGGGAAGGGGCCGAAGGGCCCGGCCGGCGCGCTGCCGGTGCGCTCGGGGTAGTCGTTCCGGACGGCCTTGCTCAGCGTGTAGGAGACCCAGCCGAAGAGCCGGCCGACCGGCGCCTGGCGGACGATCAGCTCCATCCCGTAGGCCCTGCCGATGCCCTCGTTGAGGAAGAACTGGTCGTCGATGCCGGTCAGGGCGGGGTTGGAGACGATCTGGTCCTGCAGCGTCTTGTGGAAGAAGGCCACGTCGGCGTTGAGGCCCTCGGTGAGCTGCTGCTCCCAGCCGACCTCGTTGGCCCAGGCCCACTCGAAGCTGGCCTCGACCCCGCCGCCCGGACGCCAGCTCTCGAAGGGCTGGGGAGGCTGGTTGTAGATGCCGCTGCCGAACTTGAAGGTGCCGCCGGGCACCAGCCGGGCCTTGCCGCGGATGCGCGGATCGAAGCCGACGATCGCCAGCTGGTCGACGATGTTGACCATGTTGGCCCGGATGCCCGGGTGGATGCTCAGGCGCTCCCGGTCCTTCAGCGGGCGCAGGGTCGCCTCCAGGTAGAGGTCCGGGCCCCAGGCCGCGCCCTCGCCCAGCTGCTCGAAGGGCTCGCGCTCGGCCAGCGGGTCGTAGTCGGCGAAGCTGGTGGGATCGAAGGGGAAGCGGGTCCGGAAGCGGTAGGTCCCGGCGATCAGGTCCACGCCGCCCAGCAGCTCGACCGCGGTCGTGGGCTTGTAGCGCAGCTCGCTGCGCAGCTCGACCAGCCACTGCTGCTGCAGCAGGTCGAAGGCCTCGCCCAGGTTGAACTCGGCCTCGTCGATACCGAAGCTGGGCACCAGCAGCAGCTCGGCCTTGTCGGAGAAGGGGTGCCGCCAGGTGACCATCCCCCGGTGGGTGCCGTAGCGGGTCCCGATGTCGCCCTGGGTGTCGGCGTCGGTGCCCTGGGCGAAGCTGCTGGGGGTGGAGACCCGCAGCACGTCCTCGAAGCCGAAGAGGAAGGCCGACAGCTCGCCCTTGGGCAGGTCCAGGGCCTGCACCTTGGCCTGGTAGTCGTACCAGCGCGGCTTGACCGTGAAGCCGCTGCCGCCGGTGAAGAGGGGGATGAAGACGTCGACGTAGGAGCGGCGGCCGGCCAGGGCGACGCCGACCTTCTGGCCCTTGCCGACCCGGCCCTCGAACAGCGCGCTGGTGTCGAGGATGTCGGTGTTCCAGACGATCCGGCGGCGCTCCGGGTAGCGGGTCTTGGTCTTGACATCGACCACCCCGCCCATGCTGCGGCCGTACTCCACGCCGTAGCTGCCGGGCAGGTAGTCGATCGACTCGACGAGGTCGGCGTTGAGGATCGAGCGGTAGCCGCCGAGGTGGTAGATCAGCGGCACCCGGATGCCGTCGACGTAGACCGCGCTGTCCTCGGGGTTGGCGCCTCGGATGACCAGCAGGCCGGTCCCCAGCGGGGCCCGGGCGGCCCCGGGCAGGTTCTGGATGACCCGGATCGGGTCGCCAAAGGTGCCGGGGATGCTGCGCACCTCGTCGGTGCTGACGGAGTGCTGGGCGATGGCGGCCACCGGCAGGCGGTAGACGCCGACGATCTCGTCGTCGCGGTAGCTGAGGTTGCGCAGCCAGATCCGCAGCGCGGGGGCGGCCTGCCCCTCGACCAGCTGGACCAGCTCGTCGGCGCGGTTGAAGCCCGGGTAGGTGGCACGGACCTGGACGGTGCCGGCGCTGAGCCCGGCGACGCGGAAGCGGCCCTCGCTGTCGGTCAGGACCTCGACGGTGGCCCCCAAGGGGTCGACGGCCACGACGGGGAAGCCGGACAGCGGCCGCCGCGTGCCCATCTCCAGGAGCTGGCCCTCGATCTGCGCCGGCAGGCTGGAGGGATCGGCAGGAGGCTCGGGCTCGGGCAGGGCGAAGCGGTAGAGAAACTCGATCGCGACGGGCACCGGGCCGCTCTCGTCCCGAGCCGGGGAGAAGCTCCAGCCCTGGGCGGCCAGGGCAGCCGCCTCGCCGAAGCCGACGACCTCGGGCCCCGCCTCGCCCGGGAAGACGGGCTCCTCCTCGATCACCACCCGGGTGACGGCGCCCTCGGCGTCGATCTCGATGCGCAGCCGGACCTCGCCCTCGACCCCGCGCTCCAGCGCCGCCTGGGGGTAGGGCGCCTCGACGAAGTCGAGCAGGGCGGGCCCTTCGGTCAGCGGGGCCGGCTCGCCAGGGGCCGGCTCGCCAGGGGCCGGCTCGACGGGGGCCGGCTCGGCGGGCTGGGGGTCCTGGGCTCGCGCGCTGGCCAGCAGGAGCATGAGCAGGGCTGCGATCACGGGACCTGCTCGATGCGGCAGCGGAAGGGGGCGTTGCGCACGGCGACCGCGGTCTCGCCCTGCATCGCGGGGGTGAAGCTGGCTCCGCGCCAGGCCTCCAGGCAGGCCCGGTCGGCCTCGGGGTGCAGGCCCTCGACCAGGCGGACCTCGCTGACCTCTCCCTGGTCGTCGATATCGACCAGCACCTGGATCACCCCGGTCAGGCGCAGGTCCTGGACCGACTGCGGCACGCGGAGCGGGGGCTTGCTGCGCACCCGGGGCTGGCGGGTCAGGGCGCTGAAGGCCACGCTCTTGGAGGCCTGGTCGAGGTCCATCAGCTCGTCGGTGGCCCGGGTCCGCACCGTCGTCCCGGCGCGCACCGAGAAGCCGACGCCGCTGCCGGCGGCGAAGGAGGTCGCCGAGAGGCCCTGGACCGTGCGCACCGGCTGCTCGGCGGGGGCCTGCTCGACCGGCGCCTCGGGGGTCGGGTCCTCGACCGTCTGGTCGTACTCGACCACCTTGCTGCGCTCCTTGGGAGGCGGCGGCGGCTCGACGGGCAGCTCGGGCGGCGGGGGAGGCGCCTCCACGGGCTCGGGCTCGCTCATCACCGCCTCGACCCAGACCTGGCGGACGCGCTCGATCGGCTTGATCGCCACGACCGCCGCTCCCGCCGCGAGGTGGACCAGGATCGCCACCAGCACGCCCACGAGACGGCGACCGCCTTCGCGCTCGTCCTCGTCGAAGGGGAGCCGCTGCTGGGGAGAGGCCATCGGCGGCTCAGGGCTCGACCGGGAGAGGCACCGCGCCGGCCGCTTCGGGCGGAGCGGGCACCGAGTCGATGTTCAGGGCGAAGCGGGCGACGCCCTCTTGCTTGACCACGTCCATCACCCGCATCACCAGGCCGTAGGCGATGCCCTGGTCGGCGGCGATCAGGACGACGACCTTGCCCCCATCGGCCTCGACCCGCTTGCGCTCCTCGCGGATCCGCACGCGAAGGCCGTTCTCGGTGATCGCCTCGCCGTCCAGGTACAGCCGGCCGTCGGCGTCGAGCTGGATGCCCAGGCTGGTGTCCTTGGCCGTCTCGCCGCTGGCGGCGTCGGGCAGCTCGACCAGCAGCGCCTGCTTGGCCATGGTCGTGGCCGTCACCATGAAGATGATCAAGATCACCAGCACGATGTCCACGAAGGGCGTGATGTTGATGTCGACGATGGCGTCGTCTTCGGTGGAGAGCTTGCTGGCCATGGCTCAGGCCCCGGAGGCAGGGGCAGACGAGCCTTGGGGGGAGGTGCCTTGCAGGCGCGAGAGCATCAGGTGGGCGAGGCTCTCGGTGCGGCCCAGGGTCTCCTTGTTGAGCCGCTGGAAGTAGTTGTAGAGGACGACCGCCGGGATCGCCACCATCAGGCCGATCGCGGTGGCCACCAGGGCCTCGGAGATGCCGGCCATGACCGCCGTGCTGGCGTCGGCGGTGTCCATCGACAGGTCGTTGAAGGCCTTGATGATGCCCAGCACGGTGCCGAACAGCCCGATGAAGGGGGCGTTGCTGCCCACCGTGCCGAGGACGATCAGGCCGCGCTCCAGCCGCAGGCGCTCGAAGGTGAGGGTTCCGGCGATGGCCTCCTCGGCCGCCGCGTTGCCGCCGTAGGGGTGCGCCCGCACGCCCGAGGCGAGGATGCGCGCCTCCAGGCCCTCGGTCTGCCGCAGGGTCTCCTCCAGCGCGGCGGCGCTGCCTCCCTCCAGGAAGGTCCCCAGGGCCCGCTGCAGCTCCTTCCGCGGGCTGCGGTTGCGCCAGACGAAGATCTGCCGCTCGACCGCCACGGCCATGACCAGGAAGGAGAGCAGGACCAGCAGCCACATGACCCACTCGGCTCCGAGCAGGGCGAACTTCATCATCTGCTCTTCAAGCACCAGCGCACCTCGTTCCGGGTTCGGGGTCGGGGTCTAACCATGCGCGAGCCGCGGGCGAGCCGCTGGCCGAGGTCGTCAACTCGGCGTCGATTCGGCGTCCACCCGGCGTCAGCCCCACCTCACTTCGGGCAGCTTCGGCGCAGCGGGTGGTCGGCGGGGAGGCCCGGGAGCGCCTCGGCGAGGAGGGGCGGACGGGCCTGGCCGGGCTCGCCGGCCGCGCGGGCCAGCTCGGCCCGGTTGAGGGCCGCGGTGATCTCCTCCGAGCTGCCCGGCGTCCAGGGCGGCAGGCGCCAGCAGCCGGCCTCGTCGATCACCTCCAGGCGTGGGCCGGCGGGGCCCGGTTCCAGGAGGGTAGGGGAGAAGCGCCGGTTGAGGAAGGTGGTCAGGTCGGGCTCGGCCAGCAGGCGCTCGACCGGACCGCCGGGCTGGTCCCAGACCAGGACCACCGGCCCTCGTCGCGGGGCGTCCAGGGCGACCCACTGGACGTGGGAGGCCGCGCCGGAGGGGGGCGG
>DDSR01000352.1 GCA_002343455.1 Deltaproteobacteria bacterium UBA2385 | reverse complement strand
ATGCCCCCCTGCTCCTCCCCCCTGCCGACCCTCCTCCTCCTGGCGGCCTGCTCGACCGGCTTCACCGACCCCGATCGCGAGCTCGGCCCTGCCGTCACGGGCGAGCCGCACCCGGTCCGCATCCACCTGCCCACGACCCTGGGCGTCGCCGACACCTCCCAGCTCGACGTCAACGGCCGCCCCATCGGCGTGGCCTGCGCGACCTGCCACGGCGGCAGCGAGCCCCTGGTGGAGGAGGCGGGCAACCCCGAGCCGATGCACGCGGCGGTCGAGCTGGCCCATGGCGACCTCTCCTGCGACTCCTGCCACGACCCCGACGACCGCAGCCTGCTGCGCCTCTCCGACGGCCGGAAGCTGGAGATGGCCGAGACGATGCAGCTCTGCGCGCAATGCCACGGCACGCAGCACCGCGACTACCAGCATGGCGCCCACGGGGGCATGACCGGCTACTGGGACCTGCGGCAGGGGCCCCGCAGCCGCAACCACTGTGTGGACTGTCACGGCCCCCACAGCCCCCGGTACGAGGGCGGCCAGCCCGTTCATCCGCCGCGCGACCGCTTCTTCTTCGCCTCCCAGGGAGCGCACTGATGGAAGAGACCACTCGCCGCGGGGCCTTCAAGCTCATGGGCGCCACCCTCGGGGCGGCCGCCTTCGCCCGCGCCCTCGCCCCGATCACGGAGTGGACGGACGATCTGTCCATGGATGAGCTGCTGCAGCGCCACTACAAGGAGCTGACCCGGTCGGACATGACGGCGATCCTGGGCCGGCTGGAGGCGCAGACCCTGGCCGAGTACGGCGCCGTCGTCTCGATCGGCGACCCGCGCCCGATCCCGGATGTGCAGTTCGGCTACGCGCTGAACCTCTCCGCCTGTATCGGCTGCCGGCGCTGCGCTGAGGCCTGCCACAAGGAGAACAACCACGACCGGGCGACCGGAAACTCCTGGATCCGGGTGCTGGAGATCGACAAGGGAACGGTCGATCTGGCGTTCTCGACCGCGGCCTACGAGCACAACGTGCCGGCCAATGGCAAGTACTACATGCCGGTGCAGTGTCACCAGTGCGACAACGCCCCCTGCGTCAAGGTCTGCCCGGTGGAGGCGACCTGGAAGGAGACCGACGGCATCGTGGTGGTCGACTACAACTGGTGCATCGGCTGCCGCTACTGCGAGGCGGCCTGCCCCTACCATGCCCGCCGCTTCAACTGGACGAAGCCGGAGGTCCCCGCCGCTGAGGTCAACCCCGACCAGGCCTACCTGGGCAACCGGATCCGCCCCCAGGGCGTGATCGACAAGTGCCACTTCTGCCTGCACCGCACCCGCAAGGGCAAGCTGCCGGCCTGCCTGGAGGCCTGTCCGACCGGCTCCCGGGTCTTCGGCAACCTGTTGGATCCCACGTCGGAGATCCGCTGGGTGCTCGAGAACAAGCGGGTCTACGTCCTCAAGGAGGACCTCGGCACCCAGCCCCGCTTCTTCTACTTCTTCAACGCCTAGGCCGAGGGACCGATGCGCGCCCCCTCCTTCTCCCATGTCCAGTCCTACCCCGCCTTCCTCTGGCGCTCGGTGGGCGTTGCCACCGACGGCGGCTGGCCCTTCTACGCCTGGATGACGGCGTTGACGGCGGTCTTCCTGGTGGGGGTCAACGCCTGGGCCCACCAGATGGGCGGCGGCATGGGCACCACCGGGATGTCGGACCACGTCTCCTGGGGTCTGTACATCGCCAACTTCGCCTTCACGGTCGGCCTCGCCGCCGGGGCGGTGATGATGGTCATCCCGGCCTATGTCTACAAAGACAGCCGCATGCAGGACGTGGTCATCATCGGCGAGATCCTGGCGATCGCGGCGATCGTCATGGCGCTGGCCTTCGTCAACGTCGACATCGGCCGCCCCGACCGGATTTGGCATATGATGCCGCCCTTCGGGCGCTTCAACTGGCCGGTCAGCATGCTGACCTGGGACGTGGTGGTGCTCTCCGGCTACCTGCTGATCAACCTGCACATCACGGGCTACCTGCTCTACAAGCGCTTCCTGGGGCAGCCTCCGTCCAAGCGCTGGTACCTGCCCTTCGTCTTCCTCAGCATCGTCTGGGCCGTCTCCATCCACACGGTCACCGCCTTCCTCTTCAGCGGGCTGGGCGGGCGACCGTTCTGGAACACCGCCCTGCTGGCGCCTCGCTTCCTGGTCTCGGCCTTCGTCAGCGGACCGGCCTTCATCATCCTGGCGATGCAGATCATCCGAAGGTTGGGAGGGGTGAAGTTCTCGATGGACCCGATGTGGACCCTGGTCAGGATCCTGCGGGTCACCGTCCTGATCAACCTCTTCCTGGTCCTCAGCGAGGTCTTCACCGAGTTCTACACCGGCGGCAGCCACACGGCCTCGGCCCAGTACCTCTACTTCGGCCTGCACGGTCAAGACGCCCTGGTGCCCTGGATCTGGACGGCGGTGGTCTTCAACCTGACCGGGGCGGTGTTGCTGCTGGCCAACCAGAGCCAGCGCCGACTGTGGCTGATCGACCTGGCCTGCGTGCTGGTCTTCGTCGGTATCTGGATCGAGAAGGGAATGGGCCTGGTCGTCCCCGGCTTCATCCCAAGCACCCTGCACGAGATCGTCGAGTACGTGCCCAACGAGCTGGAGTGGCGCGTGGTCGCCGGGATCTGGGCCCTGGGCATGATGATCTTCACCCTCGGCATCAAGATCGCCATCGCCGTGCTGACGGACCGGATGCACCTCGACGAGGCTCCCCTGACCCCCGAGGAGGCCTGATGCCCGTCCTCTCCGCCGTCCTGACCATGAGCCCCGATCCCCGCACCCGCGCCGAGCTGCTGCGCACGCTGGCCCTCGATCCACGACTGAGCCTGGGCGATCCCGTCGAGGACCGCCTGCCCCTGGTGCTGGAGAGCGCCTCCCGGGAGGAGGACCGCCAGCTCTGGGATCAGGTCGCCCACAGCCCCGGCGTCGTGCACTGCGAGCTCGCCTACGCCGACTTCTCCGACCTCCACCTCCACCCGATCTCCTGACGCGAGAGCCAGCCATGAGCACCGACCGTCGCACCTTTCTGAAGCTCAGCGCCATGGCCGCCGCCTCCGCCGCCGCGGCCAGGGCCACCGGCTCCCAGGCAGCCGGGATCAGCGCGGCCGGGATCAGCGAGGACCAGGCCCGCCGCACCGGAGACGGGGTCGCCTGGAACAAGGCGCCCTGCCGCTTCTGCGGGACGGGCTGCCACGTCCAGGTCGGGACCCGCGGCGGCAAGGTGGTGGCCATCGCCGGCGACCAGCAAGCCGAGGTCAACAAGGGCCTGCTCTGCGTCAAGGGCTACCACGTCGGCCTCGCCCTGTACGGTGAGGACCGCCTGCGCACGCCGATGCTGCGCAATGGCGGTGAGCTGGTCCCGATCTCATGGGAAGAGGCCATCGGGGTCATCGCCGATCGCATCGAGCTGGATCCGGCCGGGTTCGCCATCTACGGCAGCGGACAGTGGACCATCCCCGAAGGCTACGCCAACCTGAAGTTCATGAAGGGGGGCCTGTCCAACAACCACATCGATCCCAACGCCCGCCTCTGCATGGCCAGCGCCGTCACCGGCTTCCTGGCCACCTACGGCGTCGACGAGCCGGCCGGCTGCTACGACGACCTCGACGCCGCCGACGTGGTCATCCTCTGGGGCAACAACCCCGCCGAGATGCACCCGGTGCTCTTCTCCCGCCTGATCGACCGCCGCTCGCGGGGCGAGGAGATCACCCTGATCGACATCGGCACCCGCCGCACCCGCAGCACCGCGCACGCCCAGCACTACCTGGAGTTCAAGCCGCACAGCGACCTGGCCATCGCCAACGGCATCGCCCACCTGCTGCTCAAGAACGGGACCTGGGATCGGGACTTCGTCGCCAGGAACTGCGCCTTCCGCCGCGACGACGAGAAGGGCACGCTCAACGGCGAGGCGATGAGCTTCGAGGACTACGTCGCCGCGCTGGAGTCCTACACGCCGGCCGAGGTCGAGCGCATCTCCGGCGTGCCGGCCGAGAAGATCCGCCTGCTGGCCGACCTCTTCGGCGACCGCTCCCTGCGCATCACCTCGCTGTGGTGCATGGGCGCCAACCAGCACACCCGCGGCACCGCCATCAACAGCCTCATCCACGGCGTCCACCTGCTCTCGGGTCACTTCGGGCGCCCCGGCGACGCGCCCACCAGCCTGACCGGCCAGCCCTCGGCTTGCGGCACCGTCCGCGAGGTCGGCACCCTGGCCCACACCCTGCCCGGGGGCCGGGTCGTCACCAACGACAAGCACCGGCAGTACACCGAAGAGCAGTGGAGGCTGCCCGCCGGTCGCATCAACCCCAAGCCCGGACACCACACCGTCGCCATGTTCGAGGCCTGGAGCAAGCCCAAGAAGGAGGGGGGAGACATCCACACCATCTGGGTCCAGGTCACCAACCCGGGCCAGACCCTGCCCAACCGCAACCTGCTGCTGGAGCCGGGGGTCAAGGACCCGGACAAGTTCCTGATCTGCAGCGATGTCTACCCGACCGCCACGACCGCCATCGCCGACCTGGTGCTGCCCAGCGCCATGTGGGTCGAGAAGAACGGCATGTACGGAAACTCCGAGCGACGGACCCAGCAGTGGTTCAAGCAGGTCGAGCCCCCCGGCCAGGCCCGCGACGACGTCTGGCAGCTCATCGCCGTGGCGCGCGAGCTGTACGACCGCGGCCACGCCGGGATGAAGGACAAGGACGGGCGCTTCCTCTTCCACATGGCCGACGCCCAGGGCCGGGAGGTCCCGGTCTGGCGGTGGGAGCGCTACTACGACATCAACGTCGACCGCGCCCTCTTCGAGGAGTACCGCCCCTTCAGCCGGCTGAAGCACAAGGATCTGGCCCCCTACGACGTCTATGCCCAAGCCCGCGGCTTGCGCTGGCCGGTGGTCGAGCAACCCGACGGCACCTGGCGGGAGACCCGCTTCCGCTTCGCCGCCTTCGACGACCCCTACGTCGCCAAGGGGCGGGAGATCGAGTTCTACCACTCGACCACCGACGACGGTCGGGCCCAGATCTGGTTCCGTCCCTACGGCGATCCGCCCGAGATGCCCGACACCGACTTCCCCTTCTGGCTCTGTACGGGCCGGGTGCTGGAGCACTGGCACAGCGGCACGATGACCCGGCGCATCCCCCAGCTGCGCGAGGCGATGCCCCAGGCCTATGTCGAGATGAACCGGGCCGACGCGAAGCGCCTGGGCATCCAGAACGGCGAGCAGGTCAGGGTCGAGAGCCGCCGCGGCGCGGTCGAGGTGCCGGTCTGGCTGGGCGGGCGAGGCGAGCCTCCGCCGGGCTCTGTCTTCGTGCCCTTCTTCGACGAGCGCACGCCGATCAACCTCGTCACCCTGCACCTCTTCGACCCCTTCTCCAAGCAGCCGGACTACAAGAAGTGCGCGGTGAAGATCAGCCGGCTGCCCCCGAGCCCGCCCCCCCAGCGCCCCACACCCCAACGGCAGGGGGCCTGAGGCCATGCACGCCTCGCACAGCAACGCGCACGCCGCGCCGCTCTTCCTGGCGGTCGTCGTGACCCTGGCCATCGCCGGCTTCCTGGTGGGGACAGGCGAACCACCCTCGACCGGCACCCCCCTGGTGCTGGCCGAGCACGGGGGCGAGGAGACCGGGAGCCGCCCGGTGCCCGGCTACCTCAGCCTCCGCGACACCCCTCGGACCGGAGGGGCCCAGCTCGAGGCCGACCTCCTTCGCCTGAGGGGGCCCGGACGCCTCGACCCGGTGGACCTCAGCGGCAGCTCCAAGCCGCTGGACCTGGCGGATCGCGCGCTCAACCGGGCCTACGCGGGCGCGCCTCCGACCATCCCCCACCCCATCCGCCAGGACTCGGCAGCCGAGTGCATGGCCTGTCACGAGGAGGGGCTCCGCCTGCGAGAGGCGGTGGCGGCGCCGGTGCCGCACGAGGACTTCGCGAGCTGTACGCAGTGCCACGTCGTGCAAGAGGCCCCCATCCCCGGAGCGCTGATCGGCCACGGGACGGGCCACAACGCCTTCGTCGGCCTGGAGAGCCCGGTCCAGGGTCCGCGGGCCTGGAGCATCGCGCCGCCGGTCACCCCCCATCCGATCTTCATGCGGGAGCAGTGCCTCTCCTGCCACGGGCCCAACGGCAGGGACGCCCTGCGCTCAACCCACCCCGAACGCGAGAGCTGCACCCAATGTCACGCAATCCAGAACGAGCTCGCCCAGAGCCCGCTTCAGGGGCGGAGCGCCCTCTGAGGTCCCGACGTGAGCTGCTCCGCGGCCGCTGGCTCCAGGCCGCGGAGCCGGCGACGAGCGCCTCTGCGCCGGGAGACCGTTCACCGGGCTGCTCCGCCGAGCGGGGCTACGAGACCGAGGCGCCCCCACCCTGGACGATCGAGACGATCCCCGCACAGTAGAACAGATCTGGAGGTCATATGTTCACCCTGCTCCTTCCCGCCATCGTCCTCTCGTCTGCCCAGGCCGCCGATGCGGTCCAGCTCCACCCAACGCTCCAGGTCCGCCCTCGGGTCGAGGCCCACACCGGTCGGGACGGCCTCCCCGACGGCGAGGCCATCTTCGTCAGCCAACGGACCCGCCTGGGGGCCGAGCTGAAGGCCCCTCAGCTTCGAGCGCGCCTCTCCTTCCAGGATGTCCGGCTCTGGGGCTCGGAGTCCCACACCCTGCTCGACTACACGGCAGACTCCATCGATCTGCACGAGGGCTGGCTGCAGTGGGCGCCTGTCGAGGAGCTCTCCCTGCGCGCCGGGCGCCAGGAGATCAACATCCACGAGCAGCGCCTGCTGGGCGCGGTCGACTGGACCCCGCAAGGACGGAGCTTCGACGCCCTCAGCCTGAGCCTGAGCTCCGGCAAGCTCGGCGCGGACGCCGGAGTCGCCGTGCTGGCCGATGCCGACAGCGCCGCCTGGGACACCGGCGGCCTGATGGCCTTCTTGAGGGCCGGCGCGACCCCCGCCGAGGGCGCGCAGACGGACCTGCTGGTCATCCTGGACACCGACGAGCTCAGCGAGCGGACCCGGGTCACCGGCGGCCTCTACGCCAAGGCCGGCAGCGGCGCCCTCAGCGGGCGGGTCGAGGCCTACGGCCAGGTCGGCTCGCGCGCCGACGTGGACATCCAGGCAGCCATGGTCGGCGTCCGCGGCACCTTCGCCCCGGACCGGGCCGGGAAGCCCGAGCTGACCCTCTGGTACGATCTGCTCAGCGGCGACGGGGACGCCGCCGACACCAAGGCCACCGCCTTCGACACCCTCTTCGCCACCAACCACAAGTTCTACGGCCAGCTGGACCTGGTCACCTTCGGCCTCGGTGGAGCCGTCGACAACCAGGGTCTGCACGACGCGGCCCTCAAGCTGGGCGCCTCGCCGGCCAAGGGGCTGCGCGCCAACCTCGACCTGCACGCCTTCCTGGCGGCCGCGCCCGCCGCCGACGACCCGATGCTGGGACAGGAGGTCGATCTGTGGATGAGCGGCAAGGTGGCCGAGCACCTCCAGATCGCCGGAGGAGGCGCCGCCTTCGTGCAGCTCACCGGGGACCGCGAGCCCGACCTCTGGGCCTGGCTGCAGTTGAACCTGGACCTGTAGCCCCCGAGCGCGCCCTCATCCCCGCCGACGTTCCCCCCTCCCCGCGTCGCGTTAGCTTGGACCGTCCCCACCTCCGAGCGCGCACTCCCATGCCCCGAGATCCCGCCTCCCGCGATCCCAACCGGGCCCAGCCCGCGGCCGCTCCAGGTGCCCTGCCCGTGACCTCCCGGCGAGACCTCTTGCGTGGACGCTGGTTCCAGCCCGAGGAGCGGGTGATCCCCAAGGCCGCTCCGCAGCTCGTACCCCTCACCTCGTTCCGCCCCACCACCGGCACCAGCGCCGCCCCCTTCTCGACGCCGCCGGCCACCGGAAAGGAGACGCCCCCGCCATGGAAGAAGAGCTGAAGGAGCTCCCCGAGCTGCTCGACCAGGTCATCGACGAGCCGACCCTGCAGGCGCTGGTGGCCGACATCGAGGGCCTGACCCAGGTCTTCGAGGTCCTGGTCAAGGGCGCCGCGCAAGCCCGGGCCAGCGGCGGCCCGCTCAGCCCCAGCCAGGCCGTCGACATGCTGCGCGCCGGCCAGGTCCGCGGGGTGCAGATCCGCTACCGCCACGAGGGCGTGGAGTGGATGGACACGCTGATGCAGACGCCGCAGGGGACCCGCGTCGTGCGGATGCGCGCGCACGTCTGAGGCCGCCGGCTCCGTGCGGCTCCAAGCCCCCTCCGGGCCGCCCTTGCCGCGCGCATTCGCAAGAGCTACCCTTGCCACCGCGTCCCAGTCCAGGAGACTCCCCGTGCAAGCCCGCCCCTCGCTCCTCCTCGCCGGCATGGGCCTCCTCGCCGGCTGCACCCCGGTGTTCCCCGACCTGTTGACCTTCGATGTCAACGGCGGCAGCACCGTGATCATCGGCACCAACTGCGCCGACCCCTGCCCCGGCGACGACGTGCCGGTCGACTTGACCCTGGAAGAGCACATCGCCGTGGACGTCGACGCGGCGGTCGAGCTGGCCCAGTACAAGGTCCAGCTCGGCATCGAGGGCGACGAGACCGAGATCGACTACTACGCCGACCTGCTCCAGGTCCAGGTCAGCTCGGTCGAGCCCGCCGCCTTCACGGTCAACCTCGCCGCCTACAGCCAGCGCACGCTGATCGACAACCTGACCGGCGGCGAGTCGGCCAACGGCACGGCGACGCTGACCTTCGCCGGCTACACCCCCACCAACGAAGCGCTCGAGGTGACCGTCGAGGTCCCCGTGCTCTTCGGCCGCTACGACTCCGACGAGGTGAGCCAGTGACCCTCTCCCTCCTGCCCTTGTTGTTCTCCTGCACCACTGAGGTCGAGCGTCCCGAGCTCGAGGACTGGTCGGACGGCTATGAAGGAGACTGCTGCCCGCAGGTCGAGGGCGACGGCGGCGGCACCGGCGACGGCGGCACCGTGATCCCCTTCGGGGACACCTTTGGCCTCTTCGCCCTCGAAGACTGGGGCTACAGCAGCCGGCTGCACCGCACCGGCGCCACCGGCACCGAGTGCGAGATCACCCCCGGCGAAGGCCCCAGCGGCTACGCGCAGATGGACTGCACCCTGGACGTGCCCGAGCTCGACCTGTTCGGCGCCGGCCTCTACTTCGACCTGACCGTGCCCGAGGGCGCCTGCGATCACCTCGTCTACATGCACTACATGTACGAGGCCTGGGAGGTCGGCTACGGCCCGACCACCGTGACCCTGACCGTGGACGAGGACGGCGAGCTCGTCTCCGAAGAGAACGCCATCGGCGGCTCGCCCTACTGCGAGTACGACTACTCCTTCTACGGCGGCGACTTCGCGCCCAACTGCTGCCTCGGCGCCTACGACATCTACACCTACGACCTCGCCAGCGGGGAGACCTCCCTGACCGGCGGCGGCTACTGGGGCGGCAACGCTCCCGACTGCTACGCCGGCGCGGCCTTCGAAGACCCTGAGGCGGTCCTGACCGCCGACGGCTGGCCGACCGCCAAGATCGTCAACCTCTGGGGCCAGCCTTTCAGCAAGCGCTTCGCCTTCGACCTGCTGGGCGACAGCTACTATACCAACGTCAACTACGCGAACTACTTCGACCGCGCCGACCACGACGGGTCGGTCCCGGCGGGCTTCACGGGCGATTGGGCGGTCGAGACCTACGAGTTCCTCTGCTACGACAGCGCCGAGGAGCTCCTGGGCCGGCTGGACATGACCGTCCGCGAGTGGAACGAAGAGGTCGAGTGGGACAACGACGGCGACCCCGACACCGAGGGCACCGAGCCGGTCTCGGGCCTGGAGCTCAACGACCGCCAGGACTGGAAGGACGCGACGCCGGGCGCCACGACCTGGATCCAGAACGGCCAGTAGCCGCTCAGCGGCAGCGACTGGCCCCCGAGAAGAGCTCGCGGGAGAGCGCGTTGGCGGCGACGTCCTCGGGAGCGAGGAAGAGCGGCAGCGTCTCGTTTGCCAGCCAGAGCTCGGCCTGGTCGGCGAAGTAGGGGCTGTCGTTCAGGCCCGACTGCCCCCCGGGCAGGATGTTGCGCCCGCTGACGAAGCCCTGGGGACCCAGCTCGATCACCATCCGGAATACCGGGCCGGATCCGTGGGTGAAGTCCTGACCCCAGCCGGAGTTGGCCGCGTCCACCGAGAGGTTGTCGCCCGGGCGGGGGAACCAGTCCAGCTCCGCCGCCTCGCCGCTCAGCGGCAGGACGTCGGTGTTGATGCTGAAGGCCTCGGTCAGCAGGCTGAATGAGCCGGCGTCGATGAAGTCGGCCAGGACGCTCTCGAAGCGGACCTGGTGGCGCAGCCCCCACTTCCAGGTCTCCATGTCGGCGCTGCCGAAGCCGACCCCGCGGGTGGCGCCGCCGGGATCGCTCTCCAAGAAGGCCAGGGCGTCCAGCAGGGCGTGCAGCGCCACCTCCTGGCTGGACTCCACCGAGGTGGTTCCCAGCACGTCGAAGAAGGCGCTCTCCCCCTTGGCTGCGTTCCAGCTCGAAAGGCCGCCGGGGTTGTCCTCCCCCCGCCCCTCCAGGAACATGGTCAGGGCGCGGACCCGGCCCGTGGTCCCCCCGCCCTGCCAGACGCCCGGCATGCCCTCGTCGTCGAAGACCCAGGAGCCCCAGTAGCCCAGCCAGGCGTTGAAGATGCTGGTGGCGATGCTGTCCTGGACCTGCTCGGCGGTCGGCGAGTGGTAGAAGGTGGCCACCCCGCTCTCGGCGACGGTGCCCCGCGCCTGCCAGGCCTCCAATCGGGCCTGGACCTCGTCCATCTGCGCTGCCCGCTGGGCGTACAGGCCCGCCAGGCGCCCCTCCGAGCCCGAGGCGGCCGGGTTGGCGACCCGACCGGCCTCGATCGACTCGACGAGGTGCCAGGCGAACCAGTCGCCCAGCGCGCTCTTCACGTCGCCCTGGATCGCGGCCATCGCCTCGGCGTCGGCCGTCCCGGCGGCGACGCTCTCCTTGAGCCGCTCCTCGATGCGCACCGCCCGGAAGCCCTCGGTCCAGGGGCCCCCGATGTACCAGGGCTCGTCCAGCAGGTCGTTGTCCAGCGAGATGCCGCCCGGGTCGTTGTTGGCGTTGAGGATGAAGCCCTCGGCCGGGTCCAGGGCCGCGGGGTACTCGTCGAAGGGGACCAGGCAGCGGTAGGGGTCGGCCTCGCCCTCGATCGGCAGGCCCTGGGCGTCGATGGGGATCTCGAAGCCGCCGTAGGTTGTTCCATCGATCAACAAACGTGGATCCGCCCCCTCCAGGAAGCTCCCGTCCGGCGCCCGAGGCAGGTAGCCGCGGCAGGGCACCGCCTGGTAGCCCGTGTAGAGCACGCTGCCCGAGGAGTCCGAGGCCCCGATGTTCTGGCTGTAGGCCACCAGGTGGCGGGTCGCCTCGCGCAGCTCGTGTACATCCGAGGCGTGCCCGAAGCCGTCGACGCCCAGCAGGATGTTGGCGTCCGAGAAGGCCGCGTAGTCGAAGCTGATCGCGGTGATGGTCCCGTCGCCGTCGACATCCGAGGGGATGACGGCCTGCCCGGGGAAGCGCACGATGGCCTCGCCCTGCGCGGGGACGTGGTCGTCCTCGACCTCGACCCCCTCCACCGCGGTCAGGAAGCGGCCGTCGAAGGTCTCGTAGCGGGTCCAGGTCTCGGTCCGCCCGACGCTGCCCAGCACGGGCACATCGGCGACCACGTGGCTCTCCACCCGGGCGACCAGGGGCTGCGCCTGGCCCTGGAAGAGGCTGTGCGAGGGGGCCCCGTCGGCCCCGAGCACCAGCTCCTCGCGGTACCAGTCGGTGATGTCGCCCATCAGCTGGGTCTGGCCCCAGGCCACCTCGCCGTTGGTGCCGACGGCCAGGATGGGGAGGCCCGGCAGGCCCAGGCCGACCTGGTGGGTGTCGCCCCCGCCCAGGACCCGGGTGTCCAGGCCCACCTGCCAGAAGAGGCTGGGCACCGACAGCGGCAGGTGCCCGTCGCCCGCCAGCAGGGTGGTGCCGTCCCGGCTGGCCGAGGCGCCGACCGCCCAGACGTTGCTGCCCCAGCCGGCGTCGTGATCGCCGCGGCCCAGACGCCGCTCCATGCGCTCCAGGCGCTCGTGCAGGCTGCGGAGCATATCCGCCGGGACCGGCTTGCCGAGGGCGGGCAGGCCGGCCGCGGAGGGCGCCGAGGCCCGCACCGGCACGACCCCGTTGGTGCCCCAGCCCGGCGCGCTGCCGTAGGGCCGCACCGGGGCGAGCTGGTTCCAGATGTCGTCGATCATCCCCGCCTGGCGCAGCTCCGCCAGGGCGGCCCCGTCGAAGTGTCCGTCCAGCACCGCCGCGGTGGCCGCGCGGCCGACGTCGTCGGTCTCGTAGCCCAGCTGGTAGATCAGGACGGCGGCCATCCCGGCCACATCCGCCCGGGTCCACTCCTGGAGCAGGTCGGCCGGCTGCTCGACCCCCAGGAGGGGCCCGGCCAGGGCGAATTCGCTGGGGACGGGCAGATCGCCGGCCTGGGCCGCCGCGATCCAGGCGTTGACGCCCTGGGCGAAGGCGTCGAAGAGCGCCTCCTGCGAGGGGGTGAGCACGGTCAGCAGCCGCTCGCTGACCGCGGTCATGCCGCTAGAGCGGCTCTCCATGTCCGACTCCAGCGCGTCGGCGCCCAGGAGCTCGCTGACCTTGCCGCGGCCCAGCCGGCGGGCGAGGTCCATCTCGAAGAAGCGGTCGCGCGCCTGGACGAAGCCGTAGACCCGCGCCAGGTCCGCGCGATCCTGCGCGTAGATGTAGGGCACGCTGCCCGGGCCCCGCAGGACGTGGGCGTCGCAGCGCAGGTCGGGCACGGCCCACTGCTCGGTCTGCTCTACGGCGTCCCAAGGCAGGCTGGCCGTCCCCGCCGTCGTGTTCGGCTCGTCCGTGGTCTTGCAGGCGAGCAGGGCGAGCAGCAGGAAGGGGGAGTTCATGGCGGACCGGCCTCGGAGTGGGAGGATTGGAACGAAGCGTATAATCAGGCGGCATGACCGGACTCCTCCTCCTCTTCGCCTTCGCGCCCGTTCGCCCCGAGACGGTCGAGCTCGAGCTGCTCCGTCCCGACGGCAAGTCCTTCGCGCTGCACCGCGCCGAGAACCCCGCCGACGGCGAGCAGATCATCGTCCCCGACGGCAAGCGGGCCTGGTCCATCGAGCTGCACCGGCACGAGTACGAGGGGCGGCTGGAGATCTGCGCGGACCTCTCGCAGTGGGAGGCCGACGGACTGGGGCAGACCCTGGCGCGGCCCTGCGTGGCGATCAGCGGCCGGGACACGCCCAGCGCCGTCGTCACCGCAAAGGCCGACCAGGTGCAGATCCGGCTCAAGGTCAGCCGTTGAGCAGCCTGCTCGCCCTGCTCCTGGCCTGCGGGACGCCGCCGGACCCGACGCCCCCTCCTCCCGCACCGCCCGTCGAGCAGCCCACGCCAGCGGCCCCCTGGACCGCGGTGATCCAGGCCCTCGGCACCCCGGCGGCCCCTCGGGCCGTGATGGACGCCTTCCACCCCGAGCTGCTCGGCGTCCTGCCCCCGCACGAGGTCCAGCGTGCCCTGGAGAGCTTCCAGGCCGCCTGGGGGGTTCAGGCTCTCCAAGGCGCGCCCGCCGACGCCCTCCATGGCGCAAGCGCCGGCGCCCCGCCGATCTCGGCCACCGGCCCCGACGGCCAGGCCCTCCAGGTCCGGATCGCCCTGCACCAGGGGCGCATCCTCAGCTGGCGGATCCTGCTCGACGAGCGCCCCGTGCTCGTGCTCGCCGCCGAGGGCCTCGTCCTGGCCGATCCCCCTCCCCCTCCCGAGCCCGAGCGCCCCTCCTTGCAGCGCGGCGCCGAGGGCCAGGCCACCGTCCAAGTGCAGGGCCTCTCCTACAAGGGCACTCGGGACACGCTGGCCTTCGAGCGCTCGCTGGACGCGCTGCTGGACGCCGTCCAGGCCTGCCCTCGCACAGCGGCCGGCAGCATCTCGCTGCGCATCGAACCCGCCGAGGGCACGACCCCCGTCCAGGTCAATCACCAGGGCACCCTCTACGACCTGGAGCTCAGCCGCTGCGCCCGCGAGGCCCTCGCCCCGATCGACATGGAGGGCGGCCAGGGGGCGGTCGAGCTGCAGCTGCTATTCGGCGTCCCAGCGCCAGGTGGTCCCTGAGGCGTCGGTCGCCAGGACGGTCCGACCGGTCACCACCGGCACCGAGCTGAGCGTGCTGCCCAGGTCCTCGGACCAGACCTGGCTGCCGTCTTCGAGGGCCAGGGCCGAGAGGGTGCCGTCGTTGGAGCCCACCAGCAGCACGCCGGACTCCGGCACGATCGTCGGCGAGGAGAGCACCTTCCCGCCCAGCCAGGTCCGCCAAAGCTGCCGCGCTTGATCGTCTGCCCCGTCCACGTCCGGATCGGCGTCGATCGCGTACAGGTAGCCGTCGTGGCTGCCGACGTAGACGACCCCGTCGTACACCGAGGGCGAGGACATGCTGGCGGCGCCGGTGGCGAAGGAGAAGCGGCGCTGTCCGTCCTCGATCGCGAAGGCGTGCAGGCGGGTGTCCCAGGAGCTGATGAAGACCAGCTCCCCGTCGACGGCGGCGGTGCTCTTGATCTCGGCGCCGGTGGTGGCCGTCCAGCGCTCCTCCCGCTCGACCAGGTCCCAGGCGGTGAAGCTGCCGTTGTTGGCGCCGACGAAGGCGATGCCGCGGCCCAGGTCGACGGTGGTCGAGGAGTGGGGGTGGTCGCCGACCTTGTCGCTCTCGAAGGCGACGCAGCCGGTCTCGGCGTCCAGGGCGTAGACGCGACCGTCGGGGCTGGGGTACTCCACCGCCATCAGCACCACGTCGCCGTGCACCGTCGGCGAGGCCCCGATCGAGCCTCCCAGCTCCCGGTCCCAGAGCAGCTCGCCGCTCTCGGCGTCCAAGGCGTAGATCCAGCCGTCGTAGGCCCCGATGAAGACGCGCCCGTCGGCGACCGCCGGCGTGCCGTGGATGCCGCGGTTCTCCTCGGGGGGATTGTCTTCTTCGTCCTCGGCCTGCCGGGTGCGGAACTCCCAGACCAGCGCGCCGGACTCGGCGTCGAACTTGCGCAGGACCCCGTCGTCGATGCCGACGTAGACGCCGTCTCCGGCCAGCGAGGGCGAGCCCTTGGAGGCCGAGTACACGCCGATGGCGTAGGCCTCGCTCTTCCAGGTCAGGCTCATGCCCGGGTCGAAGACGGTGCCCTCGGGCGCCACCCCGGAGTGACCGGGGTCGAGCCGGTACTGGGGCCACTGCCCGGCCTCCACCGGCTCGGCCTCGAAGCTCCAGACCTCCTCCAGGAAGCCGGACGGGCAGGGGGCGCAGCCCAGCAGCAGCAGGGCGAGGCTCACCCGACCCCCAGGCTGTCCCGGCGGATCGACTGCCGCACCACCAGCAGCCCCACCACGCCATTGCTGACCGTGCTCAGCGGCGCCAGCAGCTCCGGCCGCACCGCCGATCCCGCTGCCGCCAGGGCGTAGGCGACGGCGGGGATCAGCCCTATCTTGCCGTAGACCCCCATCAGCCACAAGCTGCCCGCGCAGAGCATCAGGTGGTAGATCGCCGTGACCTGGTCGGCCGACATCTGCAGGCGGGCGCCCAGCAGGATGGTGGCCAGGATCTGGGCCTGCATCACCACCAGGCTGCGCGAGACGGTCCGGTTGACGGCGGTGCGGCCCATGCTGTCGCGGGCCCAGACGGTCAGGGCGAGGTTGAGCAGGAAGAGCCCGCCGTGAACCGAGAGCAGGCGGGGGTAGGTGAAGGGCGCGTCCTGGATCCAGGAGACCAGGGGCAGCGCCGTCCAGGCCAGGGCCATCGCCCCGAAGACGATGGTGCGGGTCCGCCCGCCGATGCGCCCGTCGACCGAAGCCCGCAGCGCCTCGGCCTCGTCCCGCTCCCGCCGCTCCTCGTCCAGCAAGGCGTCGCGCTGGGCGACCAGGTCGATGGGGGGGTCCTCGACCTCGTCGAGGTAGACGGTGGCGCTGCCGGGGTCGCCTCGCCCGAGCTCGTAGGAGGCCATCGCCAGCAGGGCGCGACGCAGCCCCTCGCGGGCGGCCTTGTGGTCAGGGGCCGCCTCGATCGCCTGCAGGAAGCCGAAGCGACAGGCGCCGAAGACGCGGTGGGCGGCGGCGGCGTCGACCTCGGGCTGGAAGAGCATCGCCATCAGGCGGTCCAGGTCGAACATCGAGCGCTCGACCAGGGCGTCCGCGGTGCGCTCCTCCTGGAAGGCCAGCAAGGCCAGCCGCAGCTCCTCGACCGAGGCGAAGCGGTCTTCGGGCCGGGCGGCCAAGGCCCGACGCGCGATCGCGGCGAGGCGGGGGGGCGTGCCCGNNCGTGCCCGGCGGGAGGTGGGGCTGGAACCGGGGGATGCTGGCCAGGGTCTCATCGACCTCCACCCCCGGATGCGGGCCGTGCCCGGTCAGCATGGCGTATAGGATCCCGCCCAACAGGTAGACGTCGGTGCGCTCGGAGAGCTGCTCCCCGGCCCCTCGGGCCATCTCGGGGGCCATGTAGCGAGGGGTGCCGACGACCCGCGTGTCCGCGCGGGCCAAGGGCAGGCGGGTGTTGCCGTCGTCCCGGAGCCGGACCGCCAGGCCCCAGTCCAGCACCCAGACCTCGCCGAAGCGGCCCACCATGATGTTGTCGGGCTTCAGATCNNCGAGCACGTCGCGCACGCCGAAGTCGTCGCGCACGGCCTCGGGTCGGGAGAGGTAGGCCGTCCAGGTCCGGCCGGCGATGCGCCGCATCACCAGGTGCGGGTTGCCCTGGTCGTCCGTCGCCAGGGTGTGGACCGGGACGATGTGGGGGTGCTCCAGGGTCGAGGCCGCCCAGGCCTCCAGCAGGATCGCCCGCCGGGCCGAGTCGGGACGGGCGTGCGGGCTCATCGACTTGATGGCCACCTCCCGCTCCAGGACCCGCTGGCGGCCCAGGCGCACGACGCCCATCCCGCCCTCGCC
>DDSR01000251.1 GCA_002343455.1 Deltaproteobacteria bacterium UBA2385 | reverse complement strand
GGCCAGGGGGGAGGGCATCGTGGTGGGTAGCTGTCCGCAGTGTCGGGCGCCACGCGTCCGTATGAGAAGATTCCCCCAGGAGGTACGATGGTCAGCCAGCTCCCACCCCGTCCTCTCAAGCCCGTCTCTCGGTCGTGCCTCCAGTTCAAGGGGCTGGACGCCCATGACCTGGCGAGCGCGTACCTTCGCCACGCGAAGCAGCGTTTCCCCAATCTCCAGGTGGATGACGTGCTCTCGGGGTCTCGGATCGAGGGACCTGGCTGGTGCTGGCTGCTCCGTCGGGTTGGGAACGAGCTGCGCATTCATGGCCGAATCGAGCAGGCGCTGGGGACGGCTGTTCACTACAGCCTCGCAGTACAAGACAGGGGCGGTCATGCCGTTCTGGAGCACGTCCAGGTTCATGAGGGCGAAGATTCGCCCAGCGCCGCTGACGCCGTGTTGCCAAGCTTCTTCCGGGAGCTGATCGAGGCGTTCGCGGACCGCGCGATTCCTCCCGACCTCGCCGAGGGTACCGCTGTCGAGGTCCCCGAGGAGGACGTATCCGACATCGTCGAGCTCCTGCTCGACCCAGAGAGAGCCTACCCGATCGTCTTCGTGACCCCGCTCAACCGCACCGGCGAGACCTGGCTCGACCCCGATCTCCTCGCGCAGGCATTGGTAGGTATCGCCGAGGTCCACGTCCTCGAGCGTCCCGAAGCCTGCTGGAGGCTGCGGGAGGAGCTGCTTGCACGTGGCGCGAGCGACAAGCTGGGCTGCTTCGACGGCGCCCTGCGCCTCTATCGGCCGGGCTTCCACGCGGCGGCGGACTTGCAGGATCATCCCCTCTTCCTTCGCCATGTCTTCGCCTCGCTGCCTCCTGCCGAGCGGGTCCCCCGCTTCGCCCATCGCCTCGCCGGCCTGCTGGCCGACGATGTCGACACCCTACGGGTCGTGCGCGCCATCGAGGCCCCTGCGCCGCCGCCACCCCCGGCTCCAGCCGCCGTCTCACACTCCGAGATCGAGCGTCTGAGAGCACAGGTGCGCCTACTGGAGGTCGAGCGCAGCGAGCTCCAACAGCTCCTTCAGACCGCGGACGACGACTACCGCGAGGCCAAGTCCAGCGGCCTGCAGGCCCGGCGCGCGCTGGAACGGGCAGAGTTGGACCGTGATCGTGCCCAAGCCGAGCTGTCCTCCGCCTGGGAGCTCGGCACCGTCGCCGACGCCCTCCAGGCCGCCATGCGGCTGTTCTCCGACCGGATCGTCGTCTTCAGCGGGGTCGAGAAGTCTGCCGAAGGCTCGCTCTACCACCGGCCCGCTGAGGCCTTTCGCGTCCTCAACATCCTCGCCATGGCCGAGGACGACGGTGAGGTGCAGCGATTGCTGGGCCGCTTCTTCACCCGCAACCAGGCACGCTGGCGAGGCACCGACTCGCCGCAGACCATCCGCGCCTTCCCTCGTCTGTTCAACGGCCCGGACGGTCAACAGTCGACCAGCACCCGACACATCACCCTGGGCGGATCCGAGCGGGCGGATCGTCATATGCAGATCTACTACGACTGGCTTCCGGGTGGGAGGGTCGGGCTGCTGCACCTGGGGCAGCACCTGCTGACGGTGGCCGTGGACACCTGAGGGTGGTCAACGATCGAGACCCAGCGCCCGCTCGAAGAGCGTCGCCATCGGCTTGTCCGAGGCGAACAGGGCCCGATTCGAGAGGGAGCCCGCAGCAGGTCTTGGAGTCGCTTGAGGTCGTTGGCCATGAACCTCCGAAGGGCCGCCGACCCTTGCACATCGCCCGTGGGGGACCACCCGCGCGTGGAGATCATCCTTCCACCTCAAATGCAACCGCAAAGACCTCCTCCACCTCGACCTGCTGCTCCAGCAGCCGATCCAGCTCTGCCAACATGGCCTGACGCTTCAGGCTCGCCTCGTCCTCCACCCGAAACAGCCGCTCCCGGGCGCGCAGCTTCTCGCGACCCAGCTCGTCCAGGCGGCGCAGGCTGGCCTGCTTCTCCTCCAGGGTGGGCGCGCGCCGCGAGAGCTTGAGCTGCTCCTTCTCCTGGCTGCGCAGCTCCTCGAGGTCGGCTTCCGCGCCCTTCATCAGGTCTTCGCAGAGGTCCAGCACCTGCTGCTCTCTTCGTCGATAGCTGGCTTCGTTCCGTTCAGCGGCCTGAACCGTCGCCGCCTGCCTCGCCTGCGCGCTTCGTTCGCGCAGCTCCGCTGGCGGCTCCTGGGTGCGGGCGGTCGCCTGGGCCGGAAGCAAGAGGAGCTGCTGCAAGGTCTCGGCCGGAAGGCCCGCGCCGGAATCGGTGAGGCCGGTCAGGACGAGCTGCTCCTCCTCGGCGAACCCACGAAACCGCAAGCGATCGAGCGAGAGCCAGCCCCGCCGTCCACGCAGCTCGTCCAGAACGGCGGTCCGAGGACCCTCGGTGTTCAATCGGAAACGAAGGACGGCGGCAGGACAAGGGGCCGCCGCACCCAGCTTGAGGACCCGCTCGCCCAGCGGGTGCGTGAGGCGGTAGACGAAGGCGTCGGCGACGTGGTTCCCGGTGCTTCGGACCAGCTCGTACCGCCCCGGGGGAAACCCCTCCGGCGGGCGGTCCAGGGTGAAGGAGAGGTGCTCGAAGCGGGCCTTCTCGTGCAGCGCCCAGCGGCTCAGGCTCCAGAACAGGGCTTCGATCCGGTTCATCCGGGCCTGGGCCTCCTCCAGCGGGATCTTGACCCGGTCATGCACAGCGGTGTCGAAGTGATCGCGCATGGTCTGCTTGGCCCGAGCCTCTCTCTCCGCGATCTCGGCCTCCAGCTCGGCCCGCAGGGCGGCGAACGCAGCCTCGATCTCTGCCGGGCTGCGGCATTGATCGAAGATGCGATGCAGGCGACGCTCGAAGCCCACCCCAGACTCCAGCGATCCGATGATGGAGTCCGAAGCACCGAGCAAGCCCTCGAAGAGCTTGAACTTCTCGCTCAACAGCTCGTACACCCGCTGTTCGGCGGGGTTGGTCTGCTCCAGGAGGTTGAGCACGACAACGTCGTGAAGCTGACCGTAGCGGTGGCAGCGACCGATACGTTGCTCCACACGCTGGGGATTCCAGGGCAGGTCGTAGTTGACGACAAAGGAGCAGAACTGGAGATTCAGTCCCTCGGCTCCGGACTCGGTGGCGATGAGGATCCGCCCGCGTTCACGGAACCAGGCGACCGTAGCAGCGCGCAGGTTGGCGCCGCGCGAGGCCCCTGCCGCCTGGTCGGGGTGGGTCTGAAGCCAATCGTCCAAGATGGCCTGCTCCTGGGGCTCGGCGCGGCCGCCCTGGAAACAGGCGACCTGACCGGCGTAGCCATTGCGCTCCAGCCAGGCGCGCAGCATGGACTGGGTGAGCCGAGACTCGGTGAAGATGACGGCCTTGTCTGGAGCGCCGGCCTGGGCGAGCTGAGCGAAGCCCTTGTTCAGAGCCTTGAGGACGTGACGGGCCCGCTCATCGACGGCGACCGCCTCGGCCAAGGCGGCCAGACGGGCGTACTCTCGCGCCTCGTCGGCAGCGCTGGGCGGCTTCGACAGCGGGGCGCGCGCTCGACTCTCCTCCTCGATGTCCAGCGACTCCAGCCAGGCGGGATCGAGGCCCTCGCCCTCCAACGAGTCGACGAGGGGCTCCGCCTGTTCGCCGCGTGCCAGCCTCTCCGCCCGGCGTTGAAGGGTCCGCATCACCCCGCCCAAGGCCGCCGAGGACGATGCCATCAGCTTGCGGATCGCCATCGCCACGAGTCCGCGTCGATTTCGCGGAAGGGTGACCAGCTCCTCGCGGGCGAGCAGGTCGCCGACCTGGGCATGCAGACGCTGCTCTTCGGCCGAGGCGATGAAGTGCTCGGTCAGTGGAAGTCGCTGGGTGTAGGCGACGAAGGCAGCGAGGTCCTTACGCAGGCTGCGATGAAGCACGGGAGCCAGGCGGCGCTTCAGCTCCTCCCAGTCTGTTCGGCCCTTGACGTACCGCTCCTTGAACGCCGACAGCTCACCGAAGGAGCGCGAGTCGGCGGTGGTGGCCAGCCCGTACAGCTCCAGCAGCGAGTTCTGTAGGGGCGTGGCGGTCAGCAACAGTCGAGGCACTCCGCGAATCGCCTGGGCGATGGGCCGGGCCTGCTTGCTCCTGGGGTCGTAGGCCGCTCGCAGGCGGTGGGCTTCATCGCAGACAACCAGGTCCCAGGACGCCTGCCGGACCCACTCCAGGTGGCGGCGGGCGAACTCGTAGGAGCAGATCCAGACCTCCGCGCCGAGAGTCGCGGGGGGCTTGCTTTCGGCCAGCGTGGCGCGGAGGCCGAACTTGTCCTCCAGCTCGAGCGCCCACTGCTTTCGTAGTGCAGCCGGTGTGATGACCAGCAGCCGCCGCTTTCGCTCGGCCCAGAGCTGGCAGAGCACTAGCCCCGCTTCGATGGTCTTCCCCAGGCCGACTTCGTCTGCCAGGATTCGACCCCCCGCCTCCGCCTCGCGATTGCGAAGTGCGCCCAGCGCGAAGAGCGCGGCCTCGACCTGGTGAGGTTGCAACACGACACGCGCGTCGAAGAGACCCGTTCCAATAGCCGCGACCTCTTCCGTACTGGCACGACGACGCAGCTCCAGCGCGAAGTATCGGGCCTGGTGGTCGGTGAAGGGGTTCACGGAATCACCTCCATTCCCTGCGCCCGCATCGCTACGCGCACCGCCTCTTCCATTCGGCTCAGCTCATCCGGAGTGAAGTCGCCGAAGTCTCGGTCCCGACGGGTCTTCGACAGACGGCCCTTGCCCTCGATGCAGCGGGCGATGAAGTGGTTCGCCTTCGGGTCGGGCAGCTCCACCTCCTGGTCCAGGCGTTGACGCGCCTCCCGCCAGGCAAGGAGGAAACGAAGCTCCTGGGGCATCTCGGTGCGAACCGTGACCTCCAACCAGTCGAGCAGGGCCTCGGTCTGGGCGGTGAGGTCCGGATAGCGGTAGTAGCTGCTCGAGTCGCGGGCGACCTCAACGATGCCCATCGAGTCCATCTCGTAGGGGATCCGCACCATCAGCGGCTGCGAGAACTGCTCCAGGCAGTCGTCGTACTCACGCTTGCGGGCCAGCATGGTGGCCGAGACGGGGATCAGCAGGCCCGGGGCGACGAAGCCACGCCGGGCAAGCACGTAGTGAATGAGCAGGCGATGAAGGCGGCCGTTTCCGTCGTTGAATGGGTGCAGGTACACAAAGCCGAAGCTCGCGACCGCTGCGGCAACGACAGGCTGGACCTCGCACTCCACCAGTTGTCCCACCATCTCAAGCCACCCGGACATCAAGTCGGGCAGCTCGTCAGGGCGCGGCGCGATGAAGTGGACCTCGCGGCCAAGGGACACGTAGACCTGGGTGCGCCGCCAGTCCAGGTCCCTGTTTCGGCGATCGGTGACGATCAGGTTCTGCAGGCGGACCAGCTCCGTCTTGCCGAGGGCCGGTTGATCGGCAATGGAGCGTAGGACTGCAACGAAACGGCGGGTTCGGTCCGTCGAGGGGCGCTCGCTCTCCAGCTCGAAGCTGCTCCGGGTCTCCTTCGTAAAGAGAAAGTTGGCCGCACGATCAAACAAGTCCGCGTCATGAAGCGCGTAGAGGGCACGGATCTCCTCATGCAGGCTCAGCTCCTCGCCGCTCTTCAGACGTGGAGTGCGCCGTACGAGGGGGCAGTACCGAACGTCTCCCAGCAGGTTGTCATCGACCCGATGGCGCCGACTCCGCTTCGCGGGGATACGGACGTAGTACTCGGCCGGGTCGGCGAGGGGCACATAGGGAGCCCGCGCGCTATCCGGAAGGTCGAGCAGCCGGCCCGTCAAGAACTCGAACAGGAACCATGCTCGCCGCGCATAGGCGCTGGTTGGAGAGGCCCGCACCCACGCTTCGAGCTGCTCGATCTCATCCAGTGCAAGAGTGGCGAACCAGGCGGAGAGGATCTCGAGGTTGAGTCCATCGTAGCGCAGAGCGAACTCGAGCTGGTCGCAGAGCCCGGCTTGCAGGTAGCGCTTGGGGAAGACCTCCCAGGCGATCTGCTGGAACTCTATGCGGGTCCGACTTCCCACGGCGCCCACGAAAGACCAGCGGTGATGCGGCATCACGTCGAGGCTTCGCCGCTTGACCATCCAGGCGTAGCCGATCGGCTCCGAGCCCACGGGAAGGTTCACCGGCTCGTTCTGCCACCAGCCGTCGGTTCGGGTCAGCCGCATGAGGCGATTCTATCTCAAGCGAAGCAAAATCTTCTCAAACGCCTGATCCGGAAGCAAAATCTTCTCAACTGCCGGCGACGATCCGACTCGCGGCCACATCATCGGTGTCCACGTTGGCCTGGAACCCCAGGTCCGCCATCACCGCCTGGGCCACGGCCTCATCCTGGATCTCGACCTCGGTGTGGGCCTTGGCGTGCACATAGGTGTTCGTGTACTGCATGGCGGCCTGGAGGGCGGCCTGCAGCAGATCCTGGGCGCTGCGACCATTGACGGGGCCCAGGATCTGCTTCACATGGGCGCGGGCCTTGACGAGGTAGTCGACGGCGATGTCCTCTTCGTAGGCGCGCAGGCCTTGGCGGAAGGCCGGGTCGCTGTCGCGTGTGGCGGGGTCCATCCGCTGGAAGGCCTTGCCCGACGGGGTCATGAGGAAGCCGGCCTTGACGGCCTCGGCCTCGCGCTCCAGCCAGGTGCCGCCGCGATTGGTGCGCCCGGTCTGCTGGTAGGCGGCGACCTGGGCGCCGCGGGCGCTGGTGTCCCGACCGGCGTAGGCCTGCGGAGCCGTCGCGATCAGCGGGATGATGGGGCCGGGGTTGATGTGGTGACCCTCGGGGCTGCGGAAGCTGACCCGCACCTCGCCCGCGGTCAGGACGACGCTCTGCACGTAGTCGCGGGCCCTCGAGGAGTCTCCGTGGTCGAAGAAGATGTCGGTCACCCAGCTGGTGATCTGCGTGGCCGACACCCCATGCCGCGTCAGCGCGTCGACGACCACCCACAAGGTCTCGCTGTCGCTGAAGTCGACGCCGTCCTTGTTGTCCACCAGCCCCTGGTGGTGCAGGGTGTTCTGCACGCTGCGGCAGAGCTCGGGGGGCTTGATGACCCGCAGCCCGTCGGGCTTGAAACGAAAGGGCAGGTTGCGATCCCGGGCCGGGCCGCCCTGTCCCACCTGGGCGAGCGCAGCCTCGTTGCTGACGTCCCGGCCCTGCTGCGCTCCCGTCTGCAGATCGTGGTCGGCCGGGGCCTGCGTGGCGGTGGGCTGGCGGGAGAGGGATCGCGACACAGCAGCTCCTGGAGGGGGATCTTCGTTCTACAGGACGAAGCCGGCACCCGCAACCACGGGCTTGGCGACGTCGGGCCTGGGAACGCGAGCCCATGCTATGGTGAGCCCATGGCTGAACCCGCCCGCAAGCGCCTGTCCTATACGGAGTACCTCGACCTGGAGACCCGGACCGATCTCCGCCACGAGTTCCTGGACGGCGAAGCTTGGGCCATGGCCGGCGGGACGCCGCGGCACTCCAGGGTCAAGGTCAACCTCATCACTCGCCTCAACCTGGGCCTCGGCGCCGGTCCTTGCCGGCTCTTCGACTCCGACTTGAAGATCCGGGTGCTGGAGAGCGGGCTGGCCACCTACCCCGACGCGGCCGTGATCTGCGGGCCGGTCTCGCGGGATCCGCAGGACCGGAATGCCCTGACCAACCCCGTGCTCCTGGTCGAGGTGCTAAGCGAGAGCACCGAGGCCTGGGACCGCGGCGCGAAGTTCGCACACTACCGCCGCATCCCCGAGCTGCGTCACTACCTGTTGGTGGACGCAGGGCAGGCTAGGGTCGAGCACTTCGCCAGGCAGCCCGACGGGCGCTGGTTGCTCTCGGAGTACGGAGCCGGTCAGACCGTCGGGCTGCCCGAGCTGGGCCTGCTCCTGGAGGTAGACGCGCTCTACCAGGGGATGCCCGAGGAGGACGAGGAGGACGTCGAGGGGCCCGAGGCCGGCTGACGAGGCTCGATCCGCTCAGCCCCTTCACCCCTCGCAGCCCGGCAGCTCCTTGTCCATCCAGAAGTGCGGGATGTTGGCGTCCATGAAACGCTCCCCGAAGGCCCGGTAGCCCTGCCGCTCGTAGAAGGGCACGGCATCTTCCTGGCTCGCCAGCTTCAGCCGCGTCCGACCGTGGCGTCGGGCCTCGGCCTCGACCTCGTGCATGATCGCCAGTCCGACTCCGGTCCCGCGGTGCTCCTTCAGGACGCAGACGCGCTCGACCTTGCCGGTGATGCCATCAGGCAGGGGCCGCAGCCGGGCGGTGCCGACGGGGATCCAGCCCTCGTCGACATAGCCGCTGGGGTCGGCCTGCCACTCGGCCAGGAAGTGGGTGCTCTCGGCGTCCAGGCCGTCGAGCTCCTCGTCCTCGGGGACGGCCTGCTCGTCGATGAAGACGACCCGGCGGATCCACAGGCAGGCGTCCAGCTCGGCNNCCCGCCGTACCCGCAACCGACCCAGCTCAACGTCCGTTCGCATCCTGATCCTCCTGGCCTGAGAGCTCGATCAGCACCTGGTCGGCCGTGACGGCCTGGCCGGGCTTGACCCGCACCGCCTCTACCGTGCCCGAGAGCGGGGCGCGCACGGCCTGCTCCATCTTCATGGCCTCCAGC
>DDSR01000361.1 GCA_002343455.1 Deltaproteobacteria bacterium UBA2385 | reverse complement strand
CCCACCAGGACTGGCCCCTGGACGAGGCGCTGGAGAGCCTGGAAGGGGCCGAGCACCTCGCCGTCTTCAGCGAGGACATCACCCTCTTCGAGGGCTTCGTCATCCTCGCCGCCCGGGAGGCCCACCCCCAGGCCGCCGTCCGCGGGGTCGTCCTCGACCCGGTCGGCACCTACGAGAACATCGACCGGCTCGACGCCTTCCTCTGGGTCGGGGCCGGGGGGGCGTGGCCCGACCTGGCCGGCGTGGAGGCCGAGCTGCGCGGCGACCACTACGCGCTGGACAGCCTGCCTCCGGTCGCCGAGGTGCTGATCGAGGCCCGCAGCAGCTTCCAGGAGCAGGGGCGCTGGACCGCCTCGACCAGCGACGGTCCCCGCCAGCTCGTCGCCTACCGACGCGCTCCCTCAGCCCCGGGGGAAGGCGCGGACCCGTAGGGCGGGGTCGTCTTCGTCGGCGGAGTGCCCGAAGTGGACGACGTAGCGGGCGACCGGCAGGGCGAGGATCCGCTCCAGGGCCTCATCGCCCGTCGCGGAGCCCAGGCGAGCCGAGCGCGGGTGGCCCTCGACGATCCGGAGCAGGCCGGCCTCGCCGCCGCGGGAGAGCTGGATGGTGGCGGTCTGGCCCCCGTCCCGCAGCAGGTGCAGGGTCTCGGAGATCGGCAGCAGGGCGCTGTCCGCCGTGGCGGAGGGGGTCCGGTCGGCCCCCTCGACCACCGTGGCGGCCAGCAGCCGCACCTGGCGCACCAGCTCGGTGTCGCTGAGCCCGTCGGCCCGCAGGTAGGAGGCGGAGGCCGCCCGTGCCTGGGTGCGCACGGCGGCGCCGTCCTGCCCGAGGTCGTGGCCCTCGGAGAGGACCAGGCAGGGCCGCAGCTCGGCGATCACGCCCTCGAAGAGCGGGGAGTCGGCGCAGGAGCGGGCCTCGAAGCCGAGGCCGTCGAGCAATCGCTCCAGCGAACGGCAGCGCGCCGGATCTGCGCAGAGCACCAGGACCCGCGCCGCCCTCGCCCCCGAGCTTAGCAGCTGCGCCCGCAGCAGGCGCCGGGCCTGGACCCGCCGAGCGGCCGCCAGCACCGTCGGGTGGTACCGAAAGCGGGGGTCGAGGGCGCCCGACTCGGCCGAGCGCGCCTCGTTGCGCGGGTCCAGCAGGTGGGTGGCGACCAGCAGCGTCTCGCAGGGCAGGTGCTCGCTGACCTCGGCGGGGCGGTTGATCCGGCGCTCGAAGGCCGCCCGCAGGCCATCGAGGTCCCAGGGCGAGTGCAGCCCGCTGAGCAGCTCATCGGCCCCCGACCTGACCCCCAGGATGGCCAGCAGGGCCATCGCCTCGCCCACCTCGTCGGCGAGCTCCACCTCACGGCCCAGCTCCAGCGCCAGCTGACCTGCCCGACGGAGGCTGCCTTCGCTGGCCTGCGCTCCGGGCCCCTCGGCCAGCAGCCGGATCAGCAGCTCGTGGTAGAAGCTGCGCGAGGTCCGGTAGTCCAGCACGAAGCGCCGGCTGGGGCCGTAGCCGCGCACGGTGGCGATCTGCACGCCCTCTCGCGCCTTGATCCACGAGGGCAGGTAGGCCGCCGCCGAGGACGCCTCCTGGTCGCGCAGGAGCACCCGATCGGCCTGGCCGGCGCGCAGCACGGCGGTCACCTGCTCGGGGTCCTGGACCACCAGGCTGCGGTTGCCCTCGGCCCGGTCCAGGCGGCGAAGCGCGGCCGCGACCTCGACATCCCCTTCCAGGACCACCGTCCCGGCCCGGCGCCCCGCCTCGGTCGAGGAGTGCTCGCCGGGCTCTTCGTCTTCGGTCGAGGTCCCCGCAGGGAGGAGGCGGTCGACAAGGGCCACCAGGCCCGAGCGGGCGGCGACGAAGATCCGCAGACGATCCGCCCGCGAGCACCGCAGCACGGCCTGCAGTGAGGGCAGATCGGTCGGATCCGAGGTGATGACCGAGAGCGTCCGGCGATCCTGGTCCAGCCAGGTCGGGACGAGCAGGCCGCCGCGAATCAAGGAGGAGGGCAACAGGGACAGCACCTCCTTGGGGACCGTGATGCGGGCGAGGCGATCGGCCGGGAGCAGCGGGACATGGAACTGATCCGCCAGGGCGCGAGCCAGGGACTCCTCGCTGAGCAGGTTCAGCTCGACCGCCAGCTCGCCGAAGCGCCCCTGACCGTGGGCGCGCATCTCCTGCAGCACCCGCTCCACCTGCGAGCCATCCATCAAGCCCAGCCGCAAGCACACCTGACCGAGGGGGGGTTGGGTCATCCCGAGCTCCTTCGTGCCTCATCCGCCCTTTGACGGGCTGTCGGACCACGCAGCCGGATATATTGCGGGTTCCACCCAGGTGCCGCGTTGAGCTCTCCTCGTTTCGGATCTGCTGGCGGGAACGCCGACCCTCTGGGCGAGGCGCTGGAAGCCCTCGCCGACCTCGCGGCCCTGCTGCGTGGGGGCGGACGGGTCGAGGCGGACCCGACCCAGCTCGCCGAGCAGTTCGCGGCCTCCATGGCCCAGGTCCTCGCCGAGCGCCCCCTCGAGATCGAGGTCCGACCGGCCGGATTCTTCACCGAGGGCGACCCCCTCTGGACGCAGGACCTGATGGCGCGGCGCGTGGGCGCAGCCCTGCACGGCCAGAGCGTCGCCTCGCTCACCATCCCCTCGACCGCGTCGCCCGACCGCCTGAAGGAGCTGGCGACCGCGCTGTGCCGCGACTGGTCGCAGGAAGACTCCGGCGCCCTGGCCCAGGCCGTGCGCAGGGGGGCCCTCGACGGCATCCAGCTGAGCTTCCGGGCCAACGCCGAGCGGGCGCCGGGGACCGGCCAGAGCCCCGCCGGGCTGCTGCAGGAGCTCCGGGCCGGCGGCCTGCGCGACGACTCCACGCTGACCCCCACCCTGGCGGCCTTGCGGATCGCGATGGCCCGACCGACCGACCTCGTCGCCGCGGTCCGGGGCGCGGGCGAGGCCGCCCGCCAGCGCCTGGAGCCCGAGCTGCGGGCCATCGCCGAGGGACAGGACGCCGACTGGGAGACGATGGGGCGGGTCGCCTTCGAGAGCATCCGCCTCGAGCCCTCGCACCTGCAGGCCGTCGACACCTTCCGCGTCGTCTTCGCCGTCTTCGAGCAGCTGGTGGCCATGCACCGGGCGAACGACGCCTTCCAGCTGATCCATCGGCCCCTCTCCCTGGTCGACGACGCCGTCGACCCCGGCTGGCGACACCGGGAGATCTTCCGCTCCGAGCTGGCGGCGACCCTCGGCGACCAGCCCCTCGGCCGGCTGATCGCGGCGATCAGCGAGTCCGACCCCCAGCTCGACTGGCGCCCCCTGCTGTTCACCCTGGGCAACCTCGTGCCCCCCGATCGGGTCGCCGCCTGCTGCGAGCTCTTCGTACGGCTGCCCCTGCTCGCCCAGCGCCAGGCGGTCGCCGACGGGCTCGTCCTGGCCCTGGGGCGGGATCCTCAGCGCCTCGACCGCGAGCTCCAGGGCAACACGGGCGAGGGCGCGGCAGTGCTCCTGCTGGCCATCGGTCGCCTCGAAGCGCCCGCCCTGCTGGAGCGCATCCTGGCCCGGATGGAGAGCCCGGCGCCGCTCGTCCGACAGGCCGCCCTGGTGGCCTTGCGGCGTCACCGCAGCCCTCGGACCCAGCAGCGTGTGCGCAAGGCCGTCACCGACGCGGACCCCACCGTCCGGATCGAGGCCCTGCGGTACCTGACGGTCTACCGGGACCTGGAGTCCGCGCCGATGCTGCTGGAGCGCCTGCAGAGCAACCCGGCCAGCACCTTCGGCGAGGACGAGCTGCGCGCGCTCGGCATGGCCTTCGCCATCATCGCCCGGCAAGAGGCCGTCCTGCCGCTGGCCCGCCTCGCGCAAGAGAGCGCCGCCCGCCGCCCGCAGATCGCCAGCGCCGCCATCGTCGGGCTCAACGCCCTGGGGGACTCCGGTCGCGCGGCCCTGATCGGCCTGGCCCGCACCGGCGGCGCCGAGCTCCGGCAGCTCGTGCGCGCCGCAGGAGTGACCCATGAGTGAACACCGAACGCGGCACCAGGCGGCGATGGACCCGGCGACCCACGAGAAGGTCCTCGAGTCCGCGCGTCGCAGCGGCCTCCGGCTGGCCGGGCTGGTCCACTCCCTCAAGACCTTCCCCTTCGACCACCCCTCCCTGGACGCCTCGTACCGGGGAATCGCCGACGCGCTCAGCGAGATCCACGACCTCCTCGGCGCGGTCGAGCTCCACCTGGAGTCCGACGGCGTGCGGGTCGAGGGCGAGCTCGCCGACATCGACCCGGTCCAGCACCCCTCGCTGCGCGAGCTGCTGCCCTGGATGCGGCGTCGGGGCTCCAGCGCCCTCCGAATCGGCGGGCCCGTCACCTTGGAGCAGATGCAGCTCCTCATCCAGCAGTGCGGCCTGGTCGAGGACCTGGGGGCGACCCAGGCGCGCGAGGCCGTCAACCGGGCGCTGGCCGGGGCGGGCGCGGGGCACCTTCAGCTGACGACCGGATCGGAGTCGGCAGCCGCCCCCAGCAGCCAGGCCGATCGGGCCGATCGGGCCGAGAGCCTGCTGCTGGCCTACCTTGAGCTGGCGACGGCCACCGAAGACCTGCTCACGCAGGGGCCACGGCCCGGTACGCTCAACACCATCGGCCGCAGCTGCGAGCAGCTCAGCCGGGACCTCCCGCTGGCCCTCGCGGCGGTCCCCACCCTGCTCAGCGTGGGCAGCACCTTCACCTACGAAGCCCGCCACGTCGCCAACATCACCGTCCTCGCCATCGCGCTGGGGGCGCGCCTGGGGCTGACGGGCTCACCGCTCACCGAGCTGGCGCGGGCGGTCGCCAGCATGGACGTGGGTCTGACCCTGATCCCCGTCGAGGTTCGTCGCGCGGGCCGGGAGTTCACCCCCTCCGAGAGCGCGCTCCTGCACCTGCACCCGATGGAGACGGTCCGCGTCCACCTCAATGAGCGCGCGGTCGACGTCGGGCTCCGCCGCAGGGTGCTGGTGGCCATGGAGCACCACCTCGGCATCAACCGCGACGGCTACCCCGATGTCCTCTACTGGCCCAAGCTCCACCTCTACAGTCGAATCGCCGCCGTCTGCGACACCTTCGACGCGCTCACCTCGACCACCGCCTGGCGAAGGGGCCTCGCCGTCCCCCAAGCCCTCGCCCAGCTGGCGTCAAGCGGCGGGCGCACCTACGACCAGACCATCATCGCCGAGCTCTGCGCGGTCCTGGGCGAGTTCCCCGAGGCCTGCGCCGTCCGCCTCTCCACGGGCCAGCTCGCGGCGGTCGTCCGCCCTCGCGGCGTCGATCAGCTCCCCGTCGTCCGCTTGATCGGCGGAGAGCAGGCCGGGCAGACGATCGACCTCGGCCAGCGAGACGCGCAGGGGCGCCTGGGGCCAGCGATCAGCGAGATCCTCTGCAGCGACCGGACGCCGTCCGTATGAGCCTGCCCCGCGCCGCCTCCACCGTCCTGCTCCTGCGAGCCGGAGCGCAGGGCCCCGAGATCCTGCTGGTCCGCCGGGCCCGCAGCATGGGCTTCTTCCCCGACGCCTGGGTCTTTCCGGGGGGCCGGGTGGACGAGTCCGATGGCATCGCGCCCGCCATCGGTCACCCCAGCGCCCGCGAGAGCGAGCTTCGGGCCTACATCGTCGCCGCCGCCCGGGAGTGCTTCGAGGAGGCCGGGCTGTGGCTGGGTCCTCACCCCCTCGGCGAGCTGCACCGCGCCGAGCTCCTCAGCGGGAGGTCCGGCCTGGACCGGATCCACGAGGCGGTGGTCGATGTGGACCTCTTTCGCCTCTGGTCGTGGTGGGTGACGCCCGAGCAGGAGCCCCGCCGCTACGACACACGCTTCCTCCTGGCCCGTCTGCCGCAGGAGCTGCGGACAGAGGCCAAGCCGGATGGGACAGAAACCACGGCGATCGCCTGGCACACCCCGGCCGCCGCCCTCCAGCTGCACCGACAAGGCCAGCTACCCCTGGCCCCCCCCACCTTCCGCACCCTCGAAGAGCTGGCGCCCTTTGCCAGCGTCGACGCCATCTGGACAGACGCCGCCGGCCGCCAGGTCCGTGCAATCCAGCCGCACCTGCGCCTCGATCTGAGCGACTCCGAAGGACCGGCGATCATCCTCCCCGGCGACGAGCTGCACCCCGACCCCCACCCGGCGGCCGATGTCACCCGGCTCGTCCTGCGGGGCGGCTGCTGGCACAGCGTGCGACGTCAGGCGCCCGAGGCGGTCGAAGCCAACACCTGAAGCTGGGATTCGTCCAGGTCGACGGCCAGCCCCAGCCCGGTCGGCATCGGCGCCACCACCCGACCACCGCACTGTACCGAGGCCCCATCCGGCTTCACCATGACGATGACCACCGGCGTGTCCCGGCTCAGCGTCACCGAGGTGATGACGAACAGGCCGCGCGAACAGATGTAGGTGCTGTAGTCCGCCTGGTACCGCTCCAGCGTCCTCCACACCACCACGATCCGAGCGGGGTTGGAGGCGGGGTCCACAGTCACCTCGGGCTCCGCCAGGACCTCGACCGGCTCTTGCATCGCGAAGTCCTGCATCCATGCGCCGATCTGTCTGCGAGCCCGCTCCCGGCTGGGCACCAGCCAGGAGCTTCGTCGCGTCCCGCGGGTCGGGGGCGTGTCCGACCGCCCAGCCCGGCTGCCGCGCCCCGGCAGGCCCCGGCGGAGCGCCGTACGGATCGCCTCCCGCCCGGCCAGGCGAGGCTCGATGGGCCCGTCCGAGGCCGGCGCCGCAGTCGAGAAGCCCGAGACCGTCGGCCCCATGCTCCCCTGAGGCAGCTTGCTGGAGTCCAGCGCGTCGGTCCAGCCCCGCGAGCTCTCGGACACGTCCACCTCGGGCTCCCACTCGCTCGAGCCCGTCATCGCCTCGAATCGCCGCCCGGACTCCGTCGCCCAGGTGGCCAGCCAGGCTTCCAGATCGCTGCGGTCCTCGGACCGGATCTGCAGGATCTCCGCGCTGAAGAGCGAGGGCGCGTCGGGGTGGGCGTCGAGGATGCGCAGGATGCGCAGCGAGCCGTGAACGTAGAGCTGAGGGCCGCGGTCGGGGGCGGGCAGGGCTACGCGGAAGTCGGCCGCATCCCCCGGCCGAAGGGGGGCGGAGAGCTCGAAGCTGATCCGGTACCGCTCCAGCAGCCGCGCCTCGCCCATCAGCTCGCCCCGAGGCGTCTGGAGGTGCAGGGTGAGCGGAGGGCGTCGCGGCATGCCTGTGGGGTATCCGGCTTCGGGGTGCCGGGAAAGGAGGCAGCGCCGGGCAAGCCGGTTAGGCCGGCGATGGCGGGTGGTGTCAGGCTGGTGCCGGCCCCGGTCTTCAAAATCGGTGGGGCACGTCGAGAGGCGTCGCTCGGTGGGTTCGACTCCCATCACCCGCCGCCACTTGGGGAGAGGAGATAGACGGTAGGCGCATCGTAGAGGCGAGCGCCGCGACGATGCCAGGATTTGGTAACCCTGGGGTAACGCCAGCCGAAAAGGCGTCACCGATCCGGTGCATCAGAGGGCCAGGCCGTTGGTGGTTTCGGCACGCTGACGCCCGCCCAGGCCTGCCAGTCCGACGAGGACGACGGGACGGCCAACCTCGAGTCCTACAAGGCGGAGTGCTCGGACGAGGCGAGCCTCTACGGGTACGGCGACTGCGTGGAGTAGGCCCGGCGACCGTGGGGCCGCAGGTTCTGGCCGCGAGCGTGGAGCCTCACCGCGGGATCGGCGGGGCATGCTCTCTCCTGGTGCCGCTTTCCTCGATGGCTGGTGAGAGCGTCACGCTTCAGCGGAGGCAGCACAGGGAGGAGATCCAGGATGGGCGCGCGGGCGAGGGGCAGCGCGGCTGGTGAGGGGTTGATTCATGAGACTGGCAAAGGGCTATACCTGACGCCGGATCGGACGCGGATCGGACGCACACAGACGCAATCTGTTTTTCGTGCATAGGGCACTTGGTGGCTCCCACGACTACTCAATTTCGAGGTCCGGGAGGACCGGCGGGCGATGGCGAGATCGGGTCCTACGCGGTTGATGCACCCCAGGCGAAGGCTACTCCGAGTCGAAACCGGGCGGGCGAGGCGCGGGCGGAATTGTAACGACCTGACTCCTTTCCCATTTGCCAGACGCCCTGGTGACCGGGTAGCCGCCCGGCCCCAACGGAGATCGGCAATATCAGCGCGACGCCAGCGCCACCGCCAAGGCCGCGGCAAACACCCCGATCAAGCCCACCAGCCCCACCAGGTACCAGCGGAGCTCGCCGGACACGCCCGGCGGGTGCTGCTGGGCGGGCAGGGGCAGGGCCTCGTCGGCCTCGCCGAGGGCGGCCTCACCCCTCAGCCACCGCCGGATCCCCGCGGGCCGAGGAAGCAGCATGGGCACCACCTTGCGATAGGCGTCGTAGCGGGCCCCGAAGCGCTCGTCGCAGAAGCGCTCCTGCAGGTAGCGGTTGGTGATGAGGCTGTAGACCACCAGCACCGGAACGAAGCCCAGCAGGAAGGTGACGGAGCCCCAGGCGATGCCCAGCCCGATGACGCCGAGCAGCTTGCCGAGCACGCTGGGGTGCCGCAGCATGGTGTAGGGCCCGGTGTCGACCATGGCGGTGGGGCCGCCGTCGACGTGGGTGCCGGGAGAGCCCCCCCCGGAGAGGTAGAGGTAGCCGTAGACGTACCAGACCCAGACGCCGCCGGTCGCCACGGAGAGCATGCCGAGGGCGAGGCGGACGGGCAGGACCCCCAGGGGGGCGATGCCGAGGGCGAGGTCCAGCCGCGCGCCGATCCACGACATCAGCAAGGCCGCCGGGAACATCACGAAGAGGTGGATGGCGAAGTTGCGGTAGAGCTCGGGCGCCCGAATGGCCGCAAAACAGGCCCCGACCGATGGCCGGCGGACCAGGGGGCGGCGGGGTGACGGGGCGGCTGGGGCGGCCATGGGCGTCCGGTCCGGCAGGGAAGGCTCCCACTCTATCCAGAAACAGCTCCGACCGC
>DDSR01000194.1 GCA_002343455.1 Deltaproteobacteria bacterium UBA2385 | reverse complement strand
AGGAGACCCGCCAGCGCCACCGCGGGCGGCCCAGCCCGTCGATGGCCTCGCTCTACCCGAAGCCGGGCAGGTCGACCCCGATGAGGCGAACGCGGCCCAGCGCCGCACCGACACAGCGCCCGCCAGCCTCGGGTTCGGTCGTCTCGGTCCCCGCCGCTCGCAGCCTCACTGGCCTCTTGGCGCCTTGGCGTCTTGGCGGTGCGGGCGCACCTGCCTCGGGCGGAGGAGGCGCGGCGGAGGTGAGGGCGCTGGCGAATAGCGGAGCGTCCACGAGCCGGGCTTGAGGATCTCTCTGCGGGCATCTGTGCCGCCGTGGATGGGGCCTCGCCCAGGCGGGTTCGCTGGCCTGGTGGGCCCCACTTCCAAAGAACCATGCCGGTACCGCGCCGGGTGTTACAATCAGGCCCTCCCGAGGATTCCATGCGCCTGCTTCCCCTGCTCCTGGCCGCGCTCGCATGTTCGCCAGACAAGCCCGGCGATGGTGGCACCACCACCCTCGACTGCCCCACCCCGTCGACCTGGTACATCGACGGGGATGGGGACGGTTACGGAGCGGGCGCGCCCCAGGGGCAAGGCTGCGTTCGGCCGCCGGGCCAGGTGGCCAACGACCAGGACTGCGACGACGGCGACCCCGAGGTTCGGCCGGGCGCCGTCGAGCTTTGTGACGGTCTCGACAACGACTGCGACGGGCTGGTCGACCCATCGACCTCGGAGGACGCGCAGACTTGTTGGACAGACGGGGATGGCGACGGCTTCGGATCTCTCGCCGTCCTGGCCTGTACCTGCGCTGACGGCTCTGTGGGGGTGGGTGGGGACTGCGACGACGAAGATTCGGCCATCCATCCCGATGCCGAAGAGCTGTGCGACGGAGTCGACAACGACTGCGACGCGGCCGTCGACGAGGGTCTGCTGGGAACCTGGTACCTGGACGGGGACGGGGACGGCTATGGCAAAGACGAGAGCGCGGTCGAGGGTTGCCCAGGCGTCGAGGGCACATGGGTCAGCCTGGGGGAGGACTGCGACGACGGAGACTCGGGAGTGAATCCTGGAGCCCTGGACCTGTGCGACGACGATATCGACCAGGACTGCGACCTTAACCTAGACGAGTGCGGCTTCGACACAACTACTCTCAGTGGAGACGCTTGGTGGACGGTCTACCGGGACCCGGAGACGGAGAGCCCTGGACACCTCGGACACAGAATGGTGGCGGCGGGGGACTCAGACGGAGACGGGCGGGCCGAGATCTTAGCGCCCTTGATGCAGTTTCCCTGTCCACAGGCCGACAAAGGTTGCACATTGAGCAATCAGTACGTCTTGCTTGAGAGCCCAGTCGGTACTTCAGGGGGCTGGGACAAGGTTCAGGACACTGTCATTGCCTCCTGGGCATTTCCCAACGACCCAGACGATCCCGTCGGAGACAACGGAATCACGAACCAGAGTGCGCATGCTCAAGTGGATATCGACGGCGACGGCCACATGGACTACGTGCTCGGATCCTTTGGCTATAGAGAATCCGACTGGGCCTACGTGAGCGAGATCCAGATCGCATTTGGTCCCCCGGACCCGGCCAGCACCTTCGAGGAACCGACCATGTTGGATGGGACCTGGAGAGTGCACAAGGAAGACGATCCCGTCTTGCTGAGTTCAAGCGGCTGGGTGGTCCCTCCCGGTGGGGACGAACCCTGGATCCTGGCGGCCGCGGCCTTCCCGCGCGACCTGGACGGACTGAGTGGCACGGGGTTGCCATTCGCATATCTGTTGAGTCAGCAGCACTTCGAAGGCCGACTGGAGGTCAACGACAGTATCCGGTTCAGTACCGAGGTGCCCTACCAGTCCGGTTTGGATTTCGCGACTTGTGATGCGAACGGCGACGGCTTCGCAGACCTGGTCGGCGGAAGCTATCAGCACAGAGATGAGAGCCCCCCCGGGCAGGTCTGGGTCTTTCTCGGGCCATTTACAGCCGATCGCACCTCGGAGGAGGCGGACTACGTGTTAGATGGCATCGGGACCGATGTGCGTTTCGGGGAAAGGTTCGCCTGCGTTTCCGATCTGGATGGCAAGGGTTACGACGACCTGCTGGTATTGAAGAACCCTCACCCAACGGCACCGAATGAGGGGTCGCTCCATCACTTTGACCTCCCGCGCGATTGCCCTAGCGGGTCGTGCACTCGCAACGACGCCCATGTGGTGGTGGAGTCAGGCTCCGGATACGGCATTGTCCCAAATCGGACCCAGGTCACCCAGGACGCCGATAACGACGGCGTCCCTGAGTACGCCCTTCAAATCGTATCCGAACCGGAGGAAGGTGGGCGTGCGGCAGCATTGGCACTGATGAACGTCCCCAGCGGCGGGACCTGGTCTATTCAGGACGCGTCGATCTTGATCTGGTCTGACCTGAGGGAGGCCGGAATCGGCGACAATGTCCTATCGGGCCTGGACTATGATGGCGACGGCTACCAGGATCTGGTGGTGGGAGAGTCGTGGTGGAACCCGATCGCCGACTATGTCGATAGCCACCCCCTCGGACAGTTCATGATCTTCCGCGGGGACAGCCTGCTCTGAGCGCCATGCTGGTCCACCCAGCCAGCGAGCGCAGGTCCAGGCCCTGCCAACGTCGAGGCCCTGCGCCGCACCGGCACAGCGCCCGCCAACCTCGGGTCCGGTCGACTCCGCCCGCTCCGCTCGCAGCCCCACCGACCTCTTGGCG
>DDSR01000193.1:483-4322 GCA_002343455.1 Deltaproteobacteria bacterium UBA2385 | reverse complement strand
GCGAAGAGCACGCTGGGCCCGCCCTCGAAGGCGATGTGCAGCGGGCGCCGATGCCCCCCGCCCAGCAGCCCCCCGCCCAGCAGCCCCCCACCCAGCAGGCCCCCACCCAGCAGGCCTTCCCCCTGACGTGCCAGGTTGCCGACGGCCGGCAGGGCCTCCAGCGCGCGCCCCAGGGCGTCGCTGGCGCTGGAGAGCATGGACCGGGGGTCCGGCAGCGACTCGACCCCGGGCAGGGATCCCAGGCCGGGGAGGCCGCCGCGAACAGGGGGCAGGCCGGTGACCCGCGCCCCGGCGAAGCGCACGCGATCCCAGTCGGCGAGGTCGACCAGCCGGTCGTCCAGGTCCAGGGACTCGCTGGCCCGGTCGCAGAGGCCGGCGCTGGCGACCAGCACGCTCTCGGGCTTCACCTCGAGCAGGTCGAGGGCGTCGTCCAGGGCCTCGGTGCCGCCGTGCGTCAGCAGCACGAAGGCCGCCGGGAGGGCTCCGATCGCCTGATCCCGGGCGTCTTCCTTGGACGGGAGGACCGGGTCGATGTCGATGCGGGGCTGGTCGTTCGAGACGATGGCGAGGTGGCCATCGCCATAACAACGGAGGACGCGCGGCTGGGTCACGGCATCTCCTTCGGGTTTGGGGCGGGTGTCCTTAATGGATCTGGTCATTGCCCGCACCGCCCGTGCAGGGAGCCGGTTATTGCCGCTCGGTTCCAAGGAGTCGAACATGGCACGACGGTCGGAGTCGGGAGTGGATCGGGGTGAGGGGGTGGACCAGGCCGAAGGCGGTGGCGAGTCCCGCACCAGCAGCCGGGTCGAGCGCGAGGAGCGCGCGACCGGCAGCGGTCGGCGCCGCAGCGGCGGTCGCAGCTCCTCCGAGGCCCGGCGGGCCGAGGGCCTGTTCAAGGATGTGATCGAGCTCCAGCAGGGCATCCTGCACGCGGGCATCGAAGCGGCCAGCACCGGGCTGGACACGGCGACCCGGGTCACCCGCAACACGGTCGACCGGGCCTTTCAGCGCGACTTCCGGGACCCGGGCGATGTCCTGCGCAACCTGGGCAAGGACGCCGACGAGACCGCCCGGGACATGCTCGACGGGCTGCGCGACGGTCCGCGCCGGATGCACGACGGCTTCTACGAGAAGGTCAAGCCCTCCTCGCGCACCCGCGATCGCGGCGAGCGCCATCGGCGCGCCCAAGACAGCAGCGACGAGGGCTGAGCCCCTCGGGGGCCTGGCGGCCTCTCCCTCTCCCCGAGGAGCGCATGGCGCGCGGTCCCCGCATCGTGCTCGGCTTCCTGTGGGTCTTCCTGCCCACCTTGTTGGCCGAAGGTGCTGCGCGGCTCCCCCTGGTCGGGGAGCGGCGGCGGGAAGAGCTGCGCGCGCTGGGCCCCGAGCGGCTCTACGGCTGGCTGCAAGAGCTGGGCGGGGCCTTCGTCAAGTTCGGCCAGCTGCTCAGCCTGCGCTACGACCTGCTGCCTCCGCGCTACTGCCGCAGCCTTGAGCGCCTCTACGACCGGGTCCCCCCCTTTCCCGTGCAGCAGGCGCGGGCCATCGTCGAGGCCGAGCTCGGCGCGCCGATCGACACCCTCTTCTCCCACTTCGAGGACCGACCCATCGGGGCGGCCAGCTTCGGGCAGATCCACCGGGTCGTGATTGGCCGCGGGCAGGACCAGGGCAAGGTCGCGGTGGTCAAGGTGCAGCGCCCGGGGGCCGAGCGCAATTTCGACACTGACGCCCGCTGGCTGCTGGCGGTCGGCTTCCTGGTCGATCTCAGCAGCGTGCTCGGCCAGGTCAAGGTGCGGCCCGTGTTTCGGGACTTCATCCGCTGGACCCGCCGCGAGCTCAGCTTCGTGGTCGAGGCCAAGAACGCCGACCGGGTCCACGAGCACACCGAGTGGAACCCGATGCAGCGCATCCCCTGGATCTACTGGGAGATGACGACGCCGCGGGTCCTGACCATGGAGTACCTCGAGGGCCTGCCGCTCAGCGAGCTGGTCCGCCGGATCGAGGCCGGCGACGCCGAGGTCATGGACGAGCTCGAGGCGATGGGCTGCGATCTGCACGGCCTCGCTCGAAATGTGCTCCAGAACTACTACCTGCAGGCCGCGGTGGGCGAGGTCTTCCACGCCGACCCCCACCCTGGAAACTTGATTGTTCTACCCGGAAACTGCATCGGCTACGTCGACTTCGGGCTGGTCGGGCGGGCCAGCCCCGAGGATCTGCGCGAGCAGATGGCCCTGATGGACGCGATCGCCTCCCAGGACGTCGAGCGGCTCTTCATCGCGGTGCTGGACCTGCTGGACGCCCCCCGTGGGCTGCTGGTCAGCGAACACTACGAGCGCTTCGCCGAGGCCACCGACGCCTGGCTGGACGCCAGCGACAACCCGGGGGCCAGCCCCGGCGAGAAGTCCCTGGTCAACCTGGTCGTGGCGGTGATGAACCTCGCCCGCGACATCGGGCTGCCCCTGACCATGTCGATGACCCTGTACTTCAAGGCGCTGATGGCGGTGGACAGCAGCGTGCTGCGCCTCCGGCCGGGCCAGGACTACCACGCCGAGCTGGTGCAGACGCTGCGTATGGTCCGCCTGCGGATGATCGAGCAGCGGATGGGGCCGGGGCCGACCCTGGACCGCGCCCTGACCACCACCTTGATGGCCCTGGAGCTGCCCAACCTGGTCAAGGAGCAGGTCATCCACTACCAGCAGACCACCTCGGCGATGTTCCGACGCATCAACCAGGCGCCGCTGGTGGTGGCGGCCTTCCTGCGCAGCCTCGCCTGGACCTCCCTGCTCGGCGCGCTGCTGCTGCTGCCCTTCGAGCGGGGCCACGCCCACCGCCTCCCCCCGGAGCTCGCCGACCGCATCCCGCTGGGCGTGATCGAGGCGGTCGCCGAGGGCTGGCCCCTGGGGATCCTGGGGGCGCTGCTGCTCTTCTGGGGCGCCCGGGTGGTGGCCGCCCAGGCCATGGTCAAGGTGCAGGGCCAGAGCTGAGCTTCAGGGTGCCAGCGAGCGGGCCTCCTCCTTGTCGGAGGAGAAGGTGAAGCTCTCCACGATCAGGTTCCAGTTCTGCGGGTCGATCACCAGGGGCCGCATGATGCGCAGCGCCTCGATCTGGTCGGCCAGGTCGCTCGCCGCCAGCGCGGCGAAGGCCGGCGGCAGCATCGAGACGTCCAGCGGGCTCGGGTCGAGCGCACGCCGGATCGCCGCGCGGTCCAGCACCGGGCGTTCGTGCAGCAGGTGCATCGCATAGCCGAGCAGGATCTCTGCATGCAGGTCGGCGAAGCCGTAGGCGGTGACCAGGTAGTGCAGGTCCAGCGCCAGCGGCGTATTGGCGACGCGTTCGCCCGACGGCGCGCGCGTGGGCAGCTCGCGGTTGCTCCAGGCCGCATTGCGGCTGACCTGGTGCAGGAACAGGTTGAGCCGCGGCGTCGGGTCGCTGGCCTCGAGGTCGATGCGGTCGGGCGCGATCGCGCTCACCGTCACCGGGCCCAGCGGGCCGCTGGCGTCGATGAGCCCGTTGTCGAGCAGGTTGCGCAGCACCGCGCTGACGGCGCCGATGGCCAGCGGCGAACTCACCGGCGGCCCCCTTCGCGCTCGCGCAGGTAGTCGGCCAGCGCGACCGTCGGCGCGGCGCGCGCACGGCGCGGGGACTCGGCCGCGATGCGCTCGGGCGGCAGGCGCACGTCGATGCGGTCGATGGTGACCTGCACGAGGGTCGGCGCCGCCGCGTCGGGGGTGCGCTGCAGCGGCACGACATCGGCACGCAGCGGCGGTGCCGAAGGGGCCACGGCGGGCAGCAGCGGCAAGGCGGCGGTAGGCGCCGCCAGCGGCGCGGCCGGCGTCGTCCCG
>DDSR01000193.1:0-433 GCA_002343455.1 Deltaproteobacteria bacterium UBA2385 | reverse complement strand
GGCGCCGGTGGCTGCGCCGCTGTCGCTGGGACTGACCTCTCGCGCCGCGCCGGAGGCGATCGCTGCGCCGCCGGCGTCCGCGCCTCGACCGCGCCTGCGAGCGGTGCGGCGGAGGTTATTGCGACGACCGGGATCGCGGCCATGGCCGGCGCCACGGGCCGGTCCGCGTCGGCGCGCACCGGTGCATCGGTCGCGCGCGCCGGCGCGGACGCGGCGCCGTCGCCCGCGCCGATGGCGGGCCCTGGCGCGGCAGGCTGCCCGTCGCCGGGTGCGACCGCCTGCGGCCGCCCGGCGGCGCGCCAGGCGCCGAGGTCGGGTCGCACCGCGCCCGGAACCTCGGCGTGACGCGGGTGCAGGCGGCGCAGGAAGTCCATCGTCGCCGGCACCTCAGGCGACACCGGCCAGCTGCAGGTAGGCGCGCCGCCGCGCCGGC
>DDSR01000233.1 GCA_002343455.1 Deltaproteobacteria bacterium UBA2385 | reverse complement strand
TCGGAGTACCTGCGCATGGGCTCTGTACAGACGATGGTCATGGGCTATGTGCCGGGCGGCGTCGGGGGCGTCGGCGTCGGGGGCGTCGGGGGCGTCGGGGGCGTCGGCTACACGACCGCCAGCCAGGTGCAGGTCGAGGGGGTGCTCCGTGGGGGCGCGACCATGCTCAGCCCGATGAGCTTCGCCAAGCTGGTCGGCGACACCACGACCCAGCAGAAGCTGCACAGCCGCCGCGTGTCGGGGCTCTCCCTGATCGGCGTGGGCAGCGCGGTGTTGCTGGGTGGAGTGGCGATCGGCCTCTCGGATCCGGACATCAACGAGGCGGCTGTGGGGGTGGGCCTCGCGGGGGGGGTCGCGACCATCCCCGGGGCGATCATCTGGGGAACGACCATGAACTACCGCTACTGGTACACCCGCAGCCGCGCGCAGGCCCGCATCGACGCCTACAACGAGAAGCTCCGCAAGCGCCTGAACCTCAGCGAGCAGGACACCGTCGAGATCGACACCCAGTAGCCTGGCCCGCCGGCCGCGCGTACTAGCCCGCCGGACGCTCGAACCAGTCCAGCATCCCTCCCACCGCCTCCATCGTCCCGTCCACCTCCAGCTCGCGGGCGGCGACGGCCTGCACCGGGCTGATCTTCCCGGTGGAGACCCGCTTCCAGGTCTGGCTGCTGCACCGCACCCGCACCCCGGGCTTCAGCGCCTCGATCTGTTCTGCGCTGCGACGCCGGGTCTCGGCCACGCCACGGCGGATGTGCAGGACCCAGTGCTCGTCGAGATCGGTGAAGGCAAAGGCGATGACGAGGTCCGTCTCCAGCACCCGCTCGGCCCGCAGGCGCGGCCCCAGGGCGGCCATGAAGACCTCGATCGGCAGGCCCTCGATCAGATCGTCGGGCACCCGAGCCGGGACGGGCGGGAGGATCTGCACCTCGCCTCGCAGCTCGGCGGCCTGGGTGCGCAGCCAGTTGCGGGCGTTCATGTTGATCTGTCCGACCGCCAGCGCCTCGTAGCACGCGGCCAGCAAGGCCCGGGCGGGCTCGCTGTCGGGCTCGGCGCGGCTCCAGTGGGCGGCCAGCTCGGCGGCCCAGGCCATATCGCCCTGGTCGAAGGCGGCCTGCGCCTGCTCGGGGAGCGGGGTCCCGCTCTCGAATGCCAGCAGCAGGCGACGGGAGCGCTCCTCGGGCGAGACCGGGAGCAGGGTCGCGCCCTGGCCGTCGAACCAGCCGAGGTAGCCCTGGAAGACCGCCCGCACCGACCAGTCGACCCGACCGTAGGTCTGGGCCAGCCAGGGGTGCGTGGCGAGGTGCGGCGGGAGGGCGACGCGGGCGGCCAGCTCCTCGGGCCCCTGGCCCTGGTTGATGCCGCGAACAGACTGATCGTGGACGTACTGGATGGCGTCCCGCCAGGCGGTCAGGGTCTGTTCGATCTCCGCCGCGTCGGTCAGGGGCCCGGTGTGCGCCGGGATCAGCACCCTGGCGTCCAGATCGCGCATCCGGTCCAGGCTCTGTACCCACAGCCGCGGGTCTCGCCAGCGGGTGCCGCGGATGGTGTGCAGGTTCGGGAAGGCCTGGTAGACGTTGTCCCCGGGCAGCAGCAGGCCACGGTCGGGCAGCCACAGGGCGAGGTGGTCCTCGGTCTCGCCGGGCAGGTGCAGCAGCTCGACGTCGAGGCCCGCCAGCCGGACCGTGGCGTCGCCGTCGACGGTGTGGGTCGGGCGGGCCAGGGCGATGTCCTCGGGCGCGTAGCGCAGGCGGGCACCGAGCGGGCTGGTGACCTCCTCGTCGGAGAGGGGATCGCCGAACATGCGCATCGAGCGCAGGTGGATGGCGTCGCCGACGACGCTGACGACCTCGTCGATGCGGGCGGCGGTGTCGCGGTGGGCCCAGACCGGGGGCAGGGAGCCGCCGGGTCCGTCGGCGTCGGCGTCGAGGAAGACCCGCCCGCCGAAGACATGGTCGGGGTGGCCGTGCGAGAGGAGGATGGCCGCGACAGGGCGGTCCGTCTTCGTGCGCAGGGCGGCCAGGGCCTCGGCCGCCGAAGAGGCGCCCTCGGTGGTGTCGACGATGATCAGGCCCTCGGGCGCGTCGATGGCGATGACGTTGGCCAGGGCGAAGCCGGTCATCAGCCAGACGCCGGGCAGCAGCTCGTGCACGCCCCGAGGGAGGCCGGGCTGGACGAATGCGGGCGCCGGTTCGGCCGGGGCGTGGGCCACCACCTCGGGTGGAGAGCAGGACAGGAGCAGGGAGAGCAGCATGGCCGGCTACCAGGAGGCCAGGGCGTCGATGCGCCACCAGCCGCCGGACTCCTCGCCGCCGGGCACATGAAGGCCCAGCCGCCGCAGGCCGCGCTCGACCTCGGCCCGGCGCAGCTCGCTGACGCCCGAGGCGCAGAGCTCGCCGCCGGGGGCGAGGCGGGTCAGCAGGGCGGGGGCGAGGTCCAGCACGGTGTCGGCGACGATGTTGACCAGGATCAGGTCGAAGGGCTGCTCCGGCAGGTCCGCGCGCAGCTCCAGTCGATCGGAGAGGCCGGCGCGGGCGGCGTTGGAGGCGGCGATGGGCAAGGCCGCCGGATCGGTGTCGACGCCGACCGCGGAGGCTGCCCCCAGGCGGAGGGCGGCCAAGGCGAGGATGCCGTTGCCGGTGCCGACGTCGAGCACGCGGCCGGTCGGCGGGCGCAGGGCGAGGCGGTCCAGGACGAGGCGGGTGCTGGGGTGCTGGCCGCTGCCGAAGGCCGGGCCCGACTCGAGCACGAGGTCGCCGGGCTGGCCCAGGGGGGCGATGCGCAGCGGCCCGACCTGGAAGGGGCGCAGGGAGGCCGCCCAGGTGTCGCCCTGGTCGAACATCAGGGCCGGCTCGACCCGGGCGCCGGGCAGAGTGGGAGGCTCGCCGACGAAGAGGCCGAGCAGATCCTCGCCCTCGGCCTCGACCTCGACGGCGCCGGCCTCGACCAGGGCCCAGAGGGATTCTTCGTCGGATCGGCGGTCGGGCAGGCGCAGCACGGTGGGCATCCCTTGGGTGTAATCAGGTTCTGGAGGGAGAGGGGACAGGGCGGCCCCTCCCCCCAAGCGCGCGGACCGATTATGGGGGCTGGCTGCCTTCTCCCTCGGTCTCCCCCTTCGGTCTGCCCCCTCCGCCATGATCCGGCACCTCCGCTACAGCCTCGTCGCGCTCGCCCTGCTCGGGACCGGCCAGGGATCCGCGCAGGCGGCCTGCCCGTCGACCGGGGCGACCCTGCTGCAGACCGCTGCCCAGGCGACCGAGGGCTACCAGGCCCGGGACAAGGCCGCGGTGCAGGCCAGCGTGGACGCGCTGCGCGCCGACCTGCTCTGCGTGAAGACCGTGCTGGACCCGGCCCAGGCCGCCGCCGTGCATCGGGCCCTGGCGCTGTCGGCCTTCCTGGACGGCAACACCGAGGTCACCCGGCAGGCCTTCCACGCCGCGCGGCTGGCCGACCCCAGCTGGACGCTGCCGGCGAACCTCGCCCCTGACGGTCACCCGCTGCGAGCCGCCTGGGACGCCTCGCAGAACCTCGCCGACGGCGCCACGGAAGGCCTCGGCCAGCGCCCGGACCGCCGCACCTGGGTCGACGGCCGCCCGGGCAGCCAGCGCCCCAGCGACCGCCCGACGGTGCTGCAGGCCGATCTGCTCGACGGGACGATGGTCGGCAGCACCTACCTCCTCCCGGGCGAGGCCCTGCCCTCCTGGGCCCAGGTCAGCGCGGTGGCCGTCACGACGGCCCCCCCTCCCCGCGTGCGCACGCCGGTCGAGAAGCCCCCGGTCGAGCCCCAGGCCCCGCGGGTCAAGGCCGAGAAGGAGAAGAAGGGCGGACCCAACCGGGCCCTGCTCTTCACCGGCATCGGCGTCGGCGCCGCCAGCGGGGCCCTCTGGGGCGCGGCCGTGCTCGACGGCCTCTCCTACGAGCGCCACACGGGCGAGCTGCTGGAGCGCGAGTACGAGAACCCGGCGCAGGTGGACGAGGGTCAGCAGGAGATCGACGCGCACTGGAAGCGGGTCAACATGCTCGGCTACGCCGCCCAGGCCACCTCGGCCGCCGGGGGCATCCTCCTGGTCACCTCCTTCGTGTTCTGATGGGGACCGAGCGTCGCTACGAGGTCCTCGAAGCGCTCGGGACGGGCGGCTTCGGCACGGTCTACCGGGCCCGCTACCAGGGCGAGGGCGGCTTCAGCCAGATGGTGGCGCTGAAGGTCCTCAACCCCGAGATGGCCAAGATCGACGAGGTGGCCAGCCGCCTGCGCGACGAGGCCCGGGTCCTGGGGCTGGTCCGGCACCGGGCGATCGTGCAGGTGCACCGGCTGGTGCAGTTCGACGACAGCTGGACCGTGGTGATGGAGCTGGTCGAGGGCGCCGACCTGGGGCTGGTCCTCAAGGCCGGGGTGATCGTCCCGGTCGGGCCGATGCTGGAGATCATGGCCGAGGTGGCCGCGGCCCTGCACGTCGCCTGGACGACGACGGGCCCCGACGGGCGCCCGCTGCACCTGCTGCACCGCGACATCAAGCCCAGCAACATCATGCTCACCCGCGAGGGGCGCGTGAAGATAGCGGATTTCGGCCTCGCCAAGCATTTCGATGCCGAGAGCAGCTTCCGCACTCAGACCGGCACCGGAATGGGCACGCCCGACTACGCCGCGCCGGAGCAGTTCGATCCCAACGCCACCATCGACCACCGCGCGGACATCTATGCGCTCGGCGTCATGATCTACCAGATGATCACCGGCCAGCTCCCGCGCGGCGCGTGGAAGGCACCCTCCGAGCGCGCGCCGGTGGCCCCGCAGTGGGACGACATCGTCTCCCGCGCCATGCAGAACGATCCCGGCGACCGCTACCAGCAGGCCCGCGAAGTAAAAACGGATGTCACCAGCATTCCGCTGGCGGGCAGCCGCGTCCGCAAGGACGCGGCCGAAACGCCACAAGCAGCCACCAAGCCCCGCGCTCTTGCGAGCGCGGCTGCGAAATCCCGCGCCCCGCTGATCTTCGGCCTTGTTGTCGGTGCGGTCCTCGCAGTCGGTGCGTTCTTCGCGCTACGCGACCCAGGCGATGGCAGGGCGGCTGGTC
>DDSR01000230.1:315-6908 GCA_002343455.1 Deltaproteobacteria bacterium UBA2385 | reverse complement strand
GATTTGAATCCGGCGAGTATGTCCGCGAGGCGGCTCCCAGGGCATTGCCGAGCCCCCCCCTGGCCCCACCGCCCTCCTCCCCAACCTCAGCCCGCCAGCAGCGTGTTCAAGATCGCCACCAGTACGCCCATGATCGACACCCCCGCGATGATGCCCGCCGAGATCGGCACCAGGTAGTCCTCGCTCTGCTTGGCGTTCGCTCGGCTCCAGCCCCAGGCGATCGCCGCGCCCAGCACCATCGCGAAGGGATACTGGAAGGGCAGGATCAGCCCCAGCCCCAGCCCGGTCGCGCTGGGCAGCCAGGTCCGCGCCTTGGGCAGCAGGGTCTCCAGGGCCAGCAGCACCGCGCCGATGATCAGGCCGATCCAGATGGCCTCGCGGTGCATGGGGTGCATGTTCTCCAGGCCGAGCTTGAAGACCTCGGCGACGGCCTTCCAGGCCTGCGCGGCCGGCGCGGGGAAGGCGGGGGGCTGGTCGCCGACGCCGTTCAGCGCGGTGGCGTCGGGGACGAGCAGGTAGAAGCCCATGACGGTCGCCGCGGTGCCGGAGAAGATGCCGGCGAACTGGGCGAGGAACTGGCGGCGGGGGTTGGCGCCCAGCAGGTAGCCGCTCTTCAGATCGTTGAGCAGATCGGCGGCCGAGCCCGCCGCGCTGGCGGTGATGCTGGCGGTGGCGAGGTTGGCGGTGGTGCTCTGCGGGATGAGCACGCCGTAGGTGAGCTGCATGATCTTGCCCATGGCGCCGACGGGCGTGATGTCGCTCTCGCCGGTGGCCCGGCAGGCGACCAGGGCCAGGAAGAAGGTCATGGCGACGCCCAGGACGCCGTACATCCAGGGCACCTCGAAGTACATATGGGCGGTGGTGATGACGCCCGCGCCGCTGAGCACGCCGCCGATGGCGAACCAGGAGAAGGGGACCTCGGTCCGGGTGACGAGGTCGCTGGTCTCGCCGGTCTTCTTCTTGGACAGGCCGCTGAAGGCTCGTACGATGGTCTTCCACTGCAAGGCGAAGCCCAGCAGGCCGCTGCTGACCATGATGGGCACGCCCAGCCAGATGCCGATCTCGCGCCAGGCCTTGTAGGGGGCGGTGGCGGCGCGCAGCTCTGCCCCGGTGGCGGTGCTGATCCAGACGGCGTCGTAGGCCTCGGGGCCGACGGCGAAGATCAGGACGAGGCTGCCGATCAGCATCCAGACGCTGACCCGCAAGCCGACGATGGCGCCCGCGGCGATCATGACCGGGTTGTGGTCCATGACCATGGTCCAGTCCGAGGGCTTGAAGCTCTCCAGCTTGCCGTCGACGAGGTGGGTGCCGCGGGCGGGCAGCCAGTCGAAGATGTTGGAGCTGGCGGGGATCAGGCCGACCTTCTCGCCCTCGGCGTTGCTGCGCAGGGGCAGGTCGATCAGCAGCGGGAAGGCGGCTCCCGTCAAGGCGGCGACCATCAGCGCGCGGGCCTTCTTGATGGCCTCGGCGCCCTCGCTGTACAGCGACTGCAGGGTCACGGCGGCGGCGGTGCCCGAGGGGAACTTCAGCCGGTCGTGGTTGATCAGGTTGCGCTTCATCGGGATGGCGAGGACCGTGCCCAGCACCGCCAGGAAGAAGGTCCAGGAGACCAGCACCGGGATGGGCAGGTGCTCGCCCTGCGGGTTGGCCGGGGTCGCCGAGAGCATCACCAGGGCGGCGATGGCCGAGACCATCGTGCCGCCGGTGGCGTAGCCGGCCGAGGAGGCCGTCGACTGCATGCAGTTGGTCTCGAGGATGGTCATCGGCGTCTTGGCGAGGCCGATCTTGATGAAGGTGTTCCAGATGGCGTAGGCCAGGATGCAGGCGGTGATCGCCACGCCCAGGCCCCAGCCGGTCTTCAGCCCGATGTACAGGTTGGTGAAGGCCAGGAAGAAGCCCAGCACCGACCCCATCAGGACCGCGCGCAGGGTCAGCTGGGGCATGTCCTCGCCCCGGTAGATCTTCTCGTACCACTCCACCTCGGTCATCTGCAGGACCTGGTCGGGAGGGATCTCGAGGGGCCGGCACTTGTCGACCTCCTCCTGGTTGCGGGGCGCGGGCTGGAACAGCGACATGAGGAGGTCCGGGGGTGTGGCAGCGCGCGGACCGTAGGACGGCGCGCGAGACGATGCAAGAGGGTTGAACGGGGGACACACGGTGACTATAGGGAGGGGTCCCCTCGCTTGCGCTTCGAACTCCGGGTCCTCGGTGCCTCTCCTCGACACGATCATCTTCATCGGCAGCCTGGTGCTGCTGATCGGGATCGTCTCCAGTAAGCTGGCGGCACGGGTGGGCCTCCCGGTCCTGGTGCTCTTCCTGGGCATTGGGATGCTGGCCGGTGAGGACGGGCCGGGCCGGATCCAGTTCGACAACCTCTCGGTGGCCTACGCCGTCGGCACGCTCGCGCTCGCGGTCATCATGTTCGACGGCGGCCTGCAGACGCCGCTGAAGGCGCTGCGCCTCGCCTGGAAGCCCTCGCTGGCGCTGGCGACGGTGGGGGTGGTGGGGACCGCGCTGATCACGGGCCTGGCGGCGGCCTGGATCCTGGAGCTGCCGCTTGCGGTGGGCGCCCTGCTGGGCAGCATCGTGGCCTCGACCGACGCGGCGGCGGTCTTCTCCGTCCTGCGCTCGCAGGGCCTGCGCCTGCGCCCGCGGCTGGCGGCGACGCTGGAGATCGAGAGCGGCTCCAACGATCCGATGGCCATCTTCCTGACGGTGGCCCTGCTGCAGGTGCTGACCAACGAGGCCGAGCCGGGGCTGGCTCAGCTCGGGCTGCTGGTCAAGCAGATGGGCCTGGGCACGGTCGTCGGCCTGGGGGTGGGCTGGCTCTCGGTGCGCATCGTCAACGGCATCAACCTGCAGACCGCCGCCCTGTACCCCGTGCTGATCGGCGCCTGCGGGGCGCTGGCCTTCGGGCTGGCGGCGATGAGCGGAGGCAGCGGCTTCCTGGCGATCTACATCGCCGGCATCGTCATCGGGAACCACCGGGTGGTCTTCCAGCGGGGCACCGGCCTCTTCATCCACGGCCTCGCCTGGGTGGCGCAGATCACCATGTTCGTCGTGCTGGGCCTGCTCAGCTCTCCTACAGAGGTCTTCGCCGTGGTGGGCGAGGGCCTGCTGATCGCGGCGGTGCTGATCCTGGTGGCCCGCCCGCTGGCGGTCGTGCCCCTGCTGTTGCCCTTCGGCTTCTCCGCGGGGGAGATCCTGCTGATCGCCTGGGGCGGGCTGAAGGGCGCGGTCCCGATCATCCTGGCCATGTTCCCGCTGATGGTGGGTCTGCCCCAGGGGCCTCTGCTCTTCAACATCGTCTTCTTCGTGGTCCTGGCCTCGGCGGTGCTCCAGGGCTGGACCCTGCCCCTGCTGGCCGCCCGCCTGGGCCTGCAGGAGCCCAGCCAGCCCGTACCGACGGTCTCCCTGGAGATCTCCTCCCTGCGGGACGTCGACGCGGACATCGTCGAGTACACCATCCAGGAGCAGAGCCTCGCCTCCGAGACGCTGCTGCGGGATCTGCACCTGCCCGAGCAGGCGGTGGTGGCCATGATCGCCCGCCGCCACGAGCTGGTCCCCCCGCGCGGCTCGACCCGGCTGCAGGCGCTCGACCACGTCTTCATCGTCCTGAGGCCCGAGGCCCGCGAGGAGGTCGATCGGATCTTCAGCTCAGGAGTCTCCCGGTCAGGGCCCCCCGCTGGCCCAGGCCAGGAGCAGGGTCCCGGCGTAGTACAGGGGCAGCCCGAAGGCCCGGTTGACGAAGCCGGGCTGGATGAAGCGGTTGCGGGCCACGAAGAGGTCGCTGACGAAGAAGAGCGTGGCGCCGCCGATCAGGGCGGGGGAGGGCAGCCAGGCGACGGTGCACAGGGCCGTCAGGACCATCACGCTGATGCCGACGATGTAGGCAAGGACCGGTAGCCGCATCTTCGGAGCCAGGTGTGGCCAGAGCCAGCGCAGGACGATGGCCGCGAGCATGGTCAAGGCAGGGAGGGCCCAGAGCAGCGGAGTCGGCACCAGCCCGCGCGAGGCGAAGGCGATCGCGAAGCCGACGTGGCCGAGCAGGAAGCTGAGGAGGCCGGCCAGGAAGGCCCGCTTGTCGGCGGGGATCAGCAGCACGTCGCCCAGGGCGCAGAGCAGGAAGGAGGCGAAGGCGAGCTGGCCCCAGGGATGCTCCAGGGCTCCTCGCTCCCAGGAGAGCCCGATGAAGCCCAGCGAGGCGAGGGGCTTGAAGACCCACTTGCCAGCGACGCTCCCCCGCCACTCGGAGAGCAGCAGCAGGGGGAGGGCCAGCAGACTGAGGAGCAGCGATGGGCTCATGGCGCGAGCATGGCATGGACAGGTTACCCGGCAACCCCTCTTCCAGTACGGAGAAGCTCATGGACATCCAGGGTAGCAAGTTCATCGTCACCGGCGGCGCCAGCGGCATGGGCCGTCACTTCACCCTCTCCCTGGCGCGTGATGGCGCCGATGTCGCCTTCTGCGACATGAACGAGGAGGGCGTGCGCGCGGTCGAGGCCGAGGCCAAGGGCCTGCCCGGCAAGGTCGTCGGCTTCGTCGCCAACGTCGCCGTCGAGGGCCAGGTCGAGAAGCTGATCGCCGACGCGGCGGCAGCGCTGGGCGGCCTCAACGGCATCGTCAACAACGCCGGCATCATCCGCGACGGCCTGCTGGTCAAGGTCGACAAGGAGACCGGCGCGGTCCAGAAGCTCTCGCTGGCCAAGTGGCAGCAGGTCATCGACGTCAACCTGACCGGCGTCTTCCTGGGCGCTCGCGAGTACGCCGCCTGGGCCATCGCCAACAAGGGCGGGCCGGGCGTGATCATCTCGATCAGCTCGATCAGCCGCCACGGCAACATGGGCCAGAGCAACTACAGCGCCGCCAAGGCGGGCATCGTCTCGATGACCAAGCTGTGGGCCGGCGAGCTGGCCCGCTACGGCATCCGCACCGGCTGCATCGCCCCGGGCTTCACCCGCACCCCCATCCTGGAAGGCATGCCCCCGGCCATGCTCGAGAAGATGGTGCAGCCCGTGCCGCTGAAGCGCGTCGGCGAGCCCGAGGAGATGTACAAGGCCATCAAGTTCATCATCGACAACGACTACTTCACCGGTCGCTGCATCGACGTGGACGGCGGCCTGGTCCTCTGATCAGCCTTCGCCCAGGTGCTCGGCCAGCAACCGGCCGAGCGCCTCGGGCGCGTCGTAGGGCAGCATATGCCCGCCCGGCACCGTCTCTTGACGGGCTTGCGGCAGCGCCGCGCTGCGCCTCTCCCGCACCTCGGGGGCGTACCAGCTCTGCTCGGCCCAGACGATCAAGGTCGAGGCGGTGATCGCGCCCAGGGCCTCGGCGAAGCCCGACTCCCGAAACGGGGTCGGCGAGCGCACCATATGCAGGCGGTCGAAGCTCCAGCGGCGGACGGCGCCGGCGGGCTCGGTGCCGTGCTCGGCCAGCAGGGCGGCGTGCTCGGGGTCAAGCAGCGGGTGACGGCGCAGCAGGCGGGCGGTGGCGTGCTCGAGATCCGGCAGGACCGGCACCGGCGGAGGGCGACGGGTGCCGTCCAGGAAGAGGCGCAGCCGGTCGAGCGGGCTGTCCTCGACCTCGGCGGGAGGGCCCATGCCCTCGACGATGGCCAACCGCACGACCTTCTCGGGTCGAGCCCCGGCATACCAGCCAGCGACGGTGCCGCCCATGCTGTGCCCGACGAGATCGATCGGCCCCCCACCCAGGTGATGGACCAGGGCGTCGAGGTCGGAGATCAGGTCGGGGAAGTGGTAGCTGCCGCCGGCGCCGACCTTGCCGCTCTGCCCGAAGCCGCGCTGATCGGGGGCCAGCAGGCGTCGCCCGGGCAGCCAGCGGGCGGTGCGCACCCAGCACAGGCCCTGGTCGAGGAAGCCGTGCAGCAGGACGACCGGCCGCCCCTCGCCCTGGCCCGGCTCCCAGACCTTCAGGGCCAGCCCTCGCAGGTCCAGGGTCCAGGATGACGGGGCCTTCACGACTCCTCGCCCGGAAGCGGCTCACCGGGCGGTGGCAGGTCCAGGCCCGCGGCGTGGTACTCGCCGGCGCTCTCGGGGACGAGGTTGGCGGGGTGCAGCAGGGGGTCCTCCTGCCCGCCCTGGAAGGGCACGCGGTCGTGCATCGCCGACTTGGCCAGGATGTGGGCGCTGGCGGGGGCGGTGATGAACAGGAAGAGGGTGATCAGGACCTCGTGCAGCGAGAGCCCCGGGTCCTGAACGCTGAAGACGATGGTCGACGCCGCAAGGATCCCGCCCAGCCCCAGGGTGGTCGCCTTGGTCGGGCCGTGAAGGCGCATGAAGAAGTCCGGCAGGCGCAGCAGGCCCAGCGCCGCCACCAGCGCGGCGGCGCCGCTCGCCAGCAGCAGCAGGGCGACCAGGGCTTCGACGACCATCATTCGATCACCTCCCCGCGCAGCAGGAACTTGGCCATGGCGGACGAGCCCAGGAAGCCGAACAGGGCCATCAGCAGCGCGCCCTCGAAGTACATGCGGCTGTCGTCGCGGATGCCCAGCACGAGCATCATCAGCATGGCCACGGCGAAGATGAAATCGAGCGCCAGCACGCGGTCCTGCGCGCGCGGCCCGCGCACCAGGC
>DDSR01000230.1:0-295 GCA_002343455.1 Deltaproteobacteria bacterium UBA2385 | reverse complement strand
TCATTCGAAGATCTCCATCAGCGGTTGCTCATAGCGGGTCTTGAACTCGCGCACGTAGGCGGCCTCGTCCTCCACGCCGAACACGTGCAGCAGCACGGCGCTGCGGTCCGGCGCGAGCTCGGACCACAGCGAGCCCGGCACCACGGTGCAGATGACGGCCAGGGCCGTCAGGGCGTAGGGGTCGCGCAGCGCGAGCGGCACCGTCACGAAGGCGCCGGTGGCCGGCCGGCTGGCCGGGCGCAGCGCGCCGGCGCCGACCTGCAGGGCGGAGAGGATCACATCGCCGCCGACGCGC
>DDSR01000464.1:19594-40360 GCA_002343455.1 Deltaproteobacteria bacterium UBA2385 | reverse complement strand
GCGGCGGGGGCGCTCGCCGGGGCCTTCGGGTCCGCTGGGCTCGCCAAGCTCGCCGCGGAGGCGGCCCCGCTCTCGCAAGCGGGACTCGTACTCGGGCATCTCGGTCTTGGGCCAGCTGCGCTCACCGAGGTCCAGCGCGGTGGGGACGAGCTCCTCGGGGATCTCCGCGCCGCCTTGCAGATCCCAGACGAGGTAGCGCTCCTCGGCCATCACCGGCGCGCCCAGGCGCTCGGAGAGGTTCTGCTGCACATAGAAGGGGGCACGGTCGACCACCGTCGGCGGCATGCGGCGGGNNAGCTGGCGATCCAGGACGACCCAGCGGAAGCCCTCGGCGCGGTACCGCTCGAGGTCCTGCCGGTCCAGCTCGTAGCTCTTGTCCGGGTCGCGGGTGACCCGCCGGAGGTAGGAGATGAAGGGGTCGCCAAGCCGCTTCTCGAAGCCCGGCGCGTAGAAGAGGGGGGCGTTCTCGGCCATGCCGCCGAAGGTGGGCTGCTGATGAACCGGCTGGAAGGCGATCGAGATCCGGGACATGCCGATGGGCAGCTCGATCAAGCCGCCGCCGTGCTGACCGATGACCTCGTAGATCTGCGGCGGGCTGAGATCGCGCGAGAGCAAGGGGAAGGCCAGGACGCGGTGCTGCTCGACCATGTGCAGGCCGATCAGCAGCAGCGGCAGGACGGCGGCGGGCAGGCGCGGCAGGTAGAGCGTCCGCCAGCCTTCGAGGCGGTCGACCATCATGCCGAGCAGGACGGTGGCGGCCAGCATGGCCACGCTGAGCAGCCGGACCGGAAACCAGAGGCGATCAAAGAAGGGCAGGTTCCGCCAGGCCCAGAGGTAGTGGGGCATGTCGATGCCCTCGCCCCCCGGGAGGCCCTCGCCCAGCGGGAGACGCGGTCCGAGCGCGAAGGCCATGCAGACCAGCAGCGCGAGGGTCCACCGCAGCCGGTCGCGGGCCAGGAGGACGGCCAGGGCGAGGCCGACGCTCCAGACGAGGTAGCCGAACATCGGCTGGCCCTGGGTCTCCATCAGCCAATAGCCGTGCAGGTGCTGTGAGACGTTGTTGGCGAGCTGCGCGGGCGCGTCCGAGCCCGCCGCGGCCTGCACCAGCCCCGGGACCGCCCCCTCGCCGGCGTGTCGGACCATGGCCAGCACGGCGGGCGAGACCACGGCGAGCGCCGAGAGGCCGGCGAGGCCCCAGCCCAGCAGCCGGGGGCCCCGACCGGAACGGCGGGCGAGATCGACCAGGGCCAGGGCGGCGAAGAAGAGGGCCAGGAAGTGGCCCATGAACCAGTAGGTCCAGGCTGCCAGGCCGGTGTAGAGGCCGGCCAGGAGCGGGTCGCGCCAGCGCCAGCCGTGGGGGGCCGCGCCGGGCAACCGGGCGTCCGGACCGACCCCGCCGATGTGGAGGAAGTGGTGCACGGCCAGCGGCACGAACCACAACATCGCCTGGGTGAAGCGCCCGGTGATGCACTCGAAGAGGATGTAGGGGCAGAGCAGCCACAGCAGGGTGCTGCTGATGCGGGCGGCGGCGCTCCGGAAGAGGTCCGCCGCCAGCGGACGAAAGCTGAGGGCGTTGCCAAACAACAGCAGCGCCACCCACCAGGGCTGGTAGTCGGGGAAGCCGAAGATGGCCTGCAGGGGCAGGGAGACCACGGCGTCGACGAAGTTGTTGCCGGTGTGCGCGAAGATGTCCTTTCCCAGGGGGTAGAACATCTTGTCGGTGAAGGACGGGTCGACCCCGTTGCGCGCGCACCAGTCGATCCACCAGTAGAACCAGAAGGTGCCGTACAGATCGACGCCGTCGCCGACGACCCGACCCCGAGGGAGGGCGGGCAGGACCGCGACGATGGCGACGGCCGCGTAGAGGAGCAGCTCGGCGGCCACGGCACGGGCCGACGGCGGGCCCGCAGGGACGTCTTCGGAGGTCGGGGAGGGGCTCATCGCGGCGGATGGTACTCAGGAACGGGGGGGCCGGGGCCATCCGGGGTTAACCACGCAGCCGCGGACCGTGGCATCATGCCCCGCCGGAGGTGCCGTGTACGGCCTGACCACCCTCGCCCAGATCCTGCACGACCTGGGAATGATGCTCTACGCCGGCCCGTTCGTGGCCTTCACCGTGCTGATCGCCCTCGGCAGGCACCTCCCCCACATGCAGCCTTGGGATGTGGTGCGCACCTACCGGGCCTGGGGCGCGGGGCTTGGGCTGGCCATGGGCGCCTGGGTCCTGGGCCTGCTCGCGCGTCACTACCTCGTGAGCGGCGGCTTCACCTGGGGTTGGCTGAACCTCTGGCAGGGCTTCACCCTGGCCTCGCACCTCGTCTTCCTGGCCCTGTGGATCTGGAATGTCCGGGTCGAGGTCTGGAGCTTGGAGCCCTTGCGCCGCCTCGACGAGAAGGGCCAGATCGCCGATCCGGTGGCCTACGCGGCCGCGACCGGTCGGCTGGTCCGGGACATGGCCTTCCAGTCGGCCCTGCTGATCGCCTACATCGTCCTCGAGGCGATCCTGACCGCCTGAGCGCCTACTTGAACCAGCCGCGCAGGTCCTTGAGCAGCGGCCGGCCCGTGAAGAAGAGGATGATCAGGTTCGCCAGGATGAAGGCCGCCCAGGTCATGGGCGTGAATTCGAACGGCGGCGGCTGGATCTGGGCGATGAGGCTCACGAGCGCCCCGGTAACCACCCGCGGTCGTGCTCGCCCGCGGTCGGCGCCGGCAGGGCGATCTCGACCTCGGCGCCCGGAAAGGGGGGCCGGACCCGGGCCTGGCTCCCCTCCCCCCGGATCATCCCACGGGCCCGGTGCAGCGGGTGGGTCAGCACCTCGGCCGGCTCGAGCACCGCGCTGACGCAGGCGTCGGCCAGCTCGGCCACCCAGAGGTCCCGCGGACGCTCGGCGAAGGCCCGCTCCAGGTCGGGGCGGTTGAGCGGCACCGACCGCCCCAGCACCGCGGCGAGGCCACGCTCCAGGGCGCTCTGGAAGGCCGGCTCCAACGCGGCCAGCGCGACGATGCCCCCGTCCTGGCAGCGATACAGCCCGTAGATCGGCACCGCGCCGGTCAGGGGCTCCTGGCCGGCAGCCGGGGCGGCGCCCAGGGCGGTCGCGGCGAGCTGAGGCGCCATCAGGGCCAACGCGCCGTCGGTGATGGAGAGGTCCAGCCACTGCCCCCGGCCGGTCCGGGTGCGCTGGAAGAGCGCCGCGACGATCGACAAGGCCGCCGTGAGGGCCCCACCGGCCAGGTCGGCGAGCTGAACGCCGGGCAGGTCGGGCAGGCCGTCGCGCCGCGTCGACAAGGACAACAGGCCGCAGAGGCCGGCGTAGCCGAGGTCATGGCCCGGATGATCGCGCATCGGACCGTCCTGACCGAAGCCCGAGAGGCTGCCCACGATGAGCCGCGGATGCGTGCGAACGAGCTCGTCCGGGGCGAGGCCGAGCCGGGCCATGACCCCCGGGCGAAAGCCCTCCAGGAGCACATCGGCCTGGCCGAGCAGCCCGTGCAGGGCCTGGCGGTCAGCGTCCAGGCGCAGGTCGAGCTGAATCGACTGCTTCCCGGCGTTCATGGCCTGGAACCAGGCCCCGTCGCCGCGCTCGGTGAAGGGGGGCACGGTGCGCATCCAGTCCCCGCCTCGCGGGTCCTCTACCCGAATGACCTCGGCGCCCAGCCCTTGCAGGTACCAGGTGCAGGCCGGCCCCGGCAGCAGCCGGGTCAGGTCGAGGATGCGGATCCCCGCCAGCGCGCGATCCACGCTCAGCCTTCCGAGGAGACGACGCCGTGGAGGCGGAGGGCGAGGCCGATGTCGCCGGTCAAGCCCAGGCGGCCCTTGAGGTAGGCGTCGCGCGGGTCGAGGCGGCCCTGGACCAGGGCGAGGAAGTCGGGCGCGGTGCAGGTGACGGTGCAGTCCTTGCTGCCCGTGCGCAGGGCGGAGAGCCGGGTGCCCTGGCCGGTCCGCTCGATCTGCCACTCGCCGCCGCCGGGGCCGATGACCTTGATCGCGACGACCACGTCCTCGGGCAGGGCCTTGGCGACTCGATTCAGCAGCCGACGACCGATGGTCTCTTCGAAAAAGGCCTGGACCTGCAGGTCCTCGGCCCTGTTGGGGTCGATGGGTTCAAGAGGTTCGGACACGACGCTCCCCGGTACACGACCCGACGTGGACCTTGTGGCAGGATAGCGACGGGTGCCCGCTACGTCAACGCGGCACCCGGGAGCCCCGATGGCCGGCAACAACGGCGATATTCCCCTTCCCCGCGCGATCTTCGTCGTCTCGGACGGCACCGGGGACACCGCCGAGAAGTTGGTCCGTGCCGGACTGCTCCAATTCAAGGAGGTCCTGGTCCATGTCCGGACCTTCCCCCAGGTCAACGACCGCGAGGCGCTCGCCCGCCTCTTCCGGGTCGCCGCCCGGGATCGCGCCATGGTCATCACCACCCTGGTCCGAGGCGATATGCGCCGCGCCGCCGTGGAGCTCTCGAAGGAGCACCGGGTGCGGACGGTCGACGCCATCGGCAGCCTGCTTGGCCAGCTGTCCGACTTCTTGGAGTCGGTGCCCGAAGGCGTGCCCGGACGGATGCACCAGGCGGACGACGCCTACTTCGAGCGGGTGGCGGCGGTGGAGTACACGGTCAAGGCCGACGACGGAAAGGAGCCGCGCCTGCTGCCCGAGGCCGACATCATCCTGGTGGGGGTGAGCCGGACCTCCAAGACCCCCTTGTCGGTCTTCCTGGCCCACAAGGGCTACAAGGTCAGCAATGTGCCGGTCGTCCTGGACCGGCCGATCGACGCCAAAGTGCACGATGTCGACCAGCGGCGCATCTACGCGCTCACCATCGACCCCTCCAGCCTCCAGCAGATCCGCCGCCAGCGCATGAAGACCATGCGAATGACCAGCCAGACCAACTACGGCGACATGGGCTACATCCTGGCCGAGCTCGCCTGGGCCGAGGAGCAGTTCCGGCGCAACCCCTCCTGGCCCGTCATCGACGTCACCAACAAGGCGGTGGAGGAGACCGCGGCCACCATCTTGAAGATCATGGGCGACCGCGGCCTTGGAACCGACCTCCGAGAGGTGGGTCAGCTCTGAGGGGCCTCGCCCCTCCAACCGAGCCGACGCGCCCGAAGCGCGCTACCCTGACTGCCTGCCTTCGCCTTCAACGCCACCTTCGCGAGCTGACCCGCCGTGATCGGACACATCCTCGACAAGTACAGGATCATCGAGAAGGTCGGGGAAGGTGGGATGGCGTCCGTGTACCGCGGGGAGCACCTGACCCTGGGCCGCGAGGTCGCGGTTAAGATCCTTCACCCCCACCTCTCGGACAAGCCGCGCAACCGCCAGCGCTTCACGCGTGAGGCGCGCGCGATCGAGAACCTCCGCCACGACAACATCCTGCGCATCGAAGACTACTCGGGAGAGGACGCGAAGGACTGCTACATCGTCACCGAGTTCGTCGACGGGTACACCCTGCAGAAGCTGCACGTCGAGCTGGGCGCCATCCCGAGCGAGGTGGTGGCCATCATCGGCATGCACCTCGCCGACGCCCTCCAGTATGCGCACGACCAGGGGATCATCCACCGGGACCTGAAGCCCGAGAACGTGATGATCCAGCGGGACGGCACCATCAAGCTGATGGACTTCGGCATCGCCCGCTTCCTGGACGAGATGCACCTGACGATGACGGGCGCGCTGGTCGGCTCGCCGGCCTACATGAGCCCCGAGCAGGCCATGGAGAAGGTGCTGGACAGCCGCTCGGACCTGTTCAGCCTGGGCACCCTGCTCTTCCACCTGGTGACCGGGCAGCTCCCCTTCGCGGGCAACAACCCCAGCATCGTGCTGCGAAACATCATCGAGGGCAACCGGCCGAGCGTCTCCGATGTGGCGCCCGAGGTGGCGGCCCCGCTGGCCGAGCTGATCCATGGCCTGCTCCAGATCGACCCGGACGACCGCCCGCGGTCCGCGGCCGAGGTCCGGGCCCGGCTGGCCCAGACCACCGCGGAGGCCGACATCGACCCCGAGGATCCCCGCTGGAGCCTGCAGGCCTGGGTGATCGACCCGGTGGGCTATCGCGAGCGGCTGGACGAGTGGCTGGACCAGGTGTTGCTTGCCAAGGGCAAGGAGCGCCTGGAGCACCGCGACCACCTGGGCGCCTTGCAGCTCTTCAACCGGCTGCTGACGATCGACGAGCGACGCGGCCGCCAGAACGACGAGGTCCTGGCCCTGGTCTCGGGGATGCATGTCTCGCGAGAGGCGCCTCGTCGAAACCGGAGCTGGTGGTTGGGGGGAGTCGGCCTGCTGGTCGGGGCCGCCCTGCTCAGCCTCTGGCTGCTACCCTCCGCGACGGAGACGCCCTCCTCGCAAGAGGGCCTCGCGCCCCTCGCGCCCACCTCTCCCGTCGAGCCGGAGCCGGTCGACGCCGCCGCCGAGCTGCTGACCCTGCCCCAGTCCGAGGTCGAGCTGGACGAGGCTCCGGCCAGCCCGGTCGAGGAGCCGGGTGAGGAGCCGGTCGACGCCGACGGGGCCGTCGCGCGGGCGCCGAGGGTCAGCTCCACACCGACGCCTAGGACTTTGCCTCGCCCGGGGCTCCCCATCCTTGGACCCGAGCAGCAGGCCGCCCGCGCGCAACGGCTGGCCGAGCAGGGCGGGTCGGCGACCCCCACGGACGCCGGCGCCTCCGGCAAGCTGACCGTCCACGTCCCCGAAAGCTGGGGCCACATCTACATCGACGGGACCTATATGGGACGGACCGGCCGGCTGCAGGACCCCATCTCGGTGGCGCCGGGAACACACACCTTGACGGTGAAGAACGACTTCGCGCTGCCGTACGAGCAGGCCTTCACCATCGGCGCCGGCGAGACCCTGGGCCTGTCGACCCCACCGCTGCGGCGGAGACCGGCGACGATCGTCCTCTCGGCCGAGATCGCCGACGACTGCGTGATCCGTCGTGACGGCGTCGAGGTCGGCCAGGCGGGGGCGATCGGCCGGCGAATGCTCCTCGAGGACCCCGACCAGACCGTACTCATCGAGATCGCCTGTCCGAGCGGGACCACCCGCCACCAGGTCGGGCCTCTGCTGGCGGCGGAGACGGTCCAGCTTCCATGAGGCGGTCGTCCACCCTGACGCAGATGTCGTGGCCTGGGGACCTCCGGGGGCGCTCCATCCTGCGACGCTGCGCTCGGAGGCTGCTCTCCATCGCATGGCCTGCCTCTTGCATGACCATCCTGCCCATGCTCAGCGGCTGCTACTTCTTCCTCCCCTTCATCGAGGTCACACAGAACGTGCCCCCCACCATCGACCTCAGCAGCCCGGCCGATGGCAGCGACCTCGTCTTCCGTGGAGAGCAGGAGACGGCCTTCGTCATCGCGCTGGACGAAGACGGCGACAGCCTGAGCTTCGTCTGGACCATCGAGGGGCACGGGGAGCAACCCTACGCGGTTCAGTTCCAGTCCGAGGGCCTCCAGGGAAGCCAGCTCACCCTGGTACGAGAGGCCGACTTCGACGACCGCGTCCTGAGCGTCAGCGTCTACGATCCCCAGGGGGACAGCGCGCGACGAAGCTGGACGATCGACGTCCCGGAGGGCAGCCAATGACCCGCCACCTCAGCCTCGCGGCAGCCCTGATGCTCGCGACCGCGGCGTGCACGCCGTCCGACAAGTCGATGCTCTCGGCCGACTCCGGAGCCTTCGAGGACGTCGCTGGCTCCGAGCTGCACCTGAACATCCATCCCAGCGACGCGACGCCCGATCTGCTCCCTCAGACCTACCTGCTCCCCCGATTCACCGACTGGCTGGACACCCAGGTCCAGGTCCGGCCTACCGTGCAGGTTCGAGGCACCGTTCGGGCCTTCGTTCCGACACCGTACCTGGTGGACCCGACCGTCCCCGGCGAGCAGGACGCGCCGATCGCCGCCAATGTCTCGATCTACCAGCAAGATGGCCTGGGCCAGGGGAGCGCCGCGACCGACGCCGACGGGGCGTTCACCATCTCCATCCCCGCCGGGCAGCTCTACCGGATGCTGGTGGTCCCCCAGGACACCGACCAGAGCCCCTTCCTGTTGGCCGACCTGCCAGCCGTGTTCGACAGCACCGATCTGGGTACCATCCAGGTGGAGCACGGGGTCCCGGTCTGGGGAAGTGTGCGGTACTCCGATGGAAGCGTGCCGACAGACATCCGGGTCACCCTGCAGGACGCGCAGGACGGATCAAAGGGCGCATCGGTCAGCCCCGACGAGCAGGGGTGGTTCATGTTGCGCGCCCTGCCGGGCAGCTACGACCTGGTGGTTGGCCCCGCCTCGGAGACGATGAACCCCACCCAGTTCACCATGATCGAGGTCGAGGCGGACAACACCGATGGCGTCCAGGTCGAGCTGAACCTCGGCCCCCCCGAGCGGTACCGCATCTCCGGCACGCTGGTGGACGCCGAGGGCGAGCGCCTGGGCGCGTCGAACGACTACCTCATCCGGATGTCCTCGGTCCGCCTGGACGAAGCGGCGGGCAGCTTCGTCTCGGAGACCCGGGTCGATCAGCACGGCGCCTTCAACCTGGACGTGATGAACGGCTCCTACACGCTCGAGGTCATCCCCGCCTACGAGGCCGGGCGCTCGCCGGTCATCCTGACCGTCGACGTCAGCGATCGGGACCAGTCTCTCGACGACATCGTGGTTCCCGGCCGCACCCTGTGGAGCGGGCAGGTCCTGGACGAGAGCGGCGCGCCGGTGCCAAGCGCGCTCGTCGTCGCCCAGGAGACGGGCTTCGACCGCTACACATACACAGCCACAGCCGGGAGCGATGGCGTGGTCGTGCTGGAGCTGCCCGAGACGGAGCTCGACCTGACCCTGACCCCTCCCGACGACAAGGCAGCGACCACCTTCTTGACCCTGAGGCCCGGGGAGGACGCCCCCGAGCTGATCCTGGACTCGGGCTTCCCGATCGCCGGGGTCCTGGAGCTGGACGGCGAGCCCGTACCGTTCGCGCTGATCGACATCACCACGGCCGACGGCGAGAAGGTCGCCACGACCCTCTCAAACGGCGACGGGGCCTTCTCGCTCAGGATTCAAAGCGACCTGCTTGAAGAACCCTGAACGAGAGGCCCCGAGTGCTCCGGCCTGAGAGAGAGCCCCTCAGGCCGGAACGAGGACTCAGCCGATGGCGCTGCCGAGCAGGGTGATCTCGGTGACCGAGCCCTGCCCCGAGGAGAGGGCGGCGCGGGCGGCGGCAGCGATGTCCGCGGCGACGACGACGTAGCCCTGTCCATCGATGACCACGCGGTAGCCGAAGCCACTCACGGCCGGGCTGCTGCTGGAGGCCACGGCGGCGACGACCGGATCGGCGTCTCCACCCGCGGAGCTGGCCGGCGCCCGATCCACGTCGGCCGCGGGGGCCGGAGCCGCCTTGACCGCCGGAGCCGCGGGCGGCGAGGCGACCGGAGCCGCCTTGACGGCCGGAGCCGCCTTGGCGGCCGGGGCCGCCTTGACCGCCGGAGCCGCCTTGGCGGCCGGAGCCGCCTTGGCGGCCGGAGCCGGCTTGGCAGCAGCGACCTCGCCCGAGGAGGAGGCCGAGGGGATGTCGTGACGCTTCCGGAAGTTCGTGACCGCGCTCACCGAGACGCCGGCCTTGGCGGCGATCTCACGATCGATGACCTTGCCGAGCAGGTGCCGGTAGGCTTCCAGGCGCGAGGTGCCCAGGCGCGGGGGGACCTTGGCGCCAGAGGCGGCCTTGGTCGCACCCTTGCGGTCGGCCTTGGCCGGAGCGGCCTTGGCGGCGGCCTTGTCAGACGCGGCCTTGTCAGACGCGGCCTTGTCCGCGGCGGCCTTGTCCGACGCAGCCTTCTCCGCGGCGGCGGCCTTGGCGGCGGCGGCCTTGTCCGCGGCGGCCTTGTCCGCAGCGGCCTTGTCCGCAGCGGCCTTCTCCGCGGCGGCGGCCTTGTCGGCAGCGGCCTTGGCAGCAGCGGCCTTCTTGTCCGCCTTCTTGTCGACGCCCTTCTTGGCGACGGGCTTCTTGTCGGCGACCTTCTTGTCGGCGGCGCGCTTCGCAGCGGCGGCCTTCTTCTCGGCGGCGGCGGCCTCGGCCGGCGTGAGGGTCTCGATCTCGGTCACGCGGGCCTTGGCGGCCTCGACCAGGGCGGGATCCCGGTTCGAGCGGGGGCCGGACGGCGCGGCGATCCGCTCGAAGCCCGCGCGCTTGAGGGCGTTGCTGATCGCGGCAGGAGCCGCACCGTAACGCTCCGCGAGCTCGCGAAGGGAGAGGACATCCTTGAGCTGGACCAACTCAGGCCACCAAGCGCGATCTTCTAGCTTCTTCATCCAGTGCTCCAGAGAACACGAACTCGTCGTGTGCAGTAGGTGTGGTTTGTCGCGTTGAGGTCGCCTGTCGCCCGCTGTGTCACGAACTCTGACAACCACCGCCGCCCGATGCGTAACACACATACCCGTGCGTTGCCAGCCAGTTCTCGGACAGACCCGCGTCATGTTCATGTCGGGTCTCTCTCCGCCTCTCTCCCATGCGGGCCGGGGCGGGGGTTTGCCGGCGCCGCCAGCGTCCGCTACCCTGCCCTCCCGATGCCGCCTCCACACACCCGCCCGCAGCTCCTCTCCCAGGCCCTGGCCTGCTTGCTGACTGCATTGCCGGGCCTGGCCGCCGCTCAGGAGCCCCTGCCCGGGGGCCCGTCCGCCGACGCCCCGCGCGCTCCGCCGCCAGCGGAAGCCCACGCCCCGGCCCCCAGCGTGGCCAGCGCAGACCGGCTCGACGCGGCCATCCGGGCCTACCAGTCCGGCCAGTACGATCTCGCGCTCTTCCTGCTGACGGCCATCCTGGCCGAGGACACGACCGACGCCACCGACCGTCAGCAGGCGCTGGTCTACCTCGCCGAGGTCTTCCTGGCCCAAGGCAACGAAGCGTCCGCCAGGGAGAGCTTCGAGGCCGCGCTGGAGCTGTTTCCAGGCCTCCAGCTGGACCCCTTCGAGCACCCTCCCGATGTCTGCGCCTTCTTCGAGGTGGTCAAGGCCACCTGGCGGCCGCGCGTCGTCCAGCCGACCATCACCCTCGACCTGCGTCCGCCCCCCACCTCGCCCTGGATGCCGCTGGGCATCGCTCAGCAGCGGCAGGGGCGGCCGGTTCCCGGGACCCTGATGGCGGTCGGACAGGGCCTCAGCTGTGGGTTGTCCGCGGGCATGTTCGCCTGGCTGGCCTTGGACCGGCGCTTCAGCGACGACCCCGGGGAGACGACCGGCGAGGGTGGGGCCATCTGGCGCCTGGAGACCCTCCGCTCGCGGCGCACCGTGCAGTGGCTGGCCACCGGGACCTGCCAGACGCTCTACGGTCTGGGGGTGCTGGACGCCGCCCTGGTGGAGCGCAAGCGCAGCCGGCAGTCGACCGACACCAGCCAGGGAGCCCGTCAACTTCCGTCACCCATGCTCCAGGTGAGCGGCCGTTTCTGAGCCTCGGCTTGAGCCGATCAGCAGGCAAGAGGCTATGCTCCCGCCCCGCCGGTGCGACACGCGCCACGCTCCCTGGAGCCCCCGATGTCCTTCCTGCGCTGTGTCGATCCCGTCCGAAGGACCACCGTCGACGTGCCGCTTCGCAAGCCGCTGATCTCCATCGGGCGCAAGGCCGGGAACGACGTGGTGCTGGAGGACCCGCTGATCGGACCCACCCACGCCAACCTGCTGCGACGCGGCGAGCAGGTCAGCCTGACCGTGGTCGATCGGGGCAACGAGGTCTACCTCAACGGCAAGCTGGTCCGGCAGGCCGAGCTCAGCCCCGGCGACCGCATCCTGATCGGACGGTACGAGCTGACCTTGCAGGCGGGTGAGCCCGAGGTGGCCCCTCCGCCGGCCCCCACCGCCACCAACGATCCTCTCCGGCACCTCGTCGAGTTCTCGTCCGAGCTGATGCGAGAGAACACCCCCGAGAACCTCTTCCGCAAGCTGCTCAACGCCGTGGTCGAGCTCACCCGGGCCGAGAAGGGCTTCGTCATCGTGCTCCAGGACGGCGAGCGCCACCTCGCTGCGGTCCACAACGTCGGTCCGGAGACCCTGGATCTGTCTCGCGTCAGCGACACCATCGTCGAGCAGGTCGTGCGCAATCGACAGCCGCTGATCGTCAGCGACGCCATGAGCGACCGCACCTTCGGGCGCAGCCGGAGCGTGGTCGACCTGAAGCTGTCCAGCGTGATGTGCGTGCCCCTGCTCTACCGCAACGACCTGCTGGGTCTGCTGTACCTGGGCAACGACGCCATCACCGGCCTCTTCACCGACACCGACCTCCAGATGCTCCAGATCTGGGCGACCCAGGCCTCCATGGTGGTGCACACCGCGCTCCTGCTCAACGAGCTGAAGTCGACCAACCGAAACCTCCGCGCCCAGCTCCGACGCAGCGCCCACGGTGAGATCGTCGGGACCAGCCCGCCGATGAAGGCCATCTTCAAGCTGATCAAGAAGGTCGCCCCGACCGACCTCTCCGTGCTGATCCTGGGCGAGACCGGCACCGGGAAGGAGCTGGTCGCGCAAGAGCTCCACCGGGGCAGCGACCGGGCCGGCAAGCCCTTCGTCTCGATCAACTGCGGTGCCATCCCCGAGAACCTCCTGGAGAGCGAGCTCTTCGGGCACAAGCGGGGTTCGTTCACGGGCGCGGTGGCAGACAAGATCGGCAAGTTCGAGGCCGCCAACACGGGCACTCTCTTCCTGGACGAGATCGGCGAGATGCCGATGAACCTCCAGGTCAAGCTGCTGCGGGTGCTCCAGGAGCGGATGATCGAGCGGGTGGGCGAGGTCAAGCCCCGGCCGGTGGACATTCGGGTCGTCGCAGCGACCAACAAGGACCTGGAGAAGGAGATCGCCGAGGGTCGGTTCCGGGAGGACCTGTTCTACCGGCTCAACGAGATCAGCCTGAGCTTGCCAGCCCTGCGCGAGCGGGGCGAGGACATCCACCAGCTCGCCCGGTATTTCCTGCAGCGCTACGCGGATCAGTACGACAGCCGGGTCCGGGGCTTCACCAACGAGGCCGTCGTGGCGATGATGAACTCCTACTGGCCCGGCAACGTCCGGCAGCTGGAGAACCGCGTCAAGAAGGCGGTGATCATGACCGACCGGGCGCTGATCAACGCCGAGGACATGGGCATCGACCCCAGCGCCCGCAAGCGCATCGAGGAGCTGGACGCGGCCACCGAGGACTTCAAGAAGCGCTACATCCGCGAGGCCCTCGAGCTCAACAACTGGAACAAGGCACAGACCGCCCGGGACCTGGGCGTCGACCCTCGGACCATCTTCCGCTACATCGAGAAGATGGAGGAATGACCGGCCTGCTGCTCCTGGCGCTCCTGCTGGGACCGGGGACGGCCCTGGCCGTCGGCGTGAACGCGCCCGGCGAGGCCCGAGACGACCTGGAGCGCCAGCTCGCGCGCCTGGACTCGGGCAGCCCGGCCAAGCGGCGGCTGGCCGTGCGCAGCCTGCGATCGATGGTGAAGGCGGAGGTGCGACGCTCGGCCGGACGCTCGGCCGACGACCTGGTGGTGGTCGAGGCGCGGATGATCCTCCAGGACCTGGATGTGCGCCTCTCACCCCGCTGCGCGCAGCTCTTGAGCGAGCCCGAGCTGACCCGACCCTGCGCCTCGATCCTCACCCGCCTGGAGTCGACCGGCGCGCTGCCGGCCCTGAGGCGCGCCTACGAAGCGGAAGACCGCCCCGGCGTGAAGCGTCACCTGCAGCGGGCGATAGACACCCTCCAGTCGTACCAGCGGGAGGAGGGGGAATGAGGACCATCGGGCTGACCGGGGGCATCGGCAGCGGAAAGTCCACAGTGGCCCGCTGGCTGGTCGAGCGTGGGATCCCCGTGATCGACGCCGACCAGGTGGCACGGGAGGTGGTGCTTCCGGGCAGCGAGGCCCTCGCCGCGATCGTGCAGCAGTTCGGCGCCGAGGTGCTGGCCGCCGATGGAGCGCTCGACCGCGCCCGGCTGGGCTCGATGGTGGTCGGCGACCCCTCGGCTCGGGCCCGCCTGGAGGCCATCACCCATCCCCGCATCCACGAGCGCATCCAGCGCCGGCTGGAGGCCCTCCGGGCCATGGGCCAGGAGGTCGCCGCGGTCGAGGCGGCCTTGATGGTCGAGACCGGCAGCTTCCAGATGTACGACGCCGTCCTGCTGGTCGACGCCGAAGACGAGACCCGCGCGCAGCGCATCGCCGCTCGCCAGGGCTGGGAGCTGGATCGGGCCCGCGCATGGGTCGCCTCCCAGCTCTCCGGCGCGCTGCGACGCAGCCGCCTGGAGCAGGCCTTCCAGGAAGGCGGCCCGCCCGTCGTGGTGGTCGCCAACGACTCCAGCGCCGACGAGCTTCACCGACGCCTGGAGCACGCCTGGGGCACCCTCCAGCGCGTGCTGGGCCTCAGAAGGTGATGATCGACTGCACAGGCACGTCGCCCAGGGCGGCGCGCCCGGGCAGGAAGCCCAGCTCGACCACGAAGCAGGCGGCCAGGACCTGACCGCCCAGCCGACGGACCAGGTCGCAGGTGGCCTTGGCGGTGCCGCCGGTGGCCAGCAGATCGTCGACGATCAGCACCCGGTCGCCAGGCTTGATGGCATCGGCGTGGATCTCCAGCATGGCGGTGCCGTACTCCAGGGAGTACTCGACGCTGACCCGGTCGTAGGGCAGCTTGCCCGGCTTGCGGGCCGGCACGAAGGCGGCGCTGAGCTCCATGGCCAGCGGCGCGCCGAAGAGGAAGCCGCGCGACTCCATGCCGACCACCACGTCGATGTGCTCGCCGGCGTAGCGCTCGGCGAACCAGTCGATCGTGCTGCGGAAGAGCTTGGGATCCGCCAGGATGGGCGTGATGTCCTTGAACAGGATGCCCGGCTTGGGGAAGTCGGGGATGTCACGGATGGTGGACTTGAGGCGGCTCTCGATGTCGGTCATGGCGGCTCCAGGAGGGTTTCGGGGGTTAGTGCAGGACGACCTTGAGCAGGACGAAGCCGCCGATCAGCAGGACGCTGAAGACGACCGTGAGCAGGTTGAACCAGCGATCGATGAAGGCGCGCATCGGCTCGCCGAAGGCGCGGAGCAGCCCGGCCACCAGGAAGAAGCGCGCGCTCCTGCCGATCAGCGAGGCGAAGAGGAAGGGGCCCAGCGAGATCTTGAAGACACCACCGGCGATGGTGATGATCTTGTAGGGGATGGGCGTGAACCCGGCGAGGAAGACGATCCAGAAGCCGTGGTCCTCGTACAGGCGGCCGACCTGGTCGTACTTGCCGGCGGCGCCGTAGAAGTCGATGATCGGCTTGCCCACCGTCTCGAAGGCGAAGGTGCCGATCGCGTAGCCGAAGAGCCCGCCCAGGACGCTGCCAGCCGAGCAGATGGCCGCGTAGCGGAGGGCCTTGTCGCGGGCGCCGAGACAGAGGGCCATCAGCAGGACGTCGGGCGGGATGGGGAAGAAGCTGGACTCGACGAAGGCGAGCACGAAGAGGGCCAGCCCGCCGTACTTGCTGTCGGCCCAGGTCAGGACCCAGTTGTAGACGCGACGCAGGAGGGTGAAGGGGTTCATCCAGCAGGCTCCGCGTCGAGCGGCCACGCGCCCAGGGCGGCGAGGCTGTCCCGGTGGGTGTGGTCCGGGTGCAAGGGGGTGAGGGTGGCGAACCCCAGGGCGAACAGGGCCCCGTCGGTCCCGTCGGCGGTGTCGAAGCCCATGGGGGCCCCTCCGACCCAGTAGTAGTCCCGCCCCCGTGGGTCCTGGGACTGGGCCACGAGGGGTCGGTACTCGCGGCGGCCCAGGCGAGCGACCCGTATGCCGGGCACCTCGGCCAGCGGGCGATCGGGGACATTGAGGTTGAGGAAGACACGGGGCGGCAGCGGGTTGGCCAGCAGCTGCACGGCGACCCGACGGGCGAGCTGGGCGGCCGTGTCGTAGTGGTGCTCGGGAGCCCGCGCGGCCTCGGTGTGGAGGCTGACCGCCAGCGAGGGAATGCCCATCAGGGCTGCTTCCTCAGCCGCCCCGACCGTGCCGGAGTAGTGCACGTCGTCGCCCAGGTTGCTGCCCCGGTTGACGCCCGAGACGACCAGCCCGGGACGCTCCGGACAGATGTGGTGGACGCCCAGGTAGACACAGTCCGCCGGCTGGCCGGTGCAGGAGTAGCGGTCCGGGCCGAAGCCCTGGACCCGCAGCGGCTCGTGCATGGTGAGGGCGTGGCTCTGGGCGCTGCGCTCCTGGGAGGGGGCCAGGACCACCACGCGCCCCAAGGGCGCCAGGGCCAGCGCCAGGGCGGCGAGGCCGGGCGCCTCGATTCCGTCGTCGTTGGTCACCAGGATCAGCATCGGGCCCCCCGCGTAACCGGTCGCCTGACGCCCGGGAGCGTCTGACTTCGTCGGGTCTGAAACGGGCAGCGACACGCTCGCTCTTGCGGCGATCCCTGGCCTCGTTACGCCCGCGCTTCGTCCCCGACCTCCCGGATCTGCAATGCGGCCTCGCTACAAGGATCTGTTCAACGCCCTCCGCGACCCCGATCCCACTCGAGCGGACAGCGCCTTCGACGCCATCCTCTTCGACCGGGGCGAGGCCATCCCCGACCTGATCGAGTGCTACCAGCAGTCGAAGAAGGACCCGCTGCTGCGCTTCTACGCCATCCAGCTCCTGGGCTTCACCGCCGACGAGCGCGCGGTCGAGGCGGTGATCGCGGCCCTCAGCGACGCCGAGCCCGAGGTGCGCGCCGAGGCCTGCCGGGCCCTGGAAGACCTGCGAGCCAAGGAGGCGATCCCCAAGCTCCAGGCCTGCACCCGAGACGAGAACAGCGAGGTCCGGCGCGCAGCGCGCGAGGCCCTCGAGCAATTCCACGCCCGCTGAGGGCCCCCCACAGCGAGAAGCCATGACCCCGCCCTCCCCTCCCCCACGCCTGCTCTCCGTCCTGGTCTTCACCAGCGGCATGTCGGTGATGGCCGTGGAGATGACCGGCCTGCGCCTGCTGGCCCCGTACTTCGGGACCTCCCTGGTCGTGACCACCGTGCTGATCGGCTCGATGATGGCCTTCCTCAGCCTGGGCTACTGGCTGGGCGGTCGCTGGGGTGATCGGCACCCCAGCCTGCGCCGGCTGGCCTCCGTCACCGCGGTGGCCTCCGGCTTCATCCTGGCCCTGCCGCTGATCAGCCAGCCGATCCTGCGCGGCGCCAGCGCCGTGCTGCGCCCCCTCGTCTCCGGCGAAGAGCTCTCCGATCCGGCGGTCGCCGTGGCCAGCCTGGTCGGCGGCCTGCTCGGCACCCTGGGGCTGCTGGCCATCCCGGTCACCCTGATGGGCACGGTCAGCCCCTGGGCCGTCCGGCTGGCGATGGTCCGGGTCGAAGACGCCGGGAAGCTCGCCGGGCGGCTGTACGCCCTGTCGACCTTCGGCAGCATCCTCGGCTCCTTCCTGCCCGCCCTGGTCCTGGTGCCTCTCTTTGGAGTGCGCCGCACCTTCCTCTTGATCGGCGCCCTCCTCCTGACCGTCAGCGCCCTGGGCCTCCTCTCCCGCGGCCGGGCGATCGCCGTCGGCGGCGCCTCCCTGGCCCTGCTCTTGATCCCCTCCGGCACCGTCCGCCCGATGGAGGGGCTGGTCTACGAGAGCGAGAGCATCTACCACTTCATCCAGGTGGTTCAGGAGCCCTACGGCAGCTGCCCGGACGCCTACCACCTGTACCTGAACGAGGGCGTCGGCGTCCACTCGGTGAAGTGCCCCAACCCCGAGCAGGAGATCCGCGGGGTCTGGACCTACATGGCGACGGCGCCCCTGTGGATGAAGGAGGTCCGGCCGGATCCCGAGGTGCTGATCATCGGCCTGGCTGGCGGGACCATCGCGCGCCAGTCCCTGGAGGCCTTCCCCCAGGCCAGGATCGTCGGCGTGGAGATCGACGCCGACGTGGTCGAGGCGGGCCTGAAGTACCTGGACAACGACGACCCGCGCATCCAGCCGGTCGTGATGGACGGCCGCATCTACATCCAGAGCACCAGCCGCCGCTTCGACGTGGTGCTGATGGACGCCTACCGCCAGCCCTACATCCCCTTCCACCTCGTCACCGAGGAATTCTTCCGCGAGGTCCACGAGCAGCTCAACGAGGGCGGGGTGCTGGCGGTCAACGTGGCCAGCGTCCGCGGCGTCTCCAAGGACCTGGCGGCGATGATCTACCGCACCATGAAGGAGGTCTTCGACACCGTCGTCTGGGTGCAGGCCACGACCTCCAACGACGTGATCTTCGCCATGAAGAGCCCGACGGACCCGCTGCTGGCGGCCAAGCGGCTGGAGCGCGGCTACGACACCGTGGCCTACGACCAGATCCGCACCCGCTACCGCAAGAAGATCATGGGCCCGGTACCCGGCTGGGAAGAGGCGCGGCTGCTCACCGACGACCAGGCCCCCGTCGAGATGGCCTGGGACCTGATGGCCCTGCAGTACGCCAGGTAGGCGCTCAGGCCGTCGGCTTCAGATTCGAAAGTACCTGCTCGACCAGCTCGAGCATCATGTCGACCTCAGCGTCGGTGATGCCGAAGTGGGGGGTGAAGCGCAGCGCGTTCTCGCCCCCGTGGATGACCCCGAGCCCGACGATCCGGCACTGCGTCTCGACGCCCATCGGCGCGACGACCGGGTACTGCGGGAAGAGCTCGGCGCAGAAGAGCAGGCCGGTGCCCTGCACCTCGCGGACGACCCCTGGCAGGCGCCGCTGGATGGCCTCGAGGCCCTGCAGGAAGCGGCGCCCCTGGCGCTGGATGTTCTCGCGCAGCTGGGGGGTGATCGAGTCCAACACCAGGCTGGCGATGTCCAGGGCCCGGGGGTTGGTGGTCATGGTGTTGCCGTAGATGCCGTTGACGTAGACCTGCGCCGCCCGCTCGCTGAGGCCGAGGACGGAGAGCGGGAACTGGCCGGCGTTGAGCGCCTTGGACCAGGTCTCGACGTCGGGGACCTCGGCGTCCTGGAAGCCGGGGTAGTCGATGATGGAGAGCACCCCGTGGGCCCGCAGGCCGGCCTGGATGCTGTCGACCACGACCAGCGAGCCCATGGCGCGGGCGAGGTGGACGGCCCGATCGTAGAAGGCGCGGGTGATGGCCCGCCCCGGAGCGCCTTCGCCCTGCACCGGCTCCATGTAGACGGCGTCGAAGAACCAGCCCTGCGCCTGGGCCTGCTCGAAGGCGGCGTCCAGGGCGGCGACGTCGTTCTGGGGCACCGTGACGAGGTCGCTGTGGTCGACGAAGCTGGCGAGGTGCTTCTCGTAGGCGTCGCGGCAGGAGTCGGAGATGCGGGCGGGCCCGTCCGTGCGGCCATGAAAGCCGCCGCGGACGGCCAGGGCCTTGATGGTCCGGCCCGGGTGCACACCCTGCGCGGCGGTCTGGCGCTGGGCGTTGACGTCGGCGAGGCGACGGGCCAGGGTCATGCTCTCGCTGCCGGAGTTCAGGCAGACGAAGCTGTGGAAGGAGGGGCCGCCCGCGCGGGTGTGACCCAGCTCGCGCCTCATCCGCGTGACGAAGGCCTGCTGGCTGAAGTTGGCGGTCATGACGTTGGCCATGACCTGCGGGCGGCCGAGCACATCGAGCACCGCCTGGGGGTTGTGCCCCATGCCCAGCATCCCGTAGCCCCCGCTGTCGTGGACGACGGCGCCGTGGGCGGTCACCACCCAGGGGCCCCGCGCGGACACCGCGACATAGGGGTTGACCGTCGTGTCCTTGTAGAAGTTGACGAAGCCCTCCTGGACCCGGCGAACCAGCTCGGCCTCGGAGAGGGCGAAGAGCTCGGGGTGCCGGGCGGCCAGCGCCTCGACCAGGGGGAGGGCCTCGGCGACGGCCTGGCCGAGCTTGGGGTCGAGCTCGGCGAAGCGCTCGACCAGGGAGTCCGAGAGGCCCAGCGTGGTCGGCTGGCGGGTCAAGCCGCGGATCTTCTGGAGGGTGGAAAGGACCGACATGGACAGGCTCCTCGCGCCCGAGGGCGCAGCACGGCGGCCCCCTCCCTAATACGCCCGAGGCGTCCAGGCCCGCCCCGCGCTGCGCGTTGCTCGGTCTGGTCGGTTGGGCTACCTCCCCTCCCCACCGCAGCCGCGCCACGGGCGCAGACCGGAGCGACGATGGCCTTCCAGGGTCTCGACTTCTACAATGTGGACCGTCACTTCAGCGACGAGGAGCGCATGGTTCGCGATCTCGTCCGCGGCTGGGTCGACGACAACATCATCCCCATCATCGAGGAGCACTGCCGCGCCGGCACCTTCCCGATGGAGCTGATCCCCCAGATCGGCGAGATGGGCCTGCTGGGCATGAACCTCGAAGGCTACGGCTGCGCGGGCATGAGCAACGTGGCCTACGGCCTCGCCTGCCAGGAGCTCGAGCGCGGCGACAGCGGGCTTCGCAGCTTCGTCTCGGTGCAGGGCTCGCTCTGCATGTTCCCGATCTGGAAGTACGGCAGCGAGGCGCAGAAGCAGCGCTACCTGCCCGATATGGCCAAGGGCAAGCTGATCGGCTGCTTCGGCCTGACCGAGCCCGACCACGGCAGCAACCCCGGCGGCATGGTCACCAAGGCGGTCGATGACGGCGACAGCTACGTGCTCAACGGCGCCAAGATGTGGATCACCAACGGCTCGCTGGCCGATCTCGCCATCGTCTGGGCCAAGCTGGTCCCGCCCGGTGGCACCCTGGCCGAGGCCCGCATCCACGGCTTCATCGTCGAGCGCGGCGACAAGGGCTTCAGCGCCCCGGTGATGAAGGGCAAGCACAGCCTGAAGGCCAGCATCACCAGCGAGCTGGTCTTCGAGGACGTGCGCATCCCCAAGGACCGCATCCTGCCCAACGTCAG
>DDSR01000464.1:0-19540 GCA_002343455.1 Deltaproteobacteria bacterium UBA2385 | reverse complement strand
CATCCAGTTCGGCAAGCCCATCGCCAGCTTCCAGCTCGTCCAGAACAAGCTGGCCTGGATGCTGCGTGAGATCACCAAGGGCCAGCTCCTGGCCCTGCACCTGGGCCGGATGAAGGACGACGGCACCCTCATCCCCGAGCAGGTCAGCCTCGCCAAGATGAACAACGTCGACATCGCCCTGCAGATCGCCCGGGTGGCGCGGGACATCCACGGCGCCAACGGCATCCTGGACGAGTACCCGATCATGCGGCACGCCGCGAACCTGGAGAGCGTCTACACCTACGAGGGCACCCACGACATCCACAACCTCATCCTGGGCCGCTGGATCACCGGCATCGCGGCCTTCGAGTAGCGGTCGCCCATGGCGCAGGACCGCCGGACCACCCCGCCCGCCTTGCGGCTGCCCGGCCTGGTCTTCCTGCTGCTGATGGCCGGCTACCAGGCCCTGGCCTTTCGCTACGCGCTCTCGGACCCCCAGACCTGGCCGGACTGGCTCAAGGAGCACAGCTTCAGCCTGTGGCCGGCCACCTGGTCGATGTTCACGACCCGGGACCGCAGCCACACCCTGCTCGAGGCCCGGGCGCGCTACCCGGAGGGCTGGCAGGACGTCGATCTGAACGCCGTCTTCCCCTCGCGCTGGGAGAGCGGGCCCAGGTACATCCGCAAGCCCTTCTGGCGCTCGCGGACCTACAACAAGACGCTGGCCTGGTCGCTCTGCGGGCGGCTGGAGCGGCGCCCCCTGGCGGTGGAGATCACCAAGGTCGAGTGGCGCAAGACCCTGGGCCAGGTCGAGCAGCCCCGCAAGGACGAGGAGCGCACCCGGCTGATCGGCTGGGACTGCGAGGAGCGCCTGACGCTCCCCCAGGGCAGGCGCCTGTGAGCGCTCCCTCCTGGTCGGATCGACTGTACGCCCCCCAGTGGGCCGGGAGCTGGACGGCGACCCGCTACCTCTACGTGCTGGCGGGGCTGGCCACGCAGCTGCCGCGCCTGCCGATGATCGACGACGCCTACGCCCCCGTCGACATGATCTTCAGCAAGCCGCCCTTCCACCTCGCCGATCACCTGATCCTCAGCCCGACGGGCGGCCTGCTGGTCTGGGCGGCGGGCGTGGCGGGGCTGCTGATGCTGGCCTGGGGAGGCCGGCTGGCCCGCCCCGGGCTGCTGCTCTGGCTGGCGGCGAGCTGGTTGCTGCTGGCGGCGGAGGCCTTCAACATCAAGGCCTACGACCGGGTGATCACCTGGATCGGCCTGGGCCTGCTCTTCGGGCCGATCGGCGAGCGCGGCCTGACCGGCAAGTGGCGCAGCCCCTTCGGGCGCTGGGTGCTGATCCTCTTCTACATGGCGCTCTACGGCAGCACCGGCTGGCTGAAGGCCATGGAGGGCTCGCACTGGTGGAGCGGCGACGTCCTGGCCTGGCACCTCGTCGACCTGTGGTTCGGCGGCTCCCCGCTGGGCGCCTGGCTCAGCGGCCAGCGATGGCTGTACCTGCCGATGCAGTGGTTCACGGTCCTCTTCGAGGCCAGCTTCCCCCTGGCCATCCTGATCCGGCGGCTCAACCCGCTCTGGCTGGTGGCGGGCGCCCTGCTGCACCTGGGGATCTGGCTGACGATGAACGTCGGGCCCTTCTCGTATGTGGCCCTCTCGGCCTACCCGGTCCTGCTGCACCCCGAGGTGGCGCGCGGGCTCTGGGAGCGCTTCAGCCGCCGAGCGGGGAGCGACGCCAGCCCTGCTCGCTGAGGAGGAGCTGCCAGGAGGGCCAGAAGGTCGTGTCGGTCTCCAGGGTGATGACCTCGGTGCGGCCGTCCAGGTCCTCGGTCTTCAGCCGGACCGCGCCACCGTCGGGGATGCCGGCGATGGCCTCTTCGAAGCGGTCGAGGTCGGGCGTCGGCTTGCCGTTGACCTCCAGGATCCGTCGGGTGGGGCGGAGGCCGAACTGGGCGGCGGGGGAGCCGTACCAGAACCAGGCGACGTAGACCCCCTCGCCCGAGAGGCCTCGCTGGCTGGGCACGGCGTCGTGGACCTCGTGCAGCAGCGCGCCCGACCAGGAGAGCACCCGGCGCAGACCGTCGCTCTCGCGCAGGACGGTGCCGACCTGCAGGGTCTGCTCCTGCCCGGAGCGCGAGACCCGCACGAGGACGGAGGCCTCCTGGCTGGCCTCTTCGATGCGCCGCAAGGAGACGGCGGGGGCGCCGTTGACCTCCAGCAGCAGGTCGCCCTCGCGCAGCACGCCCAGGGCGGGGGCGTCCGCCCAGATGCGCCGCACCATGAAGGCCCGGCGGTCCACCCCGCCAGCCTCCTCCAGCAAGGCGGCCGAGGCGGCGCTCAGCCCCCGGCTGCGGGCGTCGACGAGGGCGACCTCTTCCAGGTCCACCCCCAGGGCCCGGTGCGTGGGCTGCTCGCCCAGGGAGAGCTGCGCGACCAGGGCGGCGAAGGTCTCGCTCTGGACCCCGCGGAAGTAGGCCGTGGGCTTGTCGCCCGAGAGGTCGACGAAGCTGGCCCAGAAGGCCCGCACCCGGCCGCGGCGGTCGGCGAGGACTCCGCCGCCGGCGCGCGCCGTGTCCCGGACCGTGACCGCGTCGAGGTTGCTCTCGCGGAAGAAGGGGGGGCTGGGAAGCGGCAGGCTGATCGGCTCGACCCGCTCGACCCGGGTGCGCTGGCTGGCGATGCTGGCTCGGCTGTTGAGGCCGATGTGCCAGACCCGGTCGCCCGCCTGCGCGGGGTCCACCCGCAAGCGGGCCGAGCGGACCGGCGTGTCGCCGATCAAGGCCGGGTCGTAGCGGACCAGGGCGAGGTTGTGCAGGGGGTGGACGTGCACGACCTCGGCGGGGACCTCGACCGAGCCGGCGACGGTGACCGTCGCGTCGCCCAGGGAGATGGGGACGGTGTCGCGGTCCACCAGCACCAGCCCCTGCTCGGCGTCGACGACCAGCCCGTTGCCGACGAAGCTGGTGCCGTAGGCACCTTCGACCCGGAAGGGGACCCGGAAGCTGACCGAGACGAGGCTCCGCGCGAGCTTGCGCTCCAGGCGGTGGCGGGCCCGCGGGAAGGAGGTCGAGACGGTGGTCGAGTCCGGCTCCGCCGTGGGCTCGGCCAGCTCCTCGCAGGGCCAGGTCCCGGTCGGGGCGTCCCAGGTGCAGCGCCGCATGGGGAACCAGCGGCGGTCCATCGTCATCACCCCGGTCCGCTCGGCCCGGGGCTCCCCCAGGTCGAACCAGCGCAGCGGCACCCGGGCGCCGTCGGGGATGGCGGCGAGGGCCTGCTGGGCGTCGTCCAGCGAGTAGATCGGGTCCTCACCGATCGCCGTGATGACCGCCCGCGCCCCCACCCCGGCGCTGTTGAGCATGTACCCGCCGGCCGCGACATAGGCGCCACCGACCATCACCGGACCCTGGCGGGCCTGCTGGTAGGACAGCTCGTTGAGCAGCACATCGCCGACCTCCAGGTAGCTGGAGGGCGTGATGGAGTGGAGGTCCTGGACCGAGAGGCTGAGCTTCTGCTCCTGTCCGCCGCGCTCGACCAGGACCTCGACCTCCTGCCCGACATGATCATCGAGGATCTCCTCCATCGCGACGAAGCCATGGATGGCCCGGCCCTGCACCGAGAGCAGGATGTCCCCCAGCTCCAGCACGTCCTGGCCGGGTCCGTAGGGGACGATGCCCTCGACCGCGAGCATCCCGGTGGCGTCGGGGCGAGCGGCGCGCTCGGCGGCCTCCGCCTGCGGGGAGAGGCCCAGCCGCCGCAGCTCGTCGAAGGGGCGGTGTACGAAGGTCGCTTGGACCGTGCCGCGGGTCACGGGCAGGCCCTGGCGGATCCGATCGACGGCGCGCACGACCCGATCCAAGGGGAGGAAATAGCTGCTGGCCGCGCCTCGACGCGCCCCGGCGTTCAGCGCGATGACATCTCCGGAGCGGTCGACCACCGGCGAGCCGGACGAGCCTCCCGAGGTGCCGCTGGCGGCCTGGAAGTAGAAGGTGTTGAAGTCGTTGTAGCGGAAGCGGCCATAGGTGGGGGCCTCGCGGTCCAGGCGCGCCAGGGTTCCCGCCAGGATGCTGATCTTCTCGCCGGCGTCGTTGCCGATGACCCGGATCTCGGCGCCAACCCGGGCCTTCTCAGGGGCGAGGCGGAGCTCGGAGAGGGCCATGAAGCGGACCTGCGCGGGATCGAACCGAAAGACGCCGAAGTCGTGCACGGGATCGCGGTAGACCGCGGTCAGCTCGATCTCCTCGTTGTTGAGGAAGACCGCCTTGGCCTTGACCGGACCGGGGCCGACGACGTGGCGGTTGGTCAGCACCAGGCCCCGCTCGGCGTCGATGATGAAGCCGGTGGCGACGCTGCCCCCGGCGCCCTCGGTGTCGAAGGCGCGGGTCGCGTTGACGCGGATGGACACCACGGCCGAGCTGACCCGCTCGACGGTCTGCTCCCAGTCGGTGGCCTCGCTGGTGGTCCTGGACGGGGCCTGAGCCTGCACAGGGTTCGAGGAGAGGAGGGCGAGGATGGGCAGCAGCAGCAGCACGATCAGGCTCATGGGCAGGGGGGTCTCGCGAAAAAATCCACGAGGGGGACAGCGTAGCGTGAATGAGCCGCCGGGGTGGCTCGTCGGTGGAGCGAGTCGCTGAGGGACTGGCCCTCACCCCGACTCCTCCCGCTCGCGCCCCCCGAGGTCATCATGCGCAGCATCCGCCACCTCCTCCTCCCCGTCCTGGCCCTCGGCCTCAGCGCCGCCGTCCCCGCCACCGCGGAAGCGGCTCCGGTGCGGGTGGTCGTCAGCGCCCCGGCGATGGCCGAGCGCATCTGGGTCCCCGGCCACTTCGAGGTCCGCCCCGGCGGGGTCGCCTGGGTCGCCGGCCACTACAAGGTGGTCCCCGCCCGCGTCGTGACGGTGCCGGGCCGCTGGGAGATGCGCGCCGGCCGCCGCGTCTGGGTGCCCGCCCCCCGGCGCTGAACGGCCCGGCTGACCTGAAGGTCGACGCCCCCGCGAGTGATCGCGGGGGCGTTTTCCTTTAGAAGGCCAGCGAGCTCCACAAGCGGACGGTGTCGTTGGGCACGGTCGCCCCCGCCATCTCCAGGCGCAGCACGTAGCCGCCCCCGACGCGGACCTTGTCGTCGAGCAGGTGACCCGTCAGGCCCGCGTTCAGCTCGGCGACGTCGCCGTTGTCCTTGGCCTGGGTGTCGTCGTCGAAGAGCGAGAAGCGTACCGCGGGCTCGACCGGACCGAAGCCGTAGCCGAGCTGGGCGAGGCCGCCGATCCGGCTGACGGGGGCCAGGACACCGGGCATGTCGATGTCCGAGCCGCGGGGGTCCAGCTTGGCGAAGCGGCCCTCGACCAGCAGGTGCAGGCCGGCCACCCGCAGGATCAGGTCTCCGCCCGCGCCCAGCGTCTGGGTGGCGACATCGGTGTCGTGGAAGAAGTCGGCGCCCGCGCCGAAGGTGAAGCCCTTCTCGTCGCCCCAGGTCGAGTAGGTCCCCGCCGGGCCGTGGGCCAGCTCGGCCCGCGCCGCGAAGAGCTTGCCGGTGTTGTCGTCACCGAAGATGTCGGCGTTGCCGTTGTAGGCGCCGCCGCGCAGCCGCACCCGGGTCGTGCCTCGGCTGCGCCAGTCGGCCCAGATCCCCGCGTCGCGCTCGGGCACCATCCACTCCGAGGACACCGCCCGCTCGGCCAGGGTCAGCTCCGACGAGCTCATCAGCTGCTCGCGCGAGACCGGGGGCTTGGCCACACCAGCGGAGAGCCAGAGATCCTCGACGGGCGCCCAGCCGATGAAGGCGTCGACCAGGCCGACCTCGTGCTGGCCGCTGCCCAAGGCGTCGAAGGGCGAGGAGACGCCCACCAGCACCGCGTACTGGAGCACCGTCGACTCGCCGCTGAGGCCCAGCCGCGCGCGCCGCAGCTTGAGGCCGGGATCGTCTTCGGGATCGCCGTAGCTGGCGGGGTCGGCCTGGGTGTCCTGGTCCATATCGTAGGCCGTGACCCAGGCCTGGACGAGGCCGGTCGGCTTCGGACGGGGGAGCGCCGATCCGTCCTGGGCCGACGCGCCAGAGACAAGAACGAGCAGAGGGAGGAAGAGAGAGGTCGACATCGGGCTCCTCGCGGTACCAACCGGGCGGCGGGGCGCTACTATAGCGCGCGATGACGAACCGACCTCTCCCCCTGCCTCTGCTGGCCCTGCTTGCCACCTCCTGCGCCACCGAGCAGCCCTGGGCGACGGCGCGTGTCGCCGCGGATCTCGACGAGACAATCGGCGGCCCCAAGGCCCTGGCGCGGGGCGGCGACATCATCCTGGAGAACGACCGGATCCGCGTCGCCATCCTGGGTCCTCGCCCCAGCTTCGGGCCCCACACCTCCGGCGGCAGCCTGGTGGACGCCGACCTGCGCCACACGGACCCCAGCTTCCTGAAGGGCAAGGGCAACGACCAGCTCGCCGAGCTCTTCCCGACCGTCAACCTGAACGTCGGCAAGGTGCACACCGAAGAAGGCACCGTGGCGATCGTCGCCGACGGAAGCGACGGAGGGGCCGCCATCGTCTGCGTCGAGGGCCCCTACGACGCCTTCCTGACCCTGCTCAACGGCCTCTGGCCGCTGGTCAACGGGCCCAAGTTCCGGATGCGCACCGACTACATCCTGGAGCCGGGCAGCCCCGCCGTGCTGATCCGCACCGTGGCCACGATCGGCGAGGCGACCTCCGGCTGCGAGGGCACGCTGAGCGAGGACATCCCCGCGGCGCCCGGCAGCGACGACAGCCTGCCCCTGATCGAGGTCGCCATGGAGACCGGCCTCGCCTTCGGCGACTTCTACCTGCAAGGCGGCAGCATCGACGTCTTCGCGGCCGATGTCGGCTTCGATGAAGAAGGCTACGTCTACGAGCAGTCCCTGGCAGGGGTCAACACCTTCCAGCAGCCCATCCCGGTCGACTTTGTCGCCGGCACGGGCGAGGGCATCTCCTACGGCCTGATGGCGACCGACGGCCGCCTCTTCGTGCCGATGTTCACCAGCAGCCAGACCATCGCCGTCGGCGCCGCCATCGCTGGCGACCCCGACCTCACCGGGCGCTTCCCCGAGGGCGCGGCCTACCGCTACGACCGCTGGTTCACGGTCGGACAGGGCGACGTCGGCAGCGTCGTCGACAACCTGCTCGAAGCGCAGGGCGCCCCCGTCGGGAGGGTTGAGGGCTTCGCGCGGGAGGCCGGCACGGGCGTCAGCCTCAGCGGCCTGCACGTCTTCGCCTACCGCCCCGGCGCGGCCCAGCCCTGGTCGCAGTGGTTGACCGATGTGGGCGAGGACTCCTCACCCGACGGCAGCTTCGGCGGCAGCCTCCCCCCCGGCGACTGGGAGCTGCTGGTCCACGGCGAGGGCCGGCCCGAGGGCCAGCGCGTGCCGGTCACCGTGGTCGAGGGCCAGACCCTCAACGTGGTGCTGGAGAGCCCCCAGCCGGGCAGCGTCAGCTTCACCGTCCGCGACGGCACCGGCCAGCTCGTGCCGGCCAAGGTCACCTTCCTCAACCTGGACGGCGTCGACGTACGCCGCCCCGACCTGGGCGACGACTACATCGGCGGCAAGCCCGGCTCGGTCTGGTTCAGCTCGACGGGCACCGGCCAGGTCGTCCTCCCGCACGGCACCTGGCAGGCCGTCGCCTCCCGCGGCATCGAGTACGAGATCGACTGGAGCGCCCCCTTCACGACCACCGGCGCCTCCCATGTCGACCTGGACCTGACCGTGGTGCAGAGCGTCGACACCACCGGCTGGATCTCCGCCGACTTCCACGTCCACGCCGTCAGCAGCTTCGACTCCGGCGTCAGCCTGGAGGGCCGGGTCACGACGATGGCCGCCGAAGGCGTCGAGTTCTTCACCAGCAACGACCACGACGCCGTCACCGACTACCGCCCGGTCGTCGAACACCTGGGCCTGGAGCACTTCGTCGGCACCGGGATCGGGCTGGAGGTCACGACCCTGGAGATCGGGCACTTCCTGGGCTTCCCCCTGCTGCACGACTACCTGGTCGAGGCCGGCGGCGCCTTCGACTGGACCGACCTGACGCCCGAGGAGATCGTCGAGGGCATCCGCCTGCTGGGCGACCCCAAGGCCGCCGAGCCGCCCGTCGTCTTCGTCGGGCACCCCCGCGACGGCATCCTCGGCTACTTCGACCAGTTCGGGCTGGACCACTACGAGTCCGAGGACGGCGGCCCCAAGATCTCCCCCAGCATCGCCGTCGCCCTCACCAACCCGCTGATCACCGCGGACAACTGGACCGAGGACTTCGACGCGCTGGAGATCCTCAACGCCAAGCGCTTCGAGCTGATCCGCACGCCGCTGACCAGCGAGCTTCAGGCCTACGGCGCCGACCCCGACAGCCTGCCGGTCTACCGCCTGATCGAGCGGACCATGGACGAACAGCAGGACCTGATCGACGGCGTCGAGACGCTCGGCGGTGGCGGCCACGAGGGCACCGTCGACGACTGGTTCAACCTGCTCAACCTGGGCTTCCGCTACACGGCGCTCGGCAACTCCGACACCCACGGCAAGACCAGCATCGAGTCGGGCTGCCCGCGCAACTTCGTGGTCTCCGACACCGACAGCCCCGGCTTCCTGCGGGCCGAGGACGTCGCCCAGGCCGTGCGCGAGGGCCGGGTCGTCGCCAGCTACGGCCCCTTCATCCGCTTCTCGATCGACGGCGAACAGAACGGTCCGGGCAGCACCGTGGTCAACGACGGCGAGATCGAGCTGTCGATCGAGGTGCAGAGCCCCTCCTGGTTCGACGTCGACCGGGTCGAGGTCTACGAGAACGGCGTGCTCATCTACGAGTTCGCCATCGAGACCCCCAACACCGACGTGATCAACTTCAGCGAGACCATCGCCCACCAGCCCGCCCAGGACGCCTGGTACGTCGTCATGGCCATGGGCCAGGGCGACCTCGCCCCGGTCTTCACCCCGGTCGACATCCCGCCCATCCAGCTCCAGGATGTCGTCACCGACGCGCTCTCCGGCGTGCCGGGCGTCAGCACCCTCCTCGAAGAGGCCTGGCCCATCCCGCGGGCCTTCCCCATCCACCCCTACGCCCTGACCAACCCCGTCTGGGTGGACCGCGACGGCGACGGCTTCGACGCCCCGGGCCTGCCCACCTGGCTCCAGGGTCCGGCCGACTGAGGCCCGCGATGGATCTGCTCGCGCTGCCCGCCCGATCGGCGCCCACCGTGGTCCTCGATCTGGAGACCACCGGGTTGCGCTGCGACACCGGCGACCGGGTCATCGAGATCGCGGCGACCCGCTACGACGCTGACGGGGAGCGCACCGTCCACTCCCTGATCGATCCGGGCTTCCCGGTGCCCCCCAACGGCCAGCTCATCCACGGCATCAGCGACGCCATGGTGGAGGGCCAGCCCTACTTCGGTCAGATCTGGCCCCAGGTCCAGAGGATGCTGGAGGGCGCCGTGCTGGTCGCCCACAACGCCGAGGCCGACCTCGCCTTCCTGCGGGCCGAGTGCGCCCGGGCTTCGCTGCCCCCGCCGGCTCCGGCCGTCGTGATCGACACCCTCCTCCTGGCTCGCTCGGTCTTCGGCCTCTTTCACTGCAGCCTGCCCGCCCTCGTCGAGCGCCTCGGCCTCGACCACCCCACGCCGCACCGGGCCATGCCCGATGTGCGGGCCGCCCGCGAGGTCTACCTCGCGATGCTGGGCGCCCTGGAGAGGGACCGCGAGCTGAGCGTCGGCGAGCTGATCGCCCTGGGACGAACCCTCGGCCGGGGCAGCCCCGAGCGCCTGGCGATCCTGGCCGCCTTGAGGCTGGCCTTCGCCGAGGGGCGCTCCGTCTGTATCGACTACACCAGCGCGGCCGGAGGTGCGCTCTCGACCCGGCGCACCATCACCATCACCCGGCTGCGGCCACCGTATGTGGAGGCCCACTGCCATCTGCGGGACGAGCCGCGGGTGTTCAAGCTCACACGCATCCGCGCGGTTCATTGAGGGGCGGCGCTTCGGGGAGGCGGGTGGCTTCGCCAGGCTCGACCGGATCGGACCGGGTTCATCGCACCAGGACTTGCTACTCTCGGGGAACGGGCGTACGCTACCTCAGCGAGGTGAGCATGTTGCCCCCCCCCCCAAGTCTGTCGTCGCGGTCCTGTTGATAGGGTTGCTCAGCCGCCCGCTTCACGCGAGTAGCGACGGAGTGGAGGGCGACGAGCCCGAGCGGGTCGACATGGGCGATGGCCGCTGGTCCTACGCCATCGCGGATGAGGATGTTCCGACTGAGGTGTTGGTCGAGGGGGCGCTGGTCTGGCGGTATACCGGTCAGGCGGTCTTCTCGGTAGAGGCAACGGAGCTTCCCGACTTCATCGAGTGGGTGGTTCCGGAATACTCGCTGGTCGGCATGGACGCGGACCCCGACGCCTACTTCGGGGTAGAACACGCCCAGCGCCTGGACGACCAGGGTCGGCTCTGGCTCCTCGACTCGGTCGATCACGAGGACGCGCGCGCCCGGCGATACTCCTACGAAGACCTGATCGCCGAGTCCTTTGGGCCCGAAGTGGGCGAGAGGGCCGAGACCGGCTGGCTCCGCAACCCGATGGCCGGGGAGACCTTGACCCTGTCGCCGTTGAGCTATTCGCGGTGGAACTGTCCCGATGCAGGCGACGATCCGTATGGAGTCGCCCACATCGTCAACCGGGACTCCTTCGAGTTGACCCCGGTCACGTCACCGATGCCGGAGCTGGACCGGCAGGTGCTGTTGCTGGCGGGAGAGGATGAGTCCTGTAGCGGTGTCATGATCTCGGACGAGTGGATGCTCACCAACGCACACTGCACGAACCCTCGATTCGACGGGAACGGTGGGTGGTTCAAGCAGACCTGGTGCACGATGGAGAACCTGGACGAGAAGACCGTGGGCGCAGTCCAGGCCACCTGCTCGCGCTGGAACGTGCTCATTCGTGCACCCGACTGGAATGTCGACACCCAGACACCGGCCAACCTGGACTACGCCTTGCTCAAGCTGGCCGACCCTCCGGACGTCGGATGGATGCCGATCAGCAACTTGTCGAATGTCGAGCTCTCGAGCAAGCAGCACCATCTTCGCGGATATCCCCGCAGCCTCACCGACTGCAGCGACACGGCCATCACCGACGACGCGTTGACCACGGTGGACACCTATACGTTTCCGGGGGGGCTCACCGTAGACCTGCAGGGGCGTGCCCTGAGGAAGGCCAGCGGCGACATGGTGGGTCTCACCTTGTCGGGGACCTTCGCCTTGTTCGAGACCTCGGTGGCCAAGGGAACCTCAGGTGGGCCGCACTTCTACCTGACCGCCCAACCAGTGGCGCGCTACCTCAGCGCGTTGAACGGATACCTGAGGGCCAGCGATTGCAGCGGCACCGCAAATCCCTATTCCTGTACCTCGGGCGGCGCGGGCGGCCCCAAGGGTCCAGCGTTTCGCGACTGGGTCATCGCCATCGCCCACTGACCGAGGAGGGAGTCGTGATAGCTACGTACGTGACATGGTTGGTGGTCGGGTTTGGCTGCAGGGCTCCGGACGAGGACGGGTCCGGTGGGGTGGACTCGGGAGAGCCACCGCTCTGTCGGGAGGTGATTACCGACTACGAATACGAGACCGCACCCGTGGGGCACTTCGGCACGGGATACCTGGCCGATTCGTACGAGTGGAATGCGGTGGACTGGACTAGCTCACTGCACGGGTCGGGTGTCTCCACCTTTTCGCGCGTATTCGGTGGAATCCGAGGAATGGGCCCGGTCGTGGTGGAGTGGGTGCCCGCGTGGACAGACGACGCCATCTGGCCCTGTCGCGAGGCCCGTGCGACACGGGTTTACATCACCTCCGAGGTCTGGGTCGACAGCACCGCGCTGCACGCCACGATGGAAGGGACCCTCGACCTCTTTGCCGACGAGCCCTACGCCTTACGGTGGGGCGAGGTCGCGCTCGAGCTCTCCGAGGAGTGGCAGGCCCTGGCCGACGCGGCGTTGTTGGAGCTGGACCCGACCGGCGCGGCGGTCTTGAGCCTCGATGTACAGGCGAAGTCCATCCTCCTGGCCGGCGAGTCCGGCGGGACCGTGCAGCCCTTCTGGGAGGGCAGCCTGTACCGCGAGGGGAAAAAATGGGCGAGACCGGCTCCCCCATGACCCCAGCGGTCATCGCGGAACGAACGTGGCCTCTGTCAGGGGCACCCACCACAGGCGCAGGGCCCGCACCCCGGCGCCGCGGTCGCTGAGGATCCACACCCGGCCACGTGCCTCGTCGCAGACGGGGTGCTCGTCCCAGGCCGGATCGCGGGTCAGCCAGTGGATCTGGCCCTCGTACACCAGGGCGATGTCGGATTGTCCGTCTCGTTCGATCACCTCCAGCGTGCCCCCCGCACAGGGCACCGCCGACGACAGCACCCAGCCGCCAGAGCCGCCCTGCCAGCGCACCGTCTCCCCACTCGCCACGGGCGCCCAGCGGTGGTCCCGGGTGTCTGCCGCAACGACCTCGGGCGCGGCCTCGGAGGGGTCCCAGCGATAGCCGACCCAGCCTCGTCCAGGCGTATCGGTTCGTTTGCCCAGCCCGCTGAACCAGAGCACGCCATCGGGAGAGAGGCGGAGCTCGGAGGCCGTCATCGGGAAGGCGGGGTGATCGAGAGGTCGGGCCTCGTCCCGCACCGGAGGCGGGGAGGAGGCACGGACCCCGACCGCGCCGGCGAGCAGCAGCACGGCCAGGAGCCCGAGCGGGTGCGCCCGCCGCCAGGGGATCAGCAGGCTCAGGCAGAGCAGCGCCGCCCAGGCCCGCGGCACGCCCACCAGCCAGGCGGCGTGCTCCGGCCAGGCGTTGGGGAGGGGCGTATGACACACAAACAGCGCCACCGCGGCCGGGGCGAGGGCTCGCAGGCTGGGGCGGCCGGGGGTGACCGCCGCCGCCCAGTAGACCGCCGGGATCAGAGTGAGCACATGGTAGCGGGAGAGCACCGGGGCAGCGACGAAGGCCGCCACCGAGGCGGCGCCGAGCAGGCGGGCACGAAGCTCGGGAGAGGCCTCTGCCCAGCGTCCGCTCGCGGCGAGCACGCTGCCGACGGTGAGGACGGGGAGGGCCGCAGGGACACCTCGGGCCAGGGCCATGCCCAGGGCGCTCTCCTCGACCCCCGGGTTGAGCCCGGGGTGAGGCAGGAAGGAGGCGCGCAACCCGGCGCCCAGCCCCTGGAGGTAGGGGCTCTAGGGATCCATGAACATGCCGCTGGCCGAGGCGGGGGCGATCTCCCGCACCCAGCGCAGGTTCAGATCCAGGCCCAGCAGGCCGAAGCTGGCGAGGCTCCCCAGGGCGAGCACCCCCACGAAGGCGGCCGAGGCCCGCCACTGTCTTCCCAGCAACAGCAGCGGCAGCAGCGGCCAGGCGAAGAGCTTCATCCCGGCGGCCAGCCCCCAGCAGGCTCCCGCCCCCGCGGTCCGACCTCGCACGATGAGCAAATAGCCGAGGGCCACCAGCAGCACCGCCGGCAGGTGGAACTGTCCCTGCTCGAGGTGGCTTCGCCAGGAGGGCCAGAAGGCCAGCATCAGGGCCAGCGCGGTCCACAGCGGCCGGCCGGCGCCGCGAGCCAGGACGAAGGCCAGCAGCAGGCCCATGACCCCCTGGAGGAGCTGCCAGGCCAGGGCGGCACCGTGCAGGCCGAGCGGCACCAGCGGCAGCGCGAAGAGCACCGTGGGAGGGGTGAGCACCGGGAAGCCCACCGGCTTGTCCGCCCAGCCCAGCCGCGTCGCCTGCTCACCGAACCAGCGGTAGTCGTACAGACGGGAGAGGTCCTGCCCCTCCAACCAGAGCGAGGCGGAGACGTGGTAGTTGGCGAAGTCGCCGGTGGGCGGGCCGACCCGCCAGACCAGGAGCAGCCAGACCAGGGCGAGGCCGAGGCTCAAGGCCGCGTCCGTTCTCATGACCCGACGCCGACTCACCCGTGGCAGACCGCCTCGATGTTGTAGCCGTCGGGGTCGAGCACGAAGGCGCCGTAGTAGCCGGGGTGGTAGTGCGGGCGCGGACCGGGGGCGCCGTTGTCGGTGGCGCCCGCGGCCAGGGCGGCGGCATGGAAGGCGTCCACCGTGGCGCGGTCGGCGGCGCGAAAGGCGATGTGGGTGGGGGCGATCACACCGTCCGCGGAGGGGCGCAGCCAGAGGTCGGGTTTGCCGTTCACGCCGAGGCCGCAGGTCGCCGGGAACTCCAGCACGGGGATCTGCTCGCGGGTCAGCTCCATGACCATCGTGTAGCCGAGGGGCGCCAGGGCCTGGAGGTAGAAGTCGCGGGAGCGGGCGTAGTCGCGGACGAGGAGGGTCAGGTGATCGATCACGGGCGACTCCGGGTGGTGCCCAGGAGCTATCCCTTGGGTTGAAGATCCCCCAGCGGGATCTTCAGGGTCGAACGGGTGGTCGTTCGGGGTCGAAGATCCCCGTGGGGGATCTTCGGCGCGGGGGCCCTGGGCCGCGCTCTTCGGGTCTCCGGGAACCTCAAGACGCCGGCCCCCCTCAGTGCCCGCCCTGCCCCTCCAGCCACCGCTCGGCCTCCAGCGCCGCCATGCAGCCCGTGCCCGCCGCGGTGATCGCCTGGCGCCAGTGCCGATCCTGCACATCGCCGCAGGCGAAGACCCCCGGCAGGTTCGTCCGCGTGGCCCCCGGCGCGGTCACCAGGTAGCCCTGCTCGTCGTGGTCCAGGGCGTGCACGAAGGGCCTGCTGTTGGGCGTGTGGCCGATCGCCAGGAAGAGGCCCTTGATCTGCGTCCAGTCGGCCACCTGGCCCGTGACGTAGTCCTGGACCCGGATGCCCTCGACCTGCTTCTCGCCCAGGACGTCGGCGACGCCGTGGTTCCAGTGGACCTGGATCTTGGGGTTGGCCAGGACCCGGTCCTGCATGATCTTGCTGGCGCGCAGCTTGTCGCGCCGCACCAGCAGGTGGACCTTGCTGGCGAAGCGGGTCAGGAAGCCGGCCTCTTCGGCGGCCGAGTCGCCGCCGCCGACGACGGCGATCTCCTGACCGCGGAAGAAGAAGCCGTCGCAGGTGGCGCAGGCGGAGACGCCGTGGCCGCGCAGGCGCAGCTCGTTGGGCAGGCCCAGGTAGCGGGCCGAGGCGCCGGTCGCGATGATGATGGTGCGGGCCTGGCCCTGGCCCTGCGAGGTGGTGAAGCGGTAGGGCCACTGCGAGAAGTCGACCGCGGTGCACTCGTCGAGCACGAAGCGGGTGCCGAAGCGCTCGACCTGCTTCTTCATGACCTCCATCAGCTCGGGGCCCATGATGCCGTTCTCGTGGCCGGGGAAGTTCTCGACCTCGGTGGTGGTCATGAGCTGCCCGCCGGGCTCGACGCCCTCGTAGACGATGGGCTCGAGGTTGGCACGGGCGGCGTACAGCGCCGCGGTCAGGCCGGCGGGGCCGGAGCCGAAGATGACGACGTTCTCGATGCGGGGGTCGGACATGGGAGCCTCGATGCGGTTGCGGGAGAGAAGGCGCAGGTCTTAATCGCGCGGAGAGGCGGGGGGAGAGGCCATGAGCAGGGAAGAGACCATCGCCGCGCAGATCCGCAGACGTTGCGCGGAGCTCGGCTTCCTCCGCACCCGCTTCTGCGCGGTCGAGGAGGGGCTGGACATCGGCCACTACGACGCCTTCCTGGCCCAGGGCCGGCAGGCGGGGATGGGCTGGATGGTCCGCGGCCGGGACCCTCGCCAGGATCCCGGGCTGCTGCTGCCCGGGGCGCGCGCCGCGGTCGTCCTGGGGGTCGACTACGCCTGGCCTCGCCCGCCCGACCCCGGCGGCCTGACCGGGATGGTGGCCCGCTACGCCTGGGGCCGCGACTACCACAACCTCGTCGGCAAGCGCCTGCGACGCCTCGCCCGCATCCTGCGCGAGGACCAGCCCGAGCTGGGCCTGTACTGGGGGGTCGACTCGCGCCCGATCCTGGAGCGGGCCTGGGCCGAGCGCGCCGGCCTCGGCTACATCGGCAAGAACTGCTGCATCATCCTGCCCGGCCAGGGCAGCTTCCTCTTCCTGGCGGTCTTCTTCGTCGACGTGGAGCTGCCGGCCGACCCGCCGCTGGCCGACGCCGCCCGCCACTGCGGCTCGTGCAGGCGCTGCCTGGACCTCTGCCCGACCGAGGCCTTCATCGACGCCCACCAGCTCGACGCCCGCCGCTGCATCTCCTACCTGACGATCGAGCACCGGGGCCCCATCCCCGAGGAGCTGCGGCCTGGCATGGGCCGCTGGGTCTTCGGCTGCGACCTCTGCCAGGAGGTCTGCCCCCACAACCACAACCCTCCGCTCTCGCCCGAGCTGGACCTCTCGCCCCGCCCGGGCCAGGCCTGGCTGGAGCTGGACCGGCTGCTGCTGGAGGAGGACGAGGTCGTCGAGCGCTGCTTCGAGGGCTCGCCCCTGCGCCGGCCCGGCGCCATTGGCCTCAAGCGCAACGCCGCCATCGTGCTCGGCAACATCGGCGACCCGGCCGCGGAGCGCTGCCTGCAGCACGCCCGCTCCCACGCCGACCCGGTGGTCTCGGAGGCGGCGAGCTGGGCCCTGGAGCGCCTCAGCCGATGAAGCTGGTCTCGAAGGCCAGGGCGCGGGCGCGCTCCAGCTCGTCGGCGTTGAGGATCTCGGCCTCGCGCAGCAGGCTGAACTCCCGCTGCAGGCTGGTCGAGCAGAGGTAGGTGCCGTCGGTGTTGACGGTGAAGCGGATGCCCCGCTCGACGAAGGAGCCGAGGATGAAGCGGAACTCCTCGAGGTGCCGCACGGCCCGGGTGTGCAGGTTGCTGGTCGGGCAGATCTCCAGCACGGTGCCGGTGTCGGCGAGGCGCTTCATGGCCTCGTCGTTGTAGGCGGCGCGGATGCCGTGCCCGATGCGGGCCGGCTTGAGCTGCTGGAGGACGGCGATGACGCCCTCGCCCGAGGTGGCCGGAGTCTCGCCGGTGTGCACCGTGGTCCCCAGCCCGGCCTCTCGCGCCCGGGCGAAGAGCCGGGCGTAGCGCCCGACCGAGTCCGACAGCTCCATCGGGTTCTGCTCGGTGCCGGCCAGGTCGATGCCCACCACGCCGCGCGGCATGTACATGATGGCCTTCTCGACCAGGATCTCGTTCAGCTCGGCGGTGAACTCCCGCGCCAGGCAGAAGATGATGCCCGCCTTGACCCCGTACTCCAGGCAGGCCCGGTCCATGCCCCGAATGGCGGCGTGGATGATGTGGTCCAGATCGCGGGCCCCGCCCTCGTTGCGCTTCATCGGGTTGAAGCGCAGCTCGATCTGCTCGACCCGGCTGCCGCGGTACTCCTTGCCGATGATCTCGTAGACGCTGCGCTCGATCGCCATCGGGCTGGACTGGATGCGCTCGGTCCACTCGTGCAGGATGCGCAGGTAGTCGTCCAGGCTGCGGTCCCGGCGCGGGTTGACCGTGATCAGGTCGACGAACTCCCAGTAGTCCCGCACCGGCAGCTTGAAGCCCTGCTGGTGGGCGATCGACCACAGGATGTGCGGCGCCACGCTTGAGCCGACGTGGATGTGCTGGTCACAGAGCCCCTGGGGCGCGGGCCCCAGGGCCGCCGCCATCGGGGCCCCCGGCGCCGTCATGTTCCGCGCACGCTGTCGTAGTCGAAGAGCGAGAACACCCGGACCCTGGCGCCCGAGCCCTCGACCCGGGCATGGCAGGCCAGCCGCCGCTTGGGATCCGGGGTCTTGTGCCACTTGTCCATCACCTTGCGCTCGCTGTCCGAGATGGCGGCGATGCCGGTGCCGTCCAGGACCTCGACCACGCACTGCCCGCACTGTCCGTCCGGGCAGCCGGTGGCGATGGGGCTGGGCAGGAACTGGCTGGCCATCGCCAGGGTGTAGCGGGCCTCGGTCTTGACCTTCTGTTCGCTGCCGTCGGGCAGGACGAAGACCAGCTCGTAGCTGGTCACGTCCGGCTTGGCGGCGTCGCCCATCAGGCCCTTGAGCCGCTTGCGGATTCCAAACGGGGTCATTCAGTCCTCCATCAGGGGGTTGCGGCGATCGGATCGCGGTTCGCTGTCCGCCAGCCCGGCGCGCTCCTTCTCCACCTTCTCCAGCGCGTCCACCAGGTAGTCGAAGGCGTCATCGACGCTGTCGCTGCGGTGGAAGAGCAACAGGTCCCGCTCGGAGATGGTGCCCCAGTCGACCATCGACTGGATGTCGGTCACCTGCCTCCAGTAGTCGGCGCCGTAGAGGATGGTAGGCAGCGGCTTCTTGATCTTGCCCGTCTGGCGCAGGGTCAGCATCTCGAAGAGCTCGTCCATCGTGCCGAAGCCGCCGGGAAAGACGATCAGGGACTTGGCCAGGTAGGCGAACCAGTACTTGCGCATGAAGAAGTAGTGGAACTCGAAGCCCAGGTCCGGGGAGACGTAGGGGTTGAGCTGCTCTTCGAAGGGAAGGGAGATGCCCAGGCCCACACTGCGACCGCCGGGCACGTCGGCGGCCCCGCGGTTGGCGGCCTCCATGATGCCCGGGCCGCCGCCGGTCGCGACCAGGTAGCGGGAGCTCTTGCGCTGCATGCTCCACTCGGTGATGCGGCGCGCCAGCTCGCGGGCCTCGTCGTAGTAGCGGGAGAGGCGCACCCGGCGGTTTGCCTGCTTGACCTGGTGGTCCAAGCGGCGACGCTCGTCCCCGTCCTTGGCGCCGCGCAGCTCGAGCTCGGCCGCCGAGAGCTCGGCGATGGCCCGCTCCTGGGGGACAGCCCGGGCCGACCCGTAGAAGACCAGCGTGTCCCGCACATTCTGCTCGCGGAAGCGCTGCTGCGGCTCTTCGTACTCGCAGAGCATCCGGATCGTGCGCGCCTTGGGCCCGTTGAGGAAGTCGAGGTTCTTGTAGGCCTTGGTGATCGGCGGCATCTGGAGAAGGTCCTGTTCGGCTGGGTCCTGCTGGGCGGAGTCCGGCTCCGACCAGCGCGTCTCGCCCGGTAATGCAGCGCAGCGGCGCGGTCACCTCAGGGAACGGCACCTTTTTTTCCGAGACCGGTAGCGCTCCTCCAGGCCCTCGGGGTCCAAGCACACGTCCGGGATGCACCCCCCGGGCGCCCTCTCACCCTCGGAGACGCAGATGACCACGACCCTTCGCCTGTTGACCTTCACCCTGCTGCCGACCCTCGGCGCCTGCGTCGTCTACGACGACACCTGCGGCAAGCTCGACGAGGACGGCCGCCCCCTCCCCGGCGGAGAGGACGAGCCCGGCGGCGACGAGCCCGGCGAGGGCTTCTGGCTCGACCCCGACGTCGCCCTGCCCGGCGAGGAGCTGATCGCTGGCCTGCACGCCGACCAGGCCTTCGACTGGAGCCAGGTGGTCGAGCTGCACTTCTACGGCCCCGTCCGCCCCTGCGTCTTCGAGGCCCGGGCCGACGAGCTGCTGATCACCCTGCTGGTCGACGCCGACGCCGAGCCGGGCGCGGTCGACCTGCTGCTGGAGCTCGACGATGGCGGCGCCATCTGGGTCGACGACGCCCTGACCGTCCTCGCGGACGGAGAGGAGCCCGTCGACGAGACCCCCGCCAGCCCCTGCGACTGATGTCCGCCTCCGGGCCGGCCCGCGCGATAGCCCGGGCCGGTCCCCTCCCC
>DDSR01000139.1 GCA_002343455.1 Deltaproteobacteria bacterium UBA2385 | reverse complement strand
GGGACGCCGGAACGACGGGGACGCGTGTAGGGGCGCGATTCATCGCGCCCGCCCGGCTGACCGACCCCTCACCCCCGCCGCCAGATCCTCCACCCAAACCCATCCCCCGCCTGCCGGTGCGGCCAGCGCAGCACCTCCTCCACCAACTCGAAGCCCGCGGGCGCCTCGTGCTCGTTCTCCTCGGCCAGCAGCGAGCAGGTCGCGTAGGCCAGCAGCCCTCCGGGCTCGACGTGCGCCGCTCCCTGCTGCAGCAACGCCCGCTGAGCCTCCAGATAGCGCCCCGGCTCCAGCCCCCAGCGCAGCGCCGGCTCTCGCATGAGCCGACCGATGCCGCTGCACGGGGCGTCGACCAGGACCAGGCCGTACAGACCCTCGGGCAGGCCGACGTCCAGGTCCAGGCAGGCCCGGCGGGCCCGACGGGCGGTCTCGACCAGGGCCTGCGGTCGCACATCGAAGGCGCGCACCCGGGCCTTGAGGGCGGCCAGGGCGAGGCTCTTGCCGCCGGCACCCGCGCAGAGGTCCAGCACCCTGGCGCCCGCCAGCGGGCTCTGTTCATGGATGGCCTGGATCAGCGCCTGGCTGGACAGATCCTGGATCTCGACGCCGCCGTGGCGGTAGAGCTCGGTGGTGGCGAGGTCGACCCGGCCGCGCAGCTCCAGGGCCCAGGGGCCCGGTCCGTTGACGACCAGCACGCCGTCCCGGGCCAGCGAGGCCTTGGCCGCCTCGCGGCTGCCCCAGTCGGCGTTGACCCGCAGCCAGACGATCGCCCGCTCGGCGAATCGGCCGGCCAGCTGGGCGGCCTCCTCCTCGCCCTGGCGATCGAGCCACTCCTGGGCGACGGGCAGCGGCAGGGAGAGGGCGGTGGCGAGGTCGGCGGCCGGGCCCTCGGAGGCGAGTTGCTCGAAGCGCTCGCCCTCGGCGAGGCGGGCCCAGGCCTTGACCAGGGCGGCGTCGTCCTGGGCGCCGCTGCGGCGCAGCAGGGCCTCGTGGCGGATGACGCCGTAGGCGATCTCGGCGACCCGGCGGCGATCCTGGCTGCCCAGGCGGCGGGTGCGGCGGAACCAGGCGGCCATGGCGGCGGCGGCGGCCCGGGGCTGGGCGCGGCCGACGGCCAGGGCCTGGACGGCGTGATCGGCCACGAAGGGGCGGCGAGCGGACTGCGCCAGCTCGGGCTCGGGAGCGGTCGGCAGCGCCGCGCGGAGGAGATCAGGCACGTCGGTAGCGCAACAGGGTGTCGGGTTCGTCCTGCTCGGGCAGCAGCACCCGCACCTCCAAGCCGTCGGCCCCGCGGGCGAGGAGCTCGACCTTGGGGCTGAAGGGCCCGCCGTACCAGAAGGCGCCCTCGCTCATCGGCCGCACGAGCTGCTCGCTGAGCCAGGCGTGGGCGGCGTAGTGGGTGACCCGGACCAGCTCGGCCTGGGGGTCGTAGCGCATGACGGCGAGGTCCTCGTGCAGCAGCAGGCCCTGGGCCGAGACGAGCCGCTCCTCGCACTGGTAGACGGTGTCGCCCATGCGCAGGCGGACCTCGAAGCGGGCCTGGACGGGCTCGCCCTGGCTCTGGCCCTGGCCCTCCCAGCTCCCTCGCAGGAAGGACAAGAAGCCCAGCGCCTCGCGGCAGCGCCGACCGCGCTCCTCCCAGTCCAGCTCTGCGGGCATCGATCCTCCAGGGGCGGGGATGATATCGGGGCCCATGCGCCTGCGCCTCCTCCCCCTGCTCCTGCTGCTGCTCTCGATCTCGGCCCTGGCCGCCCCCCTGCTCCTCACGGTGCAGCAGCGCTGGGGTTGGGCGGAGGGGCAGGTGGCCGCCAACACGGCCGAGGCCCTGGCCCCGGTCGACCCGGTGCACCTGGCCCTGCCCGAGGCGATCGCGGCGCGGGTGACGGGTCCGACGGCCCTGCTGTACTTCTCGCCGGGCTGCCCGCACTGCCGGCACGCGATGCCGGAGATCAACACGCTGGTAGCTCTGCAGCCGGACCTGGCCTGGCTGGGGGTGGCCTCGGGCTCCAGCACGGAGGAGGAGCTGGCCGAGTTCGTGGCGACCTTCTCGGTGGGCTTCCCGATCGTGGTCGACCGCGATCGCGGCTTCGCCCAGGCCACCGGCCTGCGCAGCACGCCCAGCGTCCTGCTGGTCGAGCCGGCCCCCCCGGGCACGCCGACGACCCGGGGCGAGCCGGTGCCCGCCGGTCAGCGGGTGATCACGGTGCTCGAAGCCCACCTGCCCTACGCCCGGGGCACGGGCGCGGTCATCGCCATGCGCCGCAACGCCCTGGGCCAGCGCCGCGACGCGCAGGGGCAGCCGCTGCCGGCCGATCCCTTCCGCGACTTCCAGGGCTTCCAGGGGGTGCGGGCCTGCTCGACCTGCCACGCCGACGAGTCGACGAGCTGGAGCCTGACCCACCACGCCAGCGCCTACATGACCCTCTACACCCGCGAGCGGGCCGAGGACCCGGCCTGCGTGGGCTGCCATGTGGCCGGCCTGGGCACGCCGACGGGCTTCGTCTCGGGCGACCACAGCTCGCCCCACGCCGATGTGGGCTGCGAGGCCTGCCACGNNCCTCCCAGGCCCTGGACGCCTGCGTGGGCTGCCACGACGCCAAGCACAGCATCGCCTTCACGGCGGCCAAGGGCATGCCGCACATCGACCACTACGAGGCGGTCGGCATGGAGACCGCCGAGCTGCGGGCCCGCCTGGAAGCGATGGACCAGGGCAAGAAGGAGCGGCCGCTGCTGGCCTTCCCCGAGGGGGAGACGGTCGGCTCGGCCTCCTGCCGCTCCTGCCACAAGAGCGAGCACAAGGGCTGGAACAAGCACCCCCACGCCAAGGCGATGGAGACCCTGGGCGCCGACGCCGGCCGGGTCGAGTGCGCGAGCTGCCACGCGACGGCGAAGCGCTACGGGGGGATGGGGGCGGCCCCGGCCTCGCTGGACGAGCTGCGCCTGGACGAGGGGGTCGGCTGCGAGGCCTGCCACGGCCCGGGGGGTGCGCATGTGCAGGCGCCGACCAAGGACAACATCGTCCACCTGGGCGAGAGCTGCCCGGTCTGCGTGCTGGAGGGCATCTGCACAAGCTGCCACACGCCGGAGTGGGACCCGACCTGGGACCTGGACCGCCGGCTCGATGCCCTGCCCTACGGGCCCTGATCCCCGCCCTAGGGGCCCGGAAGACCGGCTACACTGAGACGCCCCCCGGAGACCGCCGATGATCCTCGCCCCCGCCCTGATCCTGCCCGCCCTGATCCTGCCCCTCAGCTGCAAGAAGGACCCCGAAGTCAGCGCTCCGCCCGAGATCTGCAACGAGAGCGCGGCCTGGTCCGGGGGCATGGCCTACAAGTGGCGGACGGCCGAGTGGGGGCTGGAGGGCCTGAAGGGCGTGAAGATGTCGGCCGCCGACCTGGACGGCGACGGCTACCCGGACCTGGTGGTGCAGGACGCCTCGCCCTTCCAGCGCAGCGACTTCGCCTCGGGCGAGGTGGTGCACCGGGTGCTGATGAACGTCGAGGGTGAGGAGGGCAGCCGTGTCTTCGCCGACAAGACCGAGGAGAGCGGGCTCTTCTCGGTGCGCGAGGACGACGGATCCCGCCAGGGCCGGGCCAGCCAGATCCACGTCTTCGCCGATGTGGACAACGACGGCGACCTGGACGCCTTCGCCGGCGCCTACCACGACCGGAACAACGAGGGCTCCGACCCGGGCGACCGCAGCGAGATCCTGCTCAACGACGGGACCGGCCACTTCAAGCTGGCACCGACCTCCGATCTGTGGATGGCCGACGGCTACGCCACCACAGGGGCGGCCTTCACCGACGCCAACGCCGACGGCTTCGTCGACCTGTGGGTGACCGGCTTCTACGAGCGCTACGGCTACCTGCCCTCCGAGCAGGACCACCTCTTCCTGGGCCAGGGCGACGGCCGCTTCACGATGGCCACCGAGGGCGCGGGCCTGGAGATGCTCGACAGCTCCGACACCGACGACTTCATCCAGGGCCTGGCCCGACGCCCGGCCTACGGGGCGACGGCCTGCGATCTGGACGGGGACGCCTGGCCGGACCTGGTCGCCACCAACTACGGCCGCTCCTGGAACCAGCAGTGGATGAACCAGGGCGACGGCAGCTTCGTGGACACCTCGATGAGCTCGGGCTTCGCCTCGGACGAGGATCTCGACTACAGCACGAACGAGTACTACGCCTGCTACTGCTTCGTGAACGGTGGCTGCGATCCCGAGCCGGCCAGCCCGCGGCTGGGCAACTGCGAGACCTACGCCAGCTACTGGACCCCGGGCTGGGACGACCAGCCCCACCGGCTGGCCGGCAATTCCTTCACCACCGCCTGCGGTGACCTGGACAACGACAGCGACAACGACGTCATCAGCGCCGAGATCGTCCACTGGCACATCGGCAGCAGCAGCGACCCCAGCGAGATCCTGCTCAACGACGGCAGCGGCGTCTTCAGCCGACCGGGCCTGGAGGCGACGGGAATGGCCCGCGAGTGGCCCTCGGACAGCTGGAACGCCGGCGACATCTACGTCGCGATGGCCGATCTGGACCTGGACGGTTGGAAGGACCTGGTCCTGGGCAGCACCGACTACCCGGACACGCGGCTGTTCGTCTGGCGGCAGACCGCCCCGGGGGTCTTCGAGGACGTCTCGGGCGCCTGGGGGGTCGAGCACCCCTGGCCGGCGGGCCTGGCGATCGCCGACTTCGACCGCGACGGCGATCTGGACATGGTCATGGGCAGCAGCAACGCCCGCAGCGGCAGCCCCTGGGAGAGCCACGAGCTGCACTTCTACGAGAACCAGCTCGCCCCGGGCAACTCGATGCGGATCTCCCTGCAGGGGCGGGGCGCCAACCGCGCCGGCATCGGCGCCCGGGTCGAGGTGCGCAGCGACGCCCTGACGCAGAGCTACGAGGTCTCGGGCGGCTACGGGCACTTCGGGATGCAGAACGAGGTGCCCCTGACCGTCGGCCTGGACGGCGCCTGCACCGCCGACGAGGTGGTGGTCACCTGGCCGGGCGGCGCGGTCGATCGCTACGCCAACGTGCGGGCCAACTACGCGCTGACCCTCGTACAGGGGGACACGGTGCGCTACGAGGGCTGGACCCCCGAGGACTGACCCACCCGAGGAGACCGGATGGTCCGCATCCTCTTCGTCGACGACGAGCCCTCTCACGCTCAGATCGTGCTGGGCCTGCTGCGCACGGTGCTGGACGCCCGGACCCAGGTGGTCAGCACGGTGGGCGAGGCCGTCGAGGCCCTCCAGAAGGAGCGCTTCGACCTGCTGATCACCGACCTCTTCCTGCCGATGGGCCCCGCCCCGGCGAACAGCCTGGGCCCTCGCGCGCGACGCTTCGTCGAGCAGCACCAGCACCTGGGCGGCCTGGTGCTGCTCGACGAGCTGGACCGGCTGGGCCCGGGCACCCCGGTCCTGATCCACACGGCCAGCACCGATCGCGCCGTGCTGGACGCCTGCGGCCCCCTGGTGCGCGGCCGGATCTTCAAGCCGGCGGGTGCCGAAGACCTGCTGCGGGCCAGCATGGAGGCCCTCGACCTCCCCGTTCCGGGGCTATGATGGCCGCCCTTCGAGGTGACCGTGCTTCCCCTTCTGCTCCTGACCCTGGCCTGCGGTGACAAAGGCGAGGACACCGCCACCGAGATCTGCGGTGACGGCATCGACAACGACGACAACGGCCGGGCGGACTGCGCCGATGCGGCCTGCGTCGACCACCCCGAGTGCGCCACGGGCGACGGCGGGGGCGCAGATGGCGGGGGCGCTGATGGCGGGGGTGCTGATGGCGGGGGCAGCGATGGGG
>DDSR01000223.1 GCA_002343455.1 Deltaproteobacteria bacterium UBA2385 | reverse complement strand
TGCTGGGCGAGCTGCTCTCGGTCAACCGGACCGTGCCAGTCCCTGCCGACGAGATCGTGGACGCAGACTCGGTGCGGGCACTCGTCCGGGCATCGGCGCGCTTGACGAACCTGCTGGAGCTGGCCGGGTACCTCAAGGCGAGAGAGATGAAGGTCTTCGTGACGGCGCTGACGCTGGGTGGTGGGTCGAGCGTCGCGCCGAGAGTGCGGGAAGGTTATGACTTGGAGGGCGAGCGGGGGACGCTGAGCGACTCGCCTCTGGTTGAATGGGACGGGGCCTGGATCGGCAAGAGCCTCGTCGACGACCTCACCCTGGTCCCCAATGACTTCCGCACCGGGGACAATGAATGGGACCTGCAGACATTCGATCCAGGCAACCCCTGCAAGCGTCTGGTCTACCGCTGGGTCTGCCGAGCGATCGGCGAGTGGCTGGTCGAGAACCAGGATGTCTTGCAGCCGGTCCTGGCGGGCATCGAGATCGGGAACGAAGTGGATGTCCGACACCTCTTTCAAGGGAGATCCGACGCGAGCCCGCGCTGCGTGCCGGAGCACTGGGGGCGGCTGTACGCCGAGTGCGCGATGGAGATCCGGGCGGCCGGCTGCAACTGGGTGCCACTGTGGCTGCCCGGGCTGGCGACGTACATTGACGACGGCTCGGATGCGAGCGACCGCGGAGCGATGACCTTCTCTGGGAAGGTGAACTTCGTTCGGGATATGCTTCGGTTCATCCAGGTCGGTCTGTCCACGTTCGAATCGACATTGGAGATCGTCGACATCGTTGAAGGTGTCGATGTCCACTGGTACCACACCACATCGGCGGACGCGCGTCGGGCCTTTCTGATCCCGCTCGAGCTGGCGGCGATTCGGGGGGCCTTTGCGGATGTCCTCGGCCGGGCCGACGGCATCGAGTTGACGCTCATCGAGTCTGGAATCAACACCATCTGCGGTGAAGAGGAGACGGACTGCACATACAATGATGCGGAAGACCTCGCTCACCTCGCGCACTTACGGCCACCCGTGTACACGACCGAGGTGTGCTACTCGAGCTCGCCAGTTACCGGGCTGGAGATCGAGTGGAAGTATCTCACCGACCCCCTGACCGGTGAAAGCAAGCCCTTTCTTTTGGGCACTCCCACTACCCACACTACCTACGTGTTGGAACCCGCCACCTACTCCGCGCTGGAGCGGGCCAGTGCGGCGGCACTCGACTGGCAGGCGAACAACCTAGTCACCCAGTTCTTCCTGGCCCTGGCGGGAGGCGTTCGGCGTTTCGGACCCCATGGAATGGTCGCGGCAGAGCCGGCACCCGACGGGTCGTCTCCCTTCGCTGGATACGGGTATCGGCGGGACATCAGGGTGAAGTCAGCCAGCGAGGCCAAGATCCGTCCATCGGGCGTGGCCTTGCAGCGCCTCGCGGGCCTGTTGGGGGGACGCGAGGTGGATGCGCGGTTGGTGTGGCCGGTGCGGGATGCCAGGGACAGAGAGATCGACGTTCTGGACGACCCTCGCCTTGACGTTGGCACTCAGCTCGCCGGTGGTTCTTGGCCCGCCAGCAATCTGGTGACGGTGGTCGAAGTGACCGTCTGGGACCGCAGTTCGGGCGGCCCGGAACGCTGGGGCGATGTTGACCCCACGGTTGACCACTACCTGTACTTGCTGTTCATCGACGGCGTCGTCGGAGCCAACGAACCCACCGACACCGATCGCACGCCTACCGCTGCGGACATTACCCTCCTCTTCGACACTTCGATCCTGCTCGCTTGGACGGTACCCCTGGTCCCAAGTGGCGTGTTTGAGGCCCCTGGTGGGGGTCCTGACCAATTCTCAATGGTCATGCCTTCCTACGCCGACTACGAGCCACTCACTGCCTCGGGTACGGGCCCTTTCCGGAGTCTGCGCCTGCGGGTACACCGAGGAAAGGCGCCGGTGCTCATCGAGACTTCCCGACCGGTGTTCAATGTCAGTGTGGCTCTGATCGAACCTAAGCCTGCAGGCTGTTCATGACCCTGTGGTTTGCGCTGGCCTGCACCCAGGGCGACATCGCGCCCCTGTGGTCTGGACAGAGGCCGGGCGAGCGGATGGCCGCCGACGGTTTTCCCGAGGTCGTCTGTACTTCTCCGCTGGATGAGGCGATCATTTATAGGACAGTAGTTTCATCTGCTGCGGTCTTTTACGGTTCCAATTCGGTTTGGGCCTGGTTCATTGGCCATATGTCGTCTTTGCCTCCCCATTTTGGCACCTCCAAGAGTTACTCGATGTACGGGCAGGACGAGTACGATGGAGAGAAGCTGGTTGGCGTTGCCGGCGGCGATGGCGAGTACTGGGGATCCTTCGACGAACACCCCGTCGAGATGCAGGGCGAGCAGACCAATCGGCCAGATGCCGTCTACGGTGACTATCCGGAGTACAAGTTCACTGTAGACCTGAGCTGGGAGGACGAAGACCCCTTTGGGGATCTCACCACTACCTTCCAGGGTACTCTAACTGACAACTTCCACTACAGCGCCCTATGCCTCAGCCAAATCCGCGAGCAACGAATAACTGGCATGTTCACGTTCTGGGGGGATCCGGAGACCGCCGACAATTGGTTCCCGCCCCACTCCCTCGCCTTGGTCCTGGACTACCAGGAAGCTCGGACTCCGGACGACACCGGCACGGCCCGCAACAAGTGGGTCTACGCGCCCGACAGTCGGCAGACTGTTCTTCGTAACCTTGGGGCGTTTTTGCCGGACTACCCAACCGACTTCGACCCCGACGTCTGGTGGGGTGAGGAGGCCAAACGACGATGGCAGGATTGACCCCATTTCTCGCCATGCTGGTCCTGGCCTGCAACGGCAAGCCCAAGCCTGTCGAAACTGTTCCAGGCACCACCGAGACCCAACCCGAAACCACACCCAACACCGTCCCCACCTACGCTTGTCCGCCCCCACCGGACGACGCCCTGACCTTTTCGGTCGGCACCGTTCACGCGGAGCACGCCTTTATCGACATCGACGCCACCGACCCAGTGTACAGCCCACTCAACGAGAAGGCCTGGGACCTGGTCGTCAGCGGCCTGTCCTACACCCACGAGAAGGCCTGCGTCGACCTCACTGCGATGAACGAGTACAAGCTCGACATCATCGAGGGTCGGGCTCCGGGCCAGTTCTGGTTCGAAATGGGGCTGCAGGTCCCGGGCTCGCGGATTGAGGACTGGATCGGGGTCCATCCGCAGGGCAACGGGGACATGACGCGCACCGCGACGGAGTCCAACCACACCCTGACAATCGGTTGGCGCGACGCGGACCACACCTACCCGCACTTCGTCTCCAACCTTCCCCATGGCTGGACCGCTTCCGAGGTCTGCATCGGCCAGGTTCGACCCGACTACATCTACCTCACGGTCCTCTGGGACCCGGTAGACGGGCCCTACCGCACCAACGACTGGATGCCGATGGACCAGCCCATCTGGTTCGATATGGAGATCTGGCGGTCGGATGGCGGTGACCTCAACGACCCGGAAGGCAGCCGGCACCGCTCCTGCATGGCCCTGGCCTGGAACTTCGTTCCCGAAGAAGAGCCCGACGACCCCATCTCGCGCTACTACGCTGACTACACTTGGCCGGGCAAGCCCGACTTCGACGGACGGAAGCCCACGCTGCCTTGACTGCGCCGGAGGCCTCGGATGGCTCCCCGCTGGCCCCGACCCGCCCCGCGGCGTTACGCATGCCGGCCATGGCGCTGCTTGAGCAGATCGGTACCGGCCTTCGGGTCTCCATCGGGGCACGCTGCTTGGTGGGGCGATCCCGGGCCTGCGCGCTGATGCTCGACGACCGCACCGTCTCGGGCGAGCACGCGGTGCTCTTCCACGGGCTCAACGGCGGGTGGGTGCTGCGCGACCTGGGCAGCCGCAACGGGACCTGGGTAGACGGGCTGCGGGTCCACCCGACCGAGGCGATCGAGCTGCGCGAGGGCCAGCGGGTGCGCTTCGGCGGGGCCAGCGTCGAGTGTGCTGCTGCTGCATCATCCAGCGCGGGGCGTAGGCGCCCAGCGGCAGGATGGCGGCGTCGATGCCGGGGGAAGACGCGGCCGATGGTGCGGAAGCCC
>DDSR01000179.1:3149-3337 GCA_002343455.1 Deltaproteobacteria bacterium UBA2385 | reverse complement strand
CTCCCACTCCATGACCGCTGCTCCCGTCGCGGCACCAGCCGTCTCCGTGATCGTCCCCGTCTTCGACGAAGAGGGGAACCTCGATCGCCTGCACGCCGCCATCACCGAGGCGATGCAGGGCCGCGACTACGAGGTCCTCTACGTCAACGACGGCAGCGTGGACGGCTCGGCGCGCCTGCTGGACGCCA
>DDSR01000179.1:0-3099 GCA_002343455.1 Deltaproteobacteria bacterium UBA2385 | reverse complement strand
GAACGACCCGGCCGACATCCCCGCCCTGCTCGATCACCTCGACGACTGCGAGGTCGTCTGCGGCTGGCGCCGGGATCGCCAGGACGCTCGCTGGACCCGGGTCCTGCCCAGCAAGGCGGCCAACTGGCTGATCAGCCGGCTGTCGAATGTGCACCTGCACGACTACGGCTGCACCCTGCGGGCCTACAAGCGGCCCTACATCGAGCACATCCCGCTCTACGGCGAGATGCACCGCTTCATCCCGATCTACGTGACCTGGGCGGGGGCGCGCATCAAGGAGGTGCCGGTCCGGCACCACCCTCGCACCGCCGGCATCAGCAAGTACGGCCTCTCCCGCATCCCAAAGGTCCTGCTGGACCTGACCACGCTCAAGTTCCTGCGCGACTTCTACGTCACGCCGATCTACTTCTTCGGCTGGATGGGCTTCTCGCTGATGGGCCTGGGCAGCCTCGCCCTCGCCGGCGCCATCCTCGCCGCCCTGGCCTCCTCCCCTCACCTCGCCCTGGCGCTGCTGGTGATCGCCCCGACCCTGGCGTGTTTCGGGCTGGTCGAGGTCACCCTGGGCATCATCGCCGAGGTCCTGATCCGCATGCACTACGAGTCGATGGGCAAGCGCCCCTACCGCGTGCGTATCGCCCGCAACGTCGCCAGCGCCGAGGCGATCGAGGCCTCGACCTGGACGCACTCCGAAGCCGGGGCCTGAGCCATGTGTGGCATCGCGGGGCTCTACCGAGCCGATGGAGTCGATCCCGGGCCGGTGGCCGCCATGGTGCGCAGCCTGGCCCTGCGCGGGCCCGACGACGAGCGGATCTGCACCGCCGGGCCAGCCGAGCGCCCCTATGCGGCGCTGGGGGCCCGCCGGCTGGCCATCGTCGACCTCGAGCACGGGGGCCAGCCGATCGACGACGGCAGCGGGCGCTTCCTGGTCTCGATGAACGGCGAGATCTTCAACCACCGGTCCATGCACAAGCAGCTCGAAGCCCAGGGCCACCGCTTCGTGGGCACGGGCGACACCGAGGTGCTGGCCAACCTCTTCGCCAGCAACCCCAGGGCGCCCGAGCGCTGCCTGGAGCGGCTGCACGGCATGTTCGCCATCGCCATGGTCGACCGCCAGGAGCGCAGCCTGCTGCTGGTCCGCGATCGTATGGGCGAGAAGCCCCTGTACTGGACGGTGCTCGGCGACGGCACGGTGGCCTGGGGCAGCGAGCTGAAGGCCCTCCGCGCGCTCCCCGGCCTCTCCTGGCGGGAGGACCGCCGCGCCTTGCAGAGCTTCCTGCTCTTCGAGTACATCCCGGCCCCCTGGACGGCCTGGCAGGGCGTCTTCAAGCTCGAGGCCGGGACCCTGCTGAAGGCTGACGCCAGCGGCCTGCGGGTGGAGCGCTGGTGGACGCCTCCCCTGCCGCGGGCGGGGAGCGAGGGCAGCATGAGCCGCTGGGCGCAGTCGCTGCGCAACGGGCTGCAGCTGGCCACGGTGCAGCGCCTGGACGCCGACGTAGAGGTCGGCTGCCTGCTCTCCGGCGGCCTGGACTCTTCGACCGTCGCGGCCCTGGCCCAGGCCCGCAGCCGCCGCCCCTTGCGCACCTTCTCCCTCTCGGTCGACTCCCCCGGCTTCGACGAGGGCGCCGCCGCCCGCCTCGTCGCCGCCCACCTGGGCACCGAGCACCGCTCCGCCCGACTCGGCGCGCCGGACCTCAGCCCTCTGCTGGACCGCGTCGTGGCCCAGCTGGACGAGCCGCTGGCCGACAGCTCGCTGATCGCGACCTGGCGCCTGATGGAGCTGGTGGCGGAGTCCGGGCTGAAGGCGGTGCTCTCCGGAGACGGCGCCGACGAGAGCTTCGCCGGATACCCGACCTGCCAGGCCCACAAGCTGGCCGGGGTGGGCAGCCTGCTGCGCGGACCGCTGGAGGGGCTGCTGCGCCGCAAGCCCGCCAGCCAGGGCGGGGTCAGCCGGGACTACATGGCCCGCCGCTTCGCCCAGGGCCTGGGCCAGCCCTGGGCCCGCCGCCACCAGGTCTGGATGGGGGCCTGGCTGCCCGAGGAGCTCGGCGCCGACGAGTCCGCCTGGGAGCTGGTGGACGGCTGGGCCCGCCTGGCCGAGGGCAGCGACGCCGTCGGTCGCGCCCTGTACCTGGACCAGCGGCTGTACCTGGCCGAGGGGGTCCTGACCAAGGTCGACCGGGCCAGCATGGCCCACGGGGTCGAGGTGCGCTGCCCCTTCCTGGACCACGGCGTGGTCGAGCTGGCGGCCGATATGAGCAGCGGGATGAAGCTGCGCGGTCGCACCGGCAAGGCCGTGCTGCGCGAGGTGGCGCGCCCGCTGCTGCCGGCCGAGACGCTGGCCCGCGCCAAGCAGGGCTTCGGCACGCCGGTCGGCCCCTGGCTGAAGGGCCCCGCCGCGGGCCTGCTCGATGGCCTGGGCGAGGGGCTGGAGGACCTGATCCCCGCCGCCACCCTGGCCCGCTGCGTCGAGGAGCACCGCCAGGGCAAGGCCGACCATCGCCGCCGCTTGTGGTCGGCCCTGGTCCTGGCGCGCTGGCGAGCCGGGCCCTGGGGCCGCGGCTGACGCTCAGCTGGCGCCGGCGAAGAAGGAGCGGGCGTCGGGGAAGGCGGCGACCAGGGTGCGCTTGTCGAGGTCCAGCCAGACGAGGTAGTCGCTGGCCTGGGTGAGCGCGTGCACCGCGACCAGGGCCCCCTCGGAGGACTGGTCCAGGGCGCCGAGCACCGCCGCGGCGCCGACCGCCCGCTCGAGCTGCCCCTGGGAGAGGAAGCGGGCCCGGTGGCCCCGCCAGAGCGCGCGGAGCACGTCGCGCTGCCGCACGGCGATGGCGTTCTCGACGACGAGGCTGCCCACGCCCGGCAGCCAGTGGGGGATCAGCTCCTGCACGAGCTCGCTGAGGTGGCTCTCCTTGGCGGCGGAGGCCTCGACCTGGCGCTTGACCTCGCGCTTGCTCTCCTTCTGCGACGCGAGGCGAGCCGCCTCGGCGGCGCCCACCGGCTGCCGGGCGCGGTCGGCCAGCGAGCTCTTCTTGCCGGTGGAGGGCTTCGCCGCAGCGGCGGCCGGCGCGGCCGGTGCGACCGGAGGGGCCGGTGGGGCCGGTG
>DDSR01000308.1:264-4764 GCA_002343455.1 Deltaproteobacteria bacterium UBA2385 | reverse complement strand
GTGCGCAGCTCAGGGCCAGCGCTGCGAGGGGGATCATCGGCATGTTCGCCTCGAGCTGGGAGAGCCTGAGCGGCTGTGGGTCCCTGGCTCCACCTCGCAGGGCTCCAGGGCGACGAGCGGGTGGACCAGCCGATCCTCGACCGTGAGGGTGCCCGGCCCCAGCAGCTCCAGCACCTGGACCAGCGCCGCCCGGGAGGTGTAGCTGGAGGGGTCGATCACGATGCCGACGAAGCCCTGGCGGATCAGGTCCTGCCGTCCTTGCCATGGGTCGGCCCAGGGCGCGGGATCCAGCGCGGGCCGTCGCCCCCCCGCGAAGCGCGTCTCCGGCTTGGGGGGCGCGCCGTCCTCGGGCGGGTCCACCAGGGCCTCGGCCACCACCAGGGGGCGAAGCAGTCGGTTTTCGACCATCAGCTGGGGAATGGTGCCCTGGACGATGTCGGCGATCGCGCGCCCGTGCACGCGCTGGTTCAGAAAGTGCCTGCGGTGGAAGCGCGCCGTGTCGCCGTTGGAGAGGGGCAGCTCGATGATGGCGCCCTCGGGCAGCAGCTCGTCGAGCCGGGTGTAGGCGGGGCTGACCTGGAAGCGGGCCACCGGCAGCGGGATCGGCACCGGGGAGAGGGCCAGGACCTCGGCCACGTAGAGGACCGGCAGGAGCGGGGCCAGCCGCCGCCAGGCTCCTCCACGGGCGCGCAGCCAGGCCACGGCGGCCGCGCCCGCGATCGCCGCGGCGAAGGCGGCCAGGAAGCCGTAGCGGAAGGTCTCCTGAAGCAGGTGGCCGCCTGGGGTCAGGTAGTGCATGTAGAAGAAGAAGGGGTTCCAGGCCCCCTCCAGGAAGAGGTTCGGCCGGATGCCAAGGAAGGGCCCGGTCGACGCCAGCGCGGCGAACAGCGCCAGCCCGGCCCAGGGGCGACCTCGGGGGCTCACCAGCGCGGCGAGCAGGGTCAGCAGCGCCAGCGTGACGGTCACGCTGGTCGTGCGCAGGTAGTGGGACCCGACCGCCCGCTGCACCAGCGCCCCCTTGCCCACGGCGAGGTAATCCGAGAGGCTGGTGGCGAAGGCCCCGGGGAGGTCGGGGCGCAGGCCCTCCCAGGGAGGGGCGTTCCGGGTGGTCCCGATGGCCTCGACCGAGACCAGGCTGCCCGGGGTGGCCATGATCTGCCAGAGGTTCAAGGCGTAGAGCCCCACCAGCAGCCCGCTGACCAGCACCATCGCGCCCAGCCCTCGCAGAAGCCCCCCCCGTCGGGCCGGGTCCCGCGCCAGCCCGCGCAGGCTGCGGCCGGCCAGCAGGGCGCCGACCGGCACGCCCCCGAAGGCGACGACGAAGGCGTAGGGGCTGGAGACGACCGCTGCCGCCGCCATCAGCCCGGCGAAGATCCCGTTCCAGACGGGCTGATGGCCGCGGGAGAGGCGCAGCAGCGCCAGCAGGCCCAGCGGGTAGGGCCAGAGGTTCAGCATGTCGCTGATGGAGGAGGCCACGCTGTAGCTGAGGCCCAGCGGCATCAGCCCCACCGCCAGGGCGCCCATCATGGCCGCCACCTCGTCGACCAGCCAGGCGCGCAGGAAGGCCCAGGTCGCCGCCATGTTGGCGAAGAGCAGCCCGACGACCATGAAGTTCCAGGCGCCCGCCAGCCCCAGCACCGGGCGCAGCAGGAAGACGATGCCCGTCCCGACCACATCGGGGTTGTTCAGCACGCCGGGGGTGGGGTGGCCCAGGACCTCCACGAAGCCCCCCAGCAGGCCGACCTCGGGGAAGGTCAGCATGCTCCACAGCCGCACCGGCAGCTCGGAGTCGGGGTGGGCGAGGTAGCCCCAGCCTCCGCCCAGCAGCGAGAGCAAGGGCAGGCAGGCGACGGCCAGCAGGATCAGCAGCGAACCGAGGGCAGGCCAGCGGCCGGGTACCGAGTCGTTGACGGGATCGGGTGCAATCACTACGCTGATCCCATTGGAGGTCTCGCGTGCCCCGTACCGATCGTGCCCGCCGCGCTCGCGCCTTGGAGGAGCTGGATCGATACGCCCGAATGAACGTCCGCCACTCGGTCGAGCAATATAGCCGCGAAGGCACCCTTCATGACAAGGCGCTGGCCCTCTTCGACGACCAGGACGCCTGGTCTGCGCCCTGGGTGCCCCAGGACTTCGACCTCGGCCGCGCCCACGAGCACCCCGTCTTCACCGAGGTCTTCAGCCCGGCGCAGCGGCTGGCCTGGAACCACCTGCAGTGGGGCCTGGACTACAGCATCGTCGGCCGCGGCGAGCTGCAGATCATCGTCATCAACAAGCACGCGGTGAAGGCGTTTGCCGACGTCCTGCCCAGCATGATCGAGCTGGAGGAGCGCGAGAGCTTCGAGGAGGTCGACCACTTCGCCGCCTTCCGCACGGTGATCGAGGCCCTCCGGCGCAGGTACCTGCCCGGCCGGCGCGAGGCCCTCTACGCCGAGAGCCCCTCGGGCATGCGCAGCGAGGCCTCCAACAAGGTCTTCCGGCATGTGATCGGCCTGATGGGCCGGGCCACCCTGGGCAACCACTTCCCGGCGCTGTTCTTCCTGGCCCGCGGCCTGAAGACCCACAACTTCAAGCCCTTCGAGAACGCCATCGCCGGCTTCGAAGAAGCCCCCAAGGGCATCCGCGAGATCAGCCACCTGCACCGCCTGGACGAGTCGCGGCATATGGCCACCTCCCTGTGGATCGCCCGGCTGGCCAACGAGGTGCTCGACGAGGCCTCCTTCGAGAGCCGCACCCTGGTCCGCGCCGCCGCCCAGGCCGCCTGGCCGCGGGGCCGGATGGCCGAGAGCCGCATCGGCTACTGGCGGACCGTGCTGGCCGAGGCCCCCATCTTCCAGGATGTGCCTCGACCGCTGCGGGCCGAGCTGCTCGCCTTCGTCGCCGCCAACACCGAGCAGGGCCTGAGGGTGCTGCACGCCCGGCAGGAGGGCCTCACCCGGCAGGCCAACAAGCGCATCGTCGAGGAGTGCGGCCTGCCCCCGCACCTCAAGCGCTGCTTCGTCGAGGCCCTGCGCGCCGACCCCGCCACGGCGCCGCTGGTGGACGCCGTCGAGCTCCCCGCGGCAGCCTGAGCACCCCGTTCCTCTGGGACCCCCTGTGCCTACGACGCCCGCGCCATCGCTCGTCCTGGGCGTCTTCGACGGCACCCACGACGCCGGGGCCGCCCTGGTGCGGGGCGGCCGGCTGGTCGCCGCCTGCAACGAGGAGCGCTTCAGCCGGAAGAAGGGCCAGGGCGGCTGGCCCGCTGCCTCGATCGCCGCCTGCCTGGAGGTGGCCGGAGTGGCCGCCGAGCAGCTCGAGGCCGTCGCCTTCGCCGGCCTCGTCAACCCCAACCCCGGGCTGCGGCTGGCCCGGGGCCTGCAGCGCCGCTGGCGCCTGGACGAGGGCTCCTTCTTCCGGGCCGAGCCCAGCCCGGGCGCCCGGCTGGACGAGTGGCTCCAGTTCGACAGCCCCTTCCCTCGGCTGCGCAGCGACGGGCAGGCCGCGCGGTCCTTCGCTCCCCTGCTGCGGGCGAGGCTGCGGGCTCAGCTCCGCCCCGTCTTCGGGGCCAGGGCCGACCACCTGGCGATCCACCTGCACGATCACCACCGCTGCCACGCCGCCGCCGCCTGGCACAGCGCGGGCGAGGCCGAGGGCCTGGTCTTGATCGCCGACGGCCTGGGCGACGGCCTCGCGCTCAGCGTCTGGCGGGGCCGCGGCGCCGAGCTCATCCCGCTGGACGCCTGGCCCTTCCCGGACTCCTACGGCCTGCTCTACGCCACCATCACCGGCTTCCTGGGCTTCCGCCCCTTCCGGCACGAGGGCAAGCTCACCGGCCTCGCCGCGGCCGGGGATCCCGGGGCGATCCCCCTCCCCTTCCCCTTCGAGGGCCCTCCCCAGCGGCGGCGCTTCACCCAGCAATTCGGAGCCCGCCTGCGCCCCTGGCTGGAGCGCCTGCGCCCCTACCGCCCCGAGGACGTCAGCGCCTGGCTGCAGCTTCACATCGAGCAGGAGCTGCGCGGGCTGCTGTCGTACTGGATGGACCGGACCTCCTTGAAGCGCGTCGCCCTGGGCGGCGGGCTGTTCGCCAATGTACGTCTCAACCAACGTCTGGCCGAGCTGCCCGGCCTGGAGCGGCTCTGGGTCTTCCCCCATATGGGAGATGGGGGTCTGGGCATCGGCGCCGCCTGGCTGAGCGCGGGAGAGCCATCGAGGGAGAGGCTGCCGAATGTCTTCCTGGGGCCATCGTGGGGGAGAGCGGCGCTGCTCGCTGCCTTGCAGGGAGCAGGCCTCTCGGTGGAGGAGCCCGCCGACCTGCCCGCCGAGCTGGCCCGCCGCCTCGCCCGTGGACAGATCATCGGGAGCTTCGAGGGTGCCATCGAGCTCGGCCCCCGCGCGTTGGGCAACCGCTCGATCCTGGCAGCCGCCGGGGCCGAGATGCCGGCGAGGCTGAACCGGGCGCTCTCCCGCAGCGACTTCATGCCCTTCGCCCCCATCCTGCTGGCCGAGGACGCCGACGAC
>DDSR01000308.1:0-240 GCA_002343455.1 Deltaproteobacteria bacterium UBA2385 | reverse complement strand
GCAAGCCCGCCCCGAGCTGCAGCGGCGCTGTCCGGCGATCGTCCACCTGGATGGCAGCCTGCGGCCCCAGCTCGTCGATCGTGTACAGCGGCCCTTCCTGCACGCGACCTTGACGGCCTACCGGGAGCTGACCGGGCGGCCGGCCTTGATCAATACGAGCTTCAATATGCACGAGGAGCCGATCGTCGGAGGGCCGGAGGAGGCGGTGCGGACCTTCGTGGAGGCGGGGCTGGACGGGCT
>DDSR01000365.1:601-4700 GCA_002343455.1 Deltaproteobacteria bacterium UBA2385 | reverse complement strand
GGCTGTGATCGCCGCCCTGCTCGGTGCCCTGGTGCTGGGCTGTGCCAGCAGCGCGGCGCCGACGGCGCAACCGAATCCGACCGCGCAGCCGGATCCGACGGCGCAGCCGGATCCGACGGCGCAGCCGGACCCGGCGGGGCCCCTGCCTACCTGGCAGGAGTCGGGTCTACCTTGGCGGGTACCGGAGGAGTTTTTGACAGAACGGCGGGTTGAGGTTCTATGCACCGCCACCCTTGCCTTCATCGGGACGATCGTGGAGGCGCAGGGCTTCTGGGGTCGCGACAGGATTTTCGATCCCCCACTTCGACAGAAGGACCGGATCTTGACGGAAACTACATTCGCAGTCGAACGGGTCATCGTCGGAGACCCTGGAGCTCGGTTCACCGACATCTTCATGGGTGGACGTGTGCCCGAGGGTCGGATGGACGCCAGCCACCTGCCATTTCCGGAAAAGGGCCGGAGGTACGGGATGGCATTCGACCGGAGAACCTACGAGGGCAAGCTCCTAGCGAACGAAACGGGCGCGGAGTGGGGGCTCAGGGACTGGGTCGAGCTCGATCCCCAGGCACCGCTCCCCAGCGAGAGCCGACTGCAGGCTGAACGAGACCGGATCTGCCAGAGGCGGACGCCGTGAAGCGGATCGCGTTGCCCATGGTCGCCGTGCTGGCCGGCTGTGATGGCGGCAAAGGCACCGAACCGCTGTGCGAATACTCCACCCCCACAGGCTTCTCGGACGACACCTACGCCTTCCACGACACCAACTTCGCCTGCGAGGGGCTGCCCTCGAAGGAGTCCTTCAGGGTCAACGGGACCTCATTTAGCGACTTCTTCTCCAGCGCTACCGCGCTCACCTCTCTCTCCGATTCGCAAGTCGAGGACGCCATCGACAGCGCCTTGGCTAGTTGGAACCGTATTCCGGCAGGGGTGAACCTGAGCGCCGAGGTGAAAAGCTCCGGCGTCGTCAAGGATGATGAGGACAACGTCATCGTCATGGAGACTCTGTCAGAATACGAGTTGACACCCGCGCGCGCGTACCGATACATCTACAAGGAATCGAACGTAAGCTGCGACATCGAGATCTACACCTCCTATCGTCCGACCCCATCAGCAGGTGGCACGGTGATCCGCTGGGCAGTCACAGATCCCGCTCCAAGCGACGGACTGCGCTTGGAAGATACGTTCGCGCACGAGTTTGGGCACTGCCTGGGCTTGGATCACCCCGGAAGCAACCACGACGACAGCATCATGAAGTCATGGTGGTTCCGCCATTCTGCTCGATCCCTTTCCGTGACCGACATCGAAGCCCTGAAGTTCCTCTACCCCCTCTGAGCCCGCAGCACCCCCACCTGCCGAACCACCTCGCTCCAAGCCGTCCCGCCCAGACTCGTCCGCCGCTCCACCGCCGCCTCGGGCCGCAGCCAGTCGAGCGCGTCTGCCTCGAAAGCCGGGTGCGCTGCCTTCAGCCGACCCAGATCCAGGCTGGAGAGATCCGTCCCGGCCTCTTCGCACTCCCGGACGATCTGCCCGACGACATGGTGCGCCTGCCGAAACGGCAGCCCCCTGGAGGCGAGGTAGTCCGCCAGCTCGGTCGCCAGCAGGGGATCCCCCTCCAGCGAGGGCCCCGGCAGCACCGTCAGATCGGACCAGCAGCCGGCCATGGCCCGTACGCAAGCCCGGGTGGTGTCCAGCGCATCGAACAGCGCCGGGCGATCCTCCTGCAGGTCGCGGTTGTACGCGAGCGGCAGGGCCTTGGTCAGCACCAGCAGGGTCTGCAATGCCCCGAAGACCCGCCCGGTCTTGCCGCGGACCAGCTCGGCGGCGTCGGGGTTGCGCTTCTGGGGCATGATGCTGGAGCCAGTGCTCCAGTGCTCGGAGAGGCGCACCCGGCGGTACTCGGGGGTGGACCAGAGGACCAGCTCCTCGGCCATGCGGGAGAGGTGGCCGGCCAGGATGGCGCAGGCCGAGACCGCCTCGACGAGGTGGTCTCGGGCGCTGACGGCGTCCATGGCATTGTCGAGGGGGGCCTCGAAGCCCAGCAGCTCGGCGGTGCGGCGGCGGTCGATCGGGTGCGGGGTGCCGGCCATCGCGGCGGCGCCCAGCGGGCAGCGGTTGATACGGCGGCGGGCGTCCTGCAGGCGCTCGCGGTCCCGGGCCAGCGCCCAGGCGTGGGCCAGGAGCTGGTGGCCCAGCCAGATGGGCTGGCCGCGCTGCAGGTGGGTGCAGCCGGCGACGAGCTGGCGCCCGTCGGCCTCCACCCGGTCGAGCAGGGTGGAGATCAGCCCGGCCAGCTCGACATCGAGCGCGTCGACCTGGCCGCGCAGCCAGAGGCGCACATCGGTGGCGACCTGGTCGTTGCGGCTGCGGGCGGTGTGCAGCTTGCCGGCCACCTCGCCGATGAGCTCGTGCAGGCGGGTCTCCACCGCCATGTGGATGTCCTCCAGCTCGATGCCGGGGACGAAGCCGCCGGCCTCGCCCCGCTCACCGGCTTCCAGCTCCAGACCGACCCGATCCAGGCCCTCGCAGAGGCGCTCGGCCTCCTCCAAGGTGATCAGGCCGACCTCGCCCAGCATCCGGGCGTGGGCCTTGCTGCCGAGGATGTCCTCACGCCACATCCGCAGATCGGTCGAGAGGCTCTCGCCCAGGCGCAGCATCTCCTCGGCCGGGCCCTGCTGGAAGCGGCCGCCCCACAGCGCCATGCTCAAGCCCCCTTGCGGGCCGACTCTTCGGCGAGGGCCGCCGCCCGCCGGACCTGGGCGACCGTCTGGTAGGAGAGGGCGTAGAGGTCGATGAAGCCCTTGGCGGCGGCGCGGTCGAAGGTGTCGCCGTGGCTGTAGGTGGCCAGGCCCTCGTCGTAGAGCGAGAACGGGCTGCGGCGGCCGGTGATGCGGGCCAGGCCGGCGCTGACGCGGATGCGGACCTCGCCGGTGACCGGCTGCTGGGTGTGGTCGATGAAGGCCTGCAGGGCGTCGCGCAGGGGCCCGAACCACAGGCCGTCGTAGATGATGTTGGCAAAGTCCATGCTGACCTTGCGCTTGTAGTTGAAGGTCGGCCGGTCCAGCGTGATGCGCTCCAGCTCGGTGTGCGCCATGTGGATCAGCGTCGCCGCCGGGGCCTCGTAGACCTCGCGCGACTTCAGGCCGACCACGCGGTTCTCGACCATGTCGATGCGGCCGACGCCGAAGGTGCCGGCGAGGTTGTTCAGGTAGGTGATCAGCTCGACCCCGCCCATCGGGCGCCCGTCGATGGCGACGGGGATGCCCTGCTCGAAGCTGAGCACCAGCTCGACGCTGCCCTTGGCGGCGTGGCTGGGGTCGCGGGTCATCAGCCAGGCGTCGGCGGGGGGCTCGGCCCAGAGCTCCTCCATCTCGCCGCACTCGATGGCGCAGCCCCAGATGTTCTGGTCGATCGAGTAGGGCTTGGCCCGGGTGATCGGGATGGCGATGCCGCGGGCCAGGGCGTAGTCGACCTCCATCTCGCGGGTGACCAGCTCCCACTCGCGCAGCGGGGCGACGATGCCGAGCTGCGGGGCCAGGGACTTGCTGGTCACCTCGAAGCGCACCTGGTCGTTGCCTTTGCCGGTCGCGCCGTGGGACACGGCATCCGCGCCTTCGGCTTCGGCAATGGCCACCTGCCACTTGGCGATGAGCGGCCGGGCGATGGAGGTGCCGAGCAGGTACTGGCGCTCGTAAATTGCGCCGGATTGCAGCATGGGAAAGAGGAAATCTTTGGCAAATTCGTGGCGCAAATCTTCCACGTACACCTTGCTGGCCCCGCTGGCCAGTGCCTTCTCTTTCAAGCCTTTCAGCTCGTCATCCCCCTGGCCGATGTTGGCGCAAAAGCAGATGACTTCGCAGCCATAATTTTCGCGCAGCCAGGGCACGATGACGGAGGTGTCGAGGCCGCCAGAATAGGCGAGAACGGCTTTGTTGATGGTTGGTTTTGACATGTTTGTAACTCCTTGAATTGGTTGAAGGATTGGTAATTCGATGATTGGCTGATTTTGCGGTTGAATGGGTTGTGGGGTGAGGTGGAGGACAACGGCCGTTTCATCACAGTTCGTCAACAACGGACAAACCTGGCAGTCGCGCCACACTTTTTC
>DDSR01000365.1:271-567 GCA_002343455.1 Deltaproteobacteria bacterium UBA2385 | reverse complement strand
GCCTTGACGATGCTGCGGCCCCAGCCCTGCCCCTTGACCTTGTCGGACACGGCCAGCGAGCGCACTTCGGCCAGGACCGGGCTGTAGTACAGCAGTGAAACGCAGGCCACCAGCTCGTCGTCGGCGTCGATGCCCACCAGCCAGTCCGGCAGGGTGTCGTGGATCGATTGCGGGGTACGCGGCAGCACGTCGCCGCGCCGGACATGTTCGTTGAGCAGGGCCAGGATATGGGGGATGTCTTGTGGGTGTGCAGGTCGGATGTTCATGTTTTCTGAGTAAAAAGTGAAAAGTAAAAA
>DDSR01000365.1:0-211 GCA_002343455.1 Deltaproteobacteria bacterium UBA2385 | reverse complement strand
CTTATTAATCGTTTGCCCAGGCTGATCACGTCGTCGATGTGGTAGCCGAGGTGGCCGTAAAATTGGATGACGGCCCGGTTGCTGCTGCGGACCTGGAGGTTGATTTTGGCACAGCCGAGGGCGGCCAGTCTGGTTTCTACCGCGGCCATCAGGGCGCGGCCAATGCCCTGGCCCTGGCAGTCGGGCGACACGGCCAGGTAGTTGATCCAGC
>DDSR01000011.1 GCA_002343455.1 Deltaproteobacteria bacterium UBA2385 | reverse complement strand
GCAGCAGGCCGCCGACCAGCGGCAGGCCGGTCTCCCGCACCAGGAAGGCGGGCAGCGCGCTGGCGGCGGCCAGGGCGAGGCGGAGGGGGGTGGGCGACGCGGCCGCGGCGGAGAGGGCCCAGGCGACCAGGGCGAAGCAGGCGGCGGTGGCGGTCTCGGGCTGGGTGAGCAAGGCCGAGAGCAGCAGGTCGGGGTGCAGGGCCAGCAGCAGCCCGGCCAGCAGCAGCCCGAAGCGCCCCCCTCCCAGGGCGCGGGCGGCGAGGCCTCCGAAGAGCACGGTCAGGCCCAGGCAGCCGGCCGAGACCAGCCGCGCGGCCAGCCCCGCCGAGACCCCCAGGAGGTGCAGGGGCGCGGCCAGCAGGCCGTAGAGCGGGGGCAGGGTCGGCGGGTGGCCGGCGCGCACATCCAGCACCAGCAGGCCCCACAGCGGCGCGTCGCTGCCCAGCGGCAGGTCCAGCCCCAGCGCGGCGGCCAGGGCCAGGGGAACCAGGCCCGCGGCGAAGGCCAGGAGGGCGAGGAGGAGGACCGCTCTCATCGGCCCGGCTCGGGCAGCGGCAGGTGGACCCCCCAGGCGGTGCCGGCCGCGAGGTCCAGCTCCTGCTCGACCAGCACCCTCCCCTGCCGGGCCTCCAGGACGCGGACCCGGCCGCGGGTCGGAGGGGGATCGGCGAGCAGGGCGTAGGGGGCCGCGGCGGGCAGGCCCACCCGGTCGAGGACAGCTCCGCCTTCGTCCAGGAGCTGCACTTCCAGGTCTCCGCGCTTGCCGGGGTTGCCCAGGATCAGACCCGCCACGGTGGGTGTGCGTTGAGGCGGTGCAGCACCCTCCTCCCAGGTCCAGGGATCGGGTGGCACCTCGGCCGCCGGTCCTCCCCCTGAACAGAGGGCGCGGCCCTGCTCCCAGCCCCGCTGACGCAGCTCCTCGGCCAGCAGCTCGCCCAGCAGGCGGTGCCCCCCGCCGCTGGGGTGCATGTCGTCCACGAACAGTCCCTGTCCCTGGGCGGCCGCTCGACGAAAAGCGGGCGGGCTCTCGACCAGCGGGCAGCCGAGCTGAGCCGCCACGTCTCGCATCGTCTGCCGGTAGGGATCCCAGGCCCAGGGACGGTCGGGGTGATCGAGGTCCTCGCTGTTGCTGAGCATCAGGAAGAGCACATGCCCGCCGCTGTTCAGCGCCAGCGTGGACAGTTCGAGCAGGTTGTCGCGGTAGGTCGCCAGAGGCACCCGCCGCTGTCCCCTGATGGTCTCCTGGCCGACCCGACCCCAGCCGACGATCTCCTGGCGGTCGGCGCCTCGCCAGCGCAGCAGCGCCATCAGGAGCGCCGAGCGCTGGCTCAGCCGCGCCAGGGAGTGGGCGAGGCGGCGGCCCGGACGCCCGGCCTCGGCGAGGAGCTCGGCGTCGACGAAGCTGTCGAAGTTGTTGTCCGACCAGAGGTTGCCGACGATCAGCAGCTCGGGCTGCAGCTCGGGCCAGATCTTGCGGGCCTGGGCCAGGGACTGGCTGCTGCTGTAGCCGGGCACCCCGCCGTTGTGGACCTCCACCGACGGCCCCAGCCTCTCCCCCAGGACCTGGGAGAAGCTGGGGTTGCCCTCGATGCCGACGGCGAAGACCGAGGAGTCCCCGGTGACCAGCACCCGCCGGCCCGGGCCGGGCTCGGGACCTTGCAGGCCGAGCCGGTTGATCGAGGTCGGGCGGCGCATCGCCATCGTCGCCCCGGGGGAGAGGGCCCAGGCGGTGTCGGGATCGGCGGCCATCTCCTCGGCGGCCAGGGCCGGGCCTCTGCTGAGCAGGCGCAGGCCGATCTCGGGGAGGCCGACGACCAGCAGCAGCGTCCCCAGCGAGAGCGCCACTCGGGGCAGCCACCTCATTGAACCCCCTTCCCGTAGCAGCCCGGCAGCAGGTCGCGCTCCGCGACCCACCCCCCGTAGTCGTGTCGGAGCGCGAGGCGGCGGTCCTCGGGCCTGGCGCAGAGCACCCCGGCCAGCTCGGGCAGGCGGGCGCAGCCGGGGTCCGAGAGCAGCAGCCCGGCGCCGTCGGGGAGCTCCAGCAGCAGCTCCAGGCCGGGCAGGTCCTGCCGCGCGGTGGCGTCGCTGAGCACGAAGCAGGTCGGGTCCCGCCGCTCGCTGTAGCGGCCCACCCGGGACAGCTCCGAGAGGACCCGGATGGCGGTCTCCGGGTCGGATCGCCGCTCCGCGTCCAGCCAGCCGATGACCACCGGCTGGGCCTCGCCGGCCTGGGTCCGGATGGCGGAGGCCAGGGCCGCCTGCACCGGCCACTCGACCAGCGGGTTGGGCTGAGGGGGGCGGGGCCAGGGGACCTCGCGCGCGTCGCTCAGCCAGGGGAGCAGCACCAGCGCCGCGACGAGCTGGCCGAGCAGGGCCGGGCGCGGAGGCCCGATGGCGCGCGACAGCCCCGCCAGCGCGACCAGGCCCAGGGGCACGGCGGCGACGGCGTGGTGGACCTCGAAGTAGTGCAGGGCCTGGATCTGGTAGAGGTAGGGGGCCAGCGAGGCGGCGAAGACGAGGCCGACCTGGAGGGCGGCGACCAGGCCCTGGCCGTAGCGCACGAGCGCCGGCGCCGGGTCCCGACGGCGGCGCCAGGCGAACCAGAGCGGCGAGAGCAGCAGGCCCAGCAGGGCGAGGCCGGCGAGGCTGCGGCCGGAGTCCATCGTCAGGGAGAGGCCGTGCTCCAGCCGGGTGAGCAGCTCGGCGGCGTCTCCCTGCGAGCGCCAGGGCTCGGCGGCGTGGATCTGCAGGTCCTTGAGCAGGCGCACCCGGTCGACGTAGAGGACCCAGCCGGTGATGGGCAGGGTGCCCAGCAGCCAGCCGCCCAGCCCCAGCAGGCGGTCGCGCCGCCCGTGCAGGCCCAGGATGTGCAGCGCGGCCAGCAGGACCGCCAGCGCGCCGGCCGGCCCCAGCCCGATATGCAGGCTGGCCATCAAGGTGGCCCCCTGGCTGGCCAGGAAGGGGCCCCAGGCCTTGCGCGCCGTGCCCTCGACCAGGCCCAGGGCCAGCAGGGCCGAGGCCAGGGCCACGAAGTAGGGCGACTTCAGGCCGGTCGTGACCCAGATCTGCGTGTCGGAGAGGGCGATCACCAGCCCGGCGACGAGGCCGGCGGGCAGCCCGGCGACCCGGCGCACCGCCAGCAGGGTCACCGGCGCGGCCAGCCCCCCCAGCGCCGTCCAGGCGACGATGGCGGCGGGCCCGTCGCCGGCCAGCCTGGCCACCAGCCCGAAGAGCAGGCTGGGCAGCGTCGAGTACATGAACATCGCCGGGCCGACCCAGGTCTCGCCGTGGCTGGTCTGGCTGGCAACCCGCAAGAACCAGGTCCAGTCCGGATCGACGGCCAGCCGCGGCAGCCACTCCAGCCGCGCCCAGGC
>DDSR01000045.1:625-10523 GCA_002343455.1 Deltaproteobacteria bacterium UBA2385 | reverse complement strand
AGCGGACTTCTCAGCCCGGAGGGCGGGGGAGTCTCGGGCCCGGAGGGCGGGGGACTCCTGAACCCCGATATGGAGTGAGCCGGACCGCATGAGGTAGGATGTGAGAGCTTCCAGCTGACCGGAACGCTTGTGTTCGAACGCCCGAAGGAGCCTGCCGCCGCAGCGCCGCTTGGATCCGATCTCCTCGGCCGGATGGAAGATCTGCACGGGCGTGAGCTGGTCCAGGTCCGCAGGACCCGAGACGGTGTGCTGATCGTCGCGGTGCTCTGGGTGGGGCTGGGGCTGATGCATGCGGGCATGGGCGCCCCTCGAACGGCGGCGCCCGAGCTGGTCTGCGGGCTGCTCAACCTCGTCCTGCTGCTCCTCGCCTGGGCGGGCGAGCCGAGGCGCTCGCGGGTGGCCGCCCAGGGGTCGGTGGCGCTCTCCTTGCTGACGATCGGCCTGCTGGCCGCGCCCCAGAGCGGGGCGGACGGCGCCGGCCTGATGCTGCTGGCCGGTATGCCGATCTTCACCCTGCACCAGGTCGAGGGGCGGCAGGTCACGCTCTGGCTGTTCATCTCGGGCCTGGTCCTGCTGCTCTACCTGGGGATCGAGCTGCGGGGGGCCGAGCTGCCGGGGGCCGAGCTGGGGGAGGCCGAGCTCAGCGGCGGGGGGATGCGCTGGACCAACGCCTTCGTCTTGATGGTCTTCCTGGGATCGCTCGGCATCAGCGAGCGCCTCGCCCTCAAGCAGGTCGAGCGCCGCCTCGCGACCCGCAATGGCGCGCTGCGTGCGGCCCACGATCGGATCCGGTTGCAGGAGCGCGCCCTGCGCGAGGCCCTGGCCGAAGCTCGGGAGCAGGCGATCCGCGATCCCCTGACCGGAGCCTTCAACCGCCGCTGGTTCGACGACGCCCTGGCGATGGAGATCCGCCGCTGCCGGCGCCAGTCCACCGCGCTGGTCCTGCTGGTCATGGACGTCGACCGCTTCAAGCGCATCAACGACCGCTGCGGCCACCCCGTCGGGGACGCCGTGCTGCGCGCGGTCGCGGGGCTGCTGACCGAGATCTTCCGCAGCACCGACATGGTCTGCCGCCTGGGCGGAGACGAGTTCGCCGTGGTGATGCCGACCTCGAAGCCGCTGCGGACGCTGGAGGCGGTCGAGCGTTTCCTGGCGGCGCTGACCGAGACCCGGGTCGAGGGCGTGCCCGCCAACCGGCGGCTGGCGATGAGCATCGGCTGGGCCTGCTTCGACGCCCGCCCTCACCCCGAGGCGCCCACCTACGAGGGCCTGACCGACACCGACATCGCCCTCACGCTGCTGCGTCGGGCCGACGACGCCCTCTACGAGTCCAAGCGCCGCGGCGGGGGGCAGGTCGTCACCGAGGAGGAGGTGCCGCCCGGCGCGATGGACACCTATCCCCCCGCCGACGAGCTGGAGGATCCCCGCGGCGAGGCCACCTGAGCCCTCAGGGCAGGCTCTCCGTCTGGCAGGTCGCTCGCGGCAGGTAGCTGGCCCAGTCGAACTCCGGGCTGTTGGCCTCGTCGTGACAGACCAGGCAGCGCTCGACGGTCACGGGTCCGCTCTGGACTCGCGGGTCGTCGGGGTGGCCCCGCATCGGGCCGTGGCAGGCCTCGCACTGCACGCCCTTGAAGGCCCGGACCGAGGCGGTCGTCAGCTCGCCTATCCCGCCGGGCTGCCCGAAGCCGGTGGTGTGGCAGGGCAGGCACTCGGGGTTCGCCGTGGCCTGCCGCTCGACCAGGGACTGCCAGGCGCGGGTGTGGTCCGTGAAGCTCCAGCGGGCGAACTGGGTCGTGTGGCAGGAGGTGCAGGAGGCGGCGGTGGCGTAGCCCGGCTCGGCGGGAGGGGGCGGCGCGGCGGCGCGTGCTGCGGCCTCGTTGAGCACGGTGGTCTTGAACTCGCCGAGCAGCGCGGAGACCCGGGTCGGGCCGTCCAGATCCTGCGCCAGGGGGCGGGTCTCCAGCCAGCCGAGGTTGCGGCCGCTCGCGAGGCTGGCCAACGCGGCCTCGGCGCCGTCCAGGGCGGGGGTCGAGGCGGCGCCTGACTGGCTGCGGAGCTGGACCAGGCTGCGCCAGGTGGCGGGCTCGGGGTGCAGCTCCACCGGCCGGTCGGGGGTGCTGCCCAGCCGGGTGGCCAGCACCTGGGCGTAGCGTCCCCGGTCCAGCGACTCGATGATCGGCACGCCGGCGACCGCGCGCACATCGGTGTAGCCCCGCCCCGCGGTGGTCATCATCAGGCCGATTCCGGGCACCTCGCGGGCGACCCGGTCGGCCTCCTCGTCGGCGACCGAGCCGAGCGCGATCACCAGGTCCAGATCGGTGGGCAGCTCGGCCAGCGCCTCGCGGGCGGCCTCGACCGGATCCCGGACCTGGACCTGGCCGCTGAGGCTGCTGCCCATCGGCGCCGCGGAGAGGCCGATGATCCCGACGCGACGGCCCTCCTGCTCCAACACCGTCGAGGCGGGGAAGAGGGGCTCGCCTGCGGGCGAGAGCCAGGTGGCCGACAGCGCCCTGGGCGAGGGGATCGCCGCCATCTGCGCCGGGCTGAGGCCGAGGAGATCGCTGGGGCCGGGGACCCAGGCCAGCACGCCGACCTGCGCGCTGGCGGCCAGCACGACCCGGGCGCGTCGCTCGCGGTCGGAGCCGGTGGAGGAGATCCCCCGGGTGAGCAGCTCGCCGGCGTCCAGCTGAAAGACCGGGCCGAAGCCGATCGGGCGGCTGAGCAGGCGCTCCCGCCGCTCGAAGCCGCCAAAGGGCAGGGTCGGACAGCCGCAGGGCTCGATCTCGCCCCGCACATCGCCGGTCAGGACCAGGCTCAGCTCCCGCTGGGGTCGAGGCTCGCCGAGCACCTCGGTGGCCGAGGCGGCGCGCTCGGGCAGCGGCGGCAGGGCCGGCGGGGGCGCGGGCGGGCGCTCGCAGGCGCCCAGCGCCAGGGCGAGGGCTGTAAAGCCTGTGTGGGATTGAAGCCGAGCCATGGTGGAGGCATCCAGTTGCGGGCACCATGGCTCGCGCGGGTTTGGCATCAGGCTACACCGCTTCTCGGAGAAGTTCTCATGCTTACGCTCGTCGCCCTCGGCCTCAGCGCCTTCGCCTTCAGCCCCCAGGTGGACACCTGGATCGGGGTCGAGCCGGACCGGGTGGTGCGGGTACACACCGAGCGCCAGCGGGCGCTGCGGCGAGGGGAGGCCTGGCAGGGCTTCCTGGCGGACGAGGGCGCCGGCTGGGTGGCCGTCTTCGACGAGCGCACCGGCCTGCCTGCCAGCGCCTGGGGCCCACCGGCGGACCTGGGTCCGCTCCAGGACGGCGCCTCGGTGGAGGCGGCGGTGCGGGGCTTCCTCGCCCGGCACGGGGGCCTGGTGGGGGTCGAGCTGAGCGACCTCAGCCTGCGCACCCTCGCCTACGACGAGGCCCGAGACGCCTGGACCGTCGAGCTGGCCCAGGTGGTGCCGGGGGCCGCCGCGGCCTCGATAGACGGGCTGGGCGGGCTGGACGGGTCCGGCATCGGCGCCGCCTTCGATCCCTTCCTCGATCCTTTCCAGACCGGCGCGGGCCTGGTGGAACACGCCCGCTTCGACTTCCAGCCCTCCTTCTCGGCCCAGGGTCCGACGGTCTGGCGGGGCAGCGTCCTGCTGCGCATCGTCGGGGGTCGCCTCGCCTGGTTCTCGGCCCGGACCCACCCCGCCGCCGCCGAGCTGGACCCCTCGGTGCAGCTCACGGCCGCGACCGCGCTGGACGTGGCCATCGACTACGGCCCCGAGCCCACCCTCCTGCACCAGCCGCTGGGCGTCCGCCTGGTGGTGCTGCCGATGGAGCGCTGGGGCATCGGCGTCGCGGCCCCGCTCTCGGCGACCGGCACCGGCCTGGACTACCGCTTTGCTTGGGAGGTGCGGACCCGGACCAAGGACCCCTCTGGCCTCTGGGTCAGCTTCGTGGACGCCGACAGCGGCGAGCTGCTGCACGTCTACAACGAGGTGCGCTACGTCGCCGGGGCCCTGACCGCCTCGCACGATCTGCGGACCGTCGACGGCAACATGAAGACCAGCCCGCTGGTGGACCTGGAGCTTCAGGGCAACGCCGGGGACAACGCCTATACCGACGACGACGGCCTCTACGACCTCGCGGCCAGCGAGACGGCCTCGGCGACCCTCTCGGGCCGGCGACTGCGGGTGGACAACCAGCAGGGCAGCGACGCCTCGACCAGCTTCGGCGGGGACCACACCTGGTCCGCCAGCAGCAGCCCCGGGCAGGCCGAGCTGGACACCTGGGTCTTCCTCCACCAGGTCATGGACTGGCGCGACCTCTACGCCCCCGAGGTGAACACCGGCGGGCAGCTCGTCAGCAATGTGAACCTGAACAGCACCTGCAACGCCTACTTCGACGGGAGCGTCAACTTCTACCGGGAGGGCGGAGGCTGCAACAACACCGGCCGGATCGCCGACGTCAACCACCACGAGTGGGGCCACGGCTTCCACTACTACAGCCTGCAGGCCGGGACCTTCGACGGCTCGATGTCCGAGGGCATCGCCGACACGGTGGCCTTCTTCCTCTCGGCCGACAACATTGTCGCTCCCTACTTCCTCACCAATGGCTCGGGCATCCGCGACGTCGCCGAGGACCGGGTCTACCCCGACGATGTGATCGACCAGGTCCACACCGATGGGCTGATCTACGCCGGCGCCATCTGGGATCTGTGGGAGATCCTGGAGTCCCAGCACAGCGAGCCCGAGGCCTACCAGCGGGCGGTCAGCGTGATGGCCAACGGGATCAAGACCGGCCCCACCCTGGCGACCGCCTACGAGTCCGCCATCCTGGGCGACGACGACAACGGCGATCTCAGCGACGGCACCCCCAACCAGTGCGCGATCATGGAGGCCTTCAGCGCCCACGGCCTGGGCCCCGCCGGGCTGACCACCTTGCTGGGCTTCGACCACGAGCCGCTGGGCAACCAGTCGGCGGCGCTGTCCGAGTATCCGCTCGCCGCCAGCCTCCTCAACTTCGCCCCCGACTGCGTGGACTTCGAGCTCCAGACGGGCACCGTCAACTACCGCTCGGCCTCCGACGAGAGCTGGCAGAGCGTGGCGCTGAGCGTCGCCGGCGATCAGCTGGCGGGGGCCCTGCCCTCGCTGCCCGCGGGCACGGTGGTCGAGTACTACATCGAGGGGCTGGGCGCCGACGGCAGCGCGGTCACCGCGCCGGCGGGGGGAGAGATCGCGCCCTACACCTTCGTGGTCGGGGAGTTGGTCTCGCTGTACTGCGAGGACTTCGAGGCCAGCGAGGGGGGCTTCACCCACGCCCTGCTGGACGGCGAGGACGAGCTGGGCGCGGACGACTGGATCTGGGGGACGCCGCGCGGAATGGGCGGAGATCCGGACTTCGCCTTCTCGGGCGACAAGGTCTGGGGCAACGATCTGGGCGGCGGCAACTACAACGGCGAGTACCAGAACGGGAAGCACAACCGGCTCTCCAGCCCCGAGATCGACGTCACCGGCTACAGCCGGGTGGTCCTGCAGTACCGGCGCTGGCTCAACGTCGAGGACGGCTACTACGACCAGGCGCGCATCGTGATGGAGGGCGAGGATCTCGAAGGCACCGACGACGACGCGGTGGTCTGGGCCAACCACGTCAGCGGCAGCAGCAACAGCGACCACGACGAGCACCACCAGGACGAGGAGTGGATCTCGCACAGCGTCGTGCTGGACGGCATCAGCGGGGGCAAGGTCCGGCTGGGCTGGGAGATCCTCAGCGACGAGGGGCTCACCATGGGCGGCTGGACCATCGACGACGTCTGCGTCTACGCGGTGCTCGACGACAGCGGCGCGGTGGACACCGGCGGCGACGGGGGCGAGAGCGGGGCCGACGGCGGCGACGCGACCGATGGCGACTGGGAGGTCCGGCCCTCGGAGTGCGGCTGTGCGGCCGGTCCTCGCTCCTCCAAGGGGGGGGCGCTGGCGCTGCTGCTGCTGGTCGCCGGGCTGGTGCGTCGGCGCCGGGGGTGAGCGCCCTGCTGCTCCTGCTGCTCGCGCTGGCGGAGGCCCAGGCCACCCGGGTCCCGCGGGACTACCGTGACAGCCTGCACGAGCGCACTGCGCGTGAGGCCGAGGCGCTGGTGGTCGACGGCCGGACGGACGAGGCCGTGGCGCTCTGTCGGCGCCATGTCGAGGCCCTGGGCTCCTCGGTGGAGGTGCTCTACGAGTGGGCGGTGGCGCTCAACGCCCAGGGGGAGCTCCGGGCCGCCCAGGCGCGCTACGACGAGGTCCTGGCCCTGGACCCCGAGCACGCCGCCGCCCGCTACGACCGCGCTGAGCTGCGGCTGGTCGCGGGCCAGCTCGACGCCGCCGCCGAGGACCTCGCGGTGGCCCTGAAGCATCGCCCCGACCACTGGGCCGTACACTTCCGGCTGGCCGAGGTGGCCGGGCTCCGCGCCGACCCGCCGGCCTTCGAGGCCGCCCTCCTCGACGCCCTCCGCCACGGCTTCGATCTGCGCACCCTGCCCGACTACCCTCGCTGGCAGGCCTTCCTCGCCGACCCGCTGGTGGGGCCGGTCCTGGTGCGCGTCGTCACCGTCTACGGGGATCCCCGGGTGCTCGAGCAGCTGCGAGGCCCCTGAACGCAAGACAGCCCCGCCGTGTCGCCACGACGGGGCTGTCCGATCGAGCCCGATGGAGGCTCAGTCGTTGTCGTCGTCCGCGGCCGCCTCGGCGACCATGGCTTCGGTCGTCAGCAGGAGCGCGGCCACGCTGGCGGCGTTCTGCAGGGCGCTGCGGGTGACCTTGGTGGGGTCGATGACGCCGCTGGCGAGCAGGTCCTCGTAGGTGTTGCTGCGGGCGTTGTAGCCGTAGCCACCGCTGCCGTTGCGCACCTTCTCGACCACGATGGAGGGCTCGCCGCCGGCGTTGAAGACGATCTGGCGGAGGGGCTCCTCGCAGGCGCGGCGGACGATGTCCACGCCGAAGTTCTGCTCGTCGCTGAGCTTCAGGCCGTCCAGGGCCTTGGCCGCGCGCAGCAGGGCCACACCGCCGCCGGGGAGGATGCCCTCCTCGACCGCCGCGCGGGTCGCGTGCATGGCGTCCTCGACCCGGGCCTTCTTCTCCTTCATCTCGACCTCGGTCGCGGCGCCGACCTTGATCACGGCCACGCCGCCGGCCAGCTTGGCCAGCCGCTCCTGCAGCTTCTCCTTGTCGTAGTCGCTGGTCGTGTCCTCGATCTGGCGCCGGATCTGCGAGATGCGGGCCTGGATCTCCTCGGTGCTGCCGCCGCCATCGATGATGGTGGTGTTGTCCTTGGTGATCGAGACGCGCTTGGCGGTGCCCAGGTCGGAGAGCTCCAGGCTCTCCAGCTTGATGCCGAGCTCTTCGGCGATCAGCTTGCCGCCGGTCAGCACGGCGATGTCGCCGAGCATCTGCTTGCGGCGATCGCCGAAGCCGGGGGCCTTGACCGCCGCCACCTGCAGGGTGCCGCGCAGCTTGTTGACGACCAGGGTCGCCAGGGCCTCGCCCTCGATGTCCTCGGCGATGACGAGGAGGGGCTTGCGGGTGCCGTGGACCTTCTCGAGCAGCTTCATCAGCTCACGCATCGAGGAGATCTTCTTCTCGTTGATGAGGATGTAGGGGTCCTCGAACTCGACCTCCATGCTCTCGGCGTTGGTGACGAAGTACGGGCTGAGGTAGCCGCGGTCGAACTGCATGCCGTCCACGGTCTCGAGGTCGGTCTCGAGGCCCTTGTTCTCTTCGACCGTGATGACGCCCTCGCGGCCCACGGTGTCCATCGCCTTGGCGATCATCTTGCCGATCGACTCGTCGCCGTTGGCCGAGACCGTGCCGACCTGCTCGATCTCCTTGCTGTCCGAGATGCTCTTGGACTGGGCGCGCAGCTCGTTGACGACGACGTCGACGGCCTTGTCGATGCCGCGCTTGAGCTCCATCGGGTTGTGACCGGCCGCCACCAGCTTGAGGCCGGTGCGGAAGATCGACTGGGCGAGCAAGGTGGCGGTGGTGGTGCCGTCGCCGGCCAGGTCCGAGGTCTTGCTGGCGACCTCCTTGACCATCTGGGCGCCCATGTTGGCGAACTTGTCCTCGAGCTCGATCTCCTTGGCGACCGTCACGCCGTCCTTGGTGACGACGGGTGCGCCCCAGGACTTCTCGATGACCACGTTGCGGCCCTTGGGACCGAGGGTGACCTTGACAGCATTGGCGAGGGTATCGACGCCCTCGAGCACCTTGGCGCGAGCATCGACGTCGAAGAGGATTTCCTTGGCGGCCATGAGGCCCTCCTGGATGAATGGAATTGTAGGGGGGAGAGAGAAGGTGAGGCGGCCCGCAGGGGGCGCCCCTGGGGAATCAGGCCTCGACGACGCCGAGGATGTCGTCTTCGCGCAGGATCAGGCGCTCTTCGCCATCGAGCTTGATCTCGGTGCCGGAGTACTTGCCGAAGATGACGTGGTCGCCGACCTTGACCGTCAGCGCGGTGATGTCGCCGTTGTCGCTGACGCGGCCGTTGCCGGTGGCGAGGACCTCACCGCGGACGGGCTTCTCCTTGGCGGACTCGGGGAGGAAGAGGCCCGAGGCGGTCTTGCTGGGCTCCTCTACACGCTTGACGAGGACCCGGTCGAAGAGGGGGCGGATGTTCATGGCTGTACTCCGAAGAGAGGGGGTGTGGGCGATGGGCCAGAGAGGCCGGAGACCCGGGAGGGCGACCGTACCCCGCCAGAGGCCGGAGAGGGTGACCTTGCTCGGGACGTTCCGGATGGTGCTGCCCCGATGGCCGCGCTCCCTGGAGAGGCGGTCCGGTCGGGGAGTCCCCGGCACGGCGGGGTACTAGTCACCCGGCTCTCCGGGTCAAGGGCTGAGGGCTCCAAATGCCGCGAGGGGCTCCCCGTGGTTGACGCCGCGGGTGGCTCGCCTTAGCTCTGGGGGTCACTCTCCCCTGGAGGCCGCGTGGCCCGTATCACCGTCGAAGACTGCCTCGAGCAGATTCCCAACCGCTTCTCGCTGGTCCTCATCGCCGCCGAGCGCACCAAGCAGCTCGTCCAGGGCGAGGTCTCCCTGATCGACGACGCCCGCGAGAACAAGGAGGTCGTCATCGCCTTGCGCGAGATCGCGGCCGGCCGTGTCTTCGCCGACCTCAGCTCCTTCGACGAGAACGAGTCGCTTCGCAGCTTCGCCGGTCCGACCAGCCACGCCGACCTGCCGCCGGTGGCCGCCGACGACCTGCCGCCCGAGGCGGACGAGGACCTCCCCCCCGAGGCCTAGTCCCTCCGGTTCGCTCCCCCTTCTTCACCATCCTGACCCGTCTCCGGAGTCCCCATGGACAAGCCCGAACGCCTCTTCGACGTGCGCATCGCGCGCCGCAACATCGCCGCCGGCGTGATCACCCAGGACGAGTTCGACGCCTTCCTGGCCCAGGTCGAGGACAGCGCGGCGAACGCGGTTCGCTGCGATGCGAAGATGGTCCGCGGCGCGGTCGACGACAGCTCGACGATCGCCGACGAGGACTGAGCGGGACAGCGAGCGACTCCGATCGAGAGGCCAGGAATGAAGCGGGTGGTGCGCGCCCCGACGGGCTCCGAGCGGTCGTGCAAGGGCTGGGTGCAAGAAGCAGCCCTTCGCATGTTGATGAACAACCTGGACCCGGATGTCGCCGAGAATCCCGGGGACCTGGTCGTCTACGGCGGGACAGGCCGGGCGGCGCGGACCTGGCAGGACTTCGACGCGATCGTGCGCAGCCTGCGCCAGCTCGAAGACGACGAGACCCTGCTGGTGCAGTCCGGCAAGCCGGTGGGCATCCTGCGGACCCACCCCGACGCCCCGCGCGTGTTGATCGCCAACAGCAACCTGGTGGGCCGGTGGTCGACCTGGGAGCACTTCCACGAGCTCGAGCGCAAGGGCCTGATGATGTACGGC
>DDSR01000045.1:0-610 GCA_002343455.1 Deltaproteobacteria bacterium UBA2385 | reverse complement strand
GACCTACGAGACCTTCGCCGAGGCTGCGCGGCAGCACTTCGGGGCGGACCTCAGCGGTCGGCTGGTGGTCAGCGGCGGGCTGGGCGGAATGGGCGGAGCCCAGCCCCTTGCGGCCACCATGAACAACGGCACTTACCTGGGCTTCGACGTCGACCCGGTCCGGGTGCGGCGCCGGATCGAGAGCGAGTACCTGGATGAGCAGGCCGACACGGTGGACGAGGCCATCGATCGCGTGGTCCGCTACGCGCGACAGGGCATCGCGCGCTCTGTAGGCGTGGTCGCCAACGCCGCCGATGTGCTCGAACGCCTCGCCGAGCGGGGCGTCGTGCCCGACCTCCTCACGGACCAGACCAGCGCGCACGATCCGCTCCAGGGCTACGTGCCCCGGGGGATGGACCTCGCGGCGGCGATGGCCCTGCGCGACGCGGATCCGGCCGAGTACCAGGCGCGCAGCATCGCGACGATGGCCGACCACGTCCGCGCGATGTTGGCCCTCCAAGCGGCCGGGGCGCACACCTTCGACTACGGCAACAACCTCCGGGCGGGCGCGATGCAGGGCGGAGTGGCCCAGGCCTACGACTTCCCGGGCTTCGTCCCCGCCTACATCCGC
>DDSR01000301.1 GCA_002343455.1 Deltaproteobacteria bacterium UBA2385 | reverse complement strand
GGTCATGGGCGCTCCTTGTGGAGGCACGGTAGCCGAAAATGCAGGGACCCTCAGCCCCGACCGGGGGCGTTCACCCGCGATACGGAGCCAGGCAGGAGCGATCATGTCCAACCCCAAAGTAGATGTAGCCATCATCGGCGCCGGCACCGCCGGCCTCAGCGCCCGCCGCGCGGCCGCCAGCCGCGGAGCCTCGGTCGCCCTGATCGACCCGGGCCCCTACGGCACCACCTGCGCCCGCGTCGGCTGCATGCCCAGCAAGCTGCTCATCAGCGCGGCCGACGCCGCCTGGCACGCCCGCCACGCCGGGGTCTTCGGGGTGGAGACCCAGGTCCAGGTCGACGGCCCCGCCGTGATGCGCCGGGTGCAGGCCGAGCGCGACCGCTTCGCCGGCTTCGTCGTCAAGGCCATCGACGAGCTGCGCCAGGACGGGGTCCTCGTCTCGGCACGCGCTCGCTTCACCGGGCCCAACCGCCTCGCCCTCCGCCACGTCGACGGCAGCGAGAGCCTGCTGGACGCACGCGCCTTCGTCATCGCCACCGGCAGCCGCCCCTTCGTGCCTCCGCCCTGGCGGGTCCTCAGCGAGCCCACCCTGCTGACTACCGACCAGCTCTTCGAGCTGCCCGACCTGCCGAAGTCCCTGCTGGTGGTCGGCGCCGGGGTCATCGGGCTGGAGCTCGGCCAGGCCATGCACCGCCTCGGCGTGCGCACCACCATCCTCAGCATCGGAGGGCAGATCGCCTTCATCAAGAGCCGCCAGGTCAACGCCGAGGCCGCCCGCATCCTGAAGTCCGAGCTGGATCTGCACCTGGAGCACGAGCTGCTCTCCGTAGAAGAGGGCGAGGAGGGCGTGCGCGTGCGCTTCAAGGGCGAGGACGGGATCCCGCGGGAGGAGGTCTTCGAGAAGGTCCTGATGGGCGCCGGGCGCTCGCCGAACTGGGAGGGCCTGGACCTGCAGCAGGCGGGCGTGCCCCTGGACGAGCGCGGCCGCCCCGATGTCAACCCCTACACCAACCAGGTCGGTGACACCCACATCTTCGTCGCCGGCGACGTCTCCGGGCACCGCCCCATCCTGCACGAGGCCGCCGACGAGGGCCGCATGGCCGGCACCAACGCCGCCACCTGGCCCCGGGTCGCCGCCGAGCCGCGCAAGACGCCGCTGTCCATCATGTTCACCGACCCCCAGGTAGCCTCCGTCGGCACCTCCTGGCCGGAGATGAACTGCGCCGAGTCCCGCGTCGGCACCGTCGACTACGGCGACCAGGGGCGGGCCCGGGTCATGAACGAGCACCGCGGGATGGTCCGCATCGCGGGTCAGGCGGGGACGGGCCTGCTGTTGGGGGCCCAGATGGTCGGGCCGCGGGTGGAGCACACCGCGCACCTGCTGGCCTGGGCGGTGCAGTCGCGGATGACCGTGGGCGAGGCGCTGCAGATGCCCTTCTACCACCCGGTGGTGGAGGAGGGGATCCGCACGGCGTTGAGGGATCTGCAGGGCAAGCTGCACCTCGCGCACGCGCCGGGGGTGCCGTGTGAGGAGTTTGGGGTGGGGGGGTAGGCTCTCGGGCCCTCAACCCCGCAGCTCGACCACCGTGTAGGCGTCCCCGCCCTCGTCGACGCCCGCCGGGCGCCACTTCTTGATCTCCTTCCGCCGGGGCAGCTCGGCGCGCAGCGCGGTCTTCAGCACCCCGGTGCCGTGGCCGTGCAGCAGGAAGCCCCGCAGGAAGCCCGCGCCTTGCAGGCTGGCCAGGAACTGGTCGAGGCGGTCGAAGGCCTCCTCGACGCGCAGGCCGCGCAGATCGCAGGTGTTGGCGGCGATGCGCAGGCCGTCGGGGGCGCGGACGGGCTCGGGCGGGGGCGGCGGAGGCGGCGGGGCGACGAACACCTCACCCCGGGTGCCCTCCAGCTCCTCCCGCGAGAGCTTCATCCGCATCCGGCCGACCTCGACCTCGACCCGATCGGCCCCCAGCAGCCGCAGGACCCGGCCCTTCTGCTTCAGGGCGCGCACGATGACGGTCTGCCCGACCTCCAGGGTGGCCGGCGGCGGGGCGGTGGGCTGGACGGGCTCGGGCACGCGGGCCTGGCGCATGGCCTCACGCACCGACTCCAGGGTGCGGCCGGCCAGCCGCAGGTCCGGGTCGTGCTGCAAGGCGGCGACGAGCTGCTTGACGTGGTCCTCCTGCTTGCGCATTCGGGCCTGGAAGCCCTCGCTGACCCGCCGCTCCAGGTCCAGCCGGCGGCTCTCCAGGGCCTGCTCGCGCCGACCGAGCGCCTGCTGGCGTGAGAGGGCCTCGGCTTCGAGGCGGTCGAGCTCCTCGCGCCGCGCGGAGAGGCTGGCGCGCTCCTCTTCCAGGCGGCCGAGCAGCTCGCCCAGATCGCGCTCGGAGCTGGAGAGCAGGGCCTGGGCGCGATCGAGGACAGGGCCGGGCAGGGCCATGCGGCGGGCGATCTCCAGGGCGTGGGACTCGCCGGCCGCGCCGTAGAGGACGCGCCAGGTGGGGCGGCCCTGCTCGAAGGCGACGGCGGCGACCTGGAAGCGGCGGTCGACGGCGGCGAGGGCCTTGAGCTGGAGGAAGTGGGTTGTGGCGGCGACGCGGGCCCCGCAGTCGACCAGGGACTCCAGGACGGCGCGGGCGAGGGCGGCGCCCTGGGCGGGGTCGGTGCCCATGCCGACCTCGTCGAGCAGGACCAGGGCGGGCCAGGGGCGAGGCCGGGCGGCGAGGGTGAGCAGCTCGGCCAGGATGGCGACGTGGCCGGAGAAGGTCGAGAGGTCGCCCTCGACGGTCTGGGCGTCGCCGATGTCGGCCACGACGGGGTCGAAGAGGTCGACGCGGCTGCCCTCGGCGGCGGGCAGCGGGACGCCGGTGCGGGTGAGGAGGGCGCAGAGGCCCAGGGTCTTGAGCGCGACGGTCTTGCCGCCGGCGTTGGGCCCGGAGAGGACGAGGCCGGGGTGCTCGGCGTCGAGCAGCAGGTCGTTGGCGACGACGTCGAGGCCGCGCAGGACGAGCACGGGGTGGCGGGCGGCGCGCAGATCGATGTGGCCCTGCCCGCCGACCTTGGGGTGGACCCCGCGCCAGGAGGCGCCCAGGCCGGCGCGGGCGACGGCGAGGTCGAGCTCGGCGGCGGCGTCGAGCGAGCGCAGCACCGGCGCGGAGAGGCGGCCGACGAACCGGGAGAGGGTGGCGAGGATGCGCTCTTCGAGGCGGCGCAGGTCGGCCAGGAGCAGGTTGCGCTCGTTGTGCAGCTCGACGACGGCGGCGGGCTCGACGAAGACGGTCTCGCCGGACTGGCTGCGGCCGTGGACGATGCCCAGACCCTTACGCTTCTCGGCCCGCACGGGGATGACGAAGCGGCCCTCGCGCTGGGTGACGAAGCGGTCCTGGAGGGAGGAGGCCATCTCCTCGGAGCCGAGGATGTCCTGGAGCACGCGCTGGATGCGGGCCTCCAGCGCCTCGGCGTTGCGGCGCAGCTCGCCCAGCTCGGGGTACTCGCGCTCGCTGAGGCGGCCCTCGTCGTCGAAGCTGCGGGCGAGCAGGCCGGACAGCTCGGCGTCGACCTCGATCGGGCTGGCGAGGCGGTGCAGACGAGGCAGGCGGGCGGCGCGCTCCTCGACGAAGACGCGCAGGTGGGCCAGGGCGAGCAGGCAGGAGCCGACGGCCCGCAGCTCGCCGCCGTCGAGGACCCCGCCGCGCTCGGCCCGCCGCAGCTCGGGCTCGATCTCGGAGACGGCGCCGATGGGCAGGGGCTCGCCCTCGGCGAGCAGGGTGTCGACCTCGGCGACGGCCTCGTAGCGCTCGCGAACCTGCTCGGCGTCGACGGCCAGGTCGGTCTGACGGGCCAGGGAGGCGCCTCGGAGGGTGCGCGCGTGGCGTGCCAGGGCCTCCAGCACGACGGGCCAGTCCAGGACGGTCAGGGATCGCTGCTGGAGCTCCATGCGCGGCCGATACTCCGATTGGCGCCGTCGGGCACGTCGGGGTGTGACTAGCTAGTGCCAGGCACTAGCTAGTCACACCCCGAGCGAGAGGGAGCGCGGCGGGTCACCATCAGGCTTCGCCTCGGTGCTCGCCGAGGGCTCGGAGCCCCCGTGTTCGACAACCACAACAGCGGCGTGATCGACTTCGACGACCTCGACCTACCCGATCCCGACGGCGAGGGCGACGAGGACGTCAGCGAGGAGCCGACGGTCGCGGCCCCCACGGACGCGCTCATCGCGGCGGTCACGGCCCGCTACGAGACGATGAGCAGCGTGGGCGAGCTGGAGCTCGAGCTGGAGCCCGACAACGCCGAGCCGACCCTGGCGACGCCGCCGGTGGTCCCCTCGCCGCCGGGCCTGGCGCTGCGACCCGTGCCGGTGGAACCGATGCCCGCGCCCGCTCCAGCCCCCGCCCCGACCAGCTTTCCCGTGATGACGGTGCTCGTCGTCTGCGCGGTCGCGCTGGGCCTCATCCTGGGCGCGACCTGGATGGCCCTGGGGGCCTCCTGAGCGGCAGCGTGCTCGACGCCTCGGCGGTCGAGCTCAGCCGGCGGGTGCGGGGGGGCGAGCTCTCTCCCCTCCAGCTGATCGACGCCCACATCGCTCGGATCGAGCGGGTCAACCCCCTCCTCAACGCCCTGGTCGAGCAGCGCTTCGAGCTGGCGCGGGCCGAGGCGAAGGCGGCCGGAGAGCGCCTCGCCCGCGAGCCTCACGAGGCGCTGCCCCCCTTCCTGGGCCTGCCTTGCACGATCAAGGAGTTCTTCTCGGTCGAGGGCATGATCAAGACCGGCGGGGTCCTCTCCCGGCGGGACAGCCGCCAGAGCAGCGACGCCACCACCGTCGCCCGGCTGCGGGCGGCCGGCTTCATCCCGCTGGGCGTCAGCAATGTACCCGAGGGCGGGCTCTGGCTGGAGACGAACAACCTCGTGTACGGTCGCACGAACAACCCCTGGGATCTGACGCGCACCAGCGGGGGCTCCTCGGGAGGCGAAGGCGCCCTGGTCTCCTCCGGCTGCAGCCCGGTCGGCCTGGGCAGCGACATCGGGGGCTCGGTGCGCATCCCGGCGGCGAT
>DDSR01000164.1 GCA_002343455.1 Deltaproteobacteria bacterium UBA2385 | reverse complement strand
TCCCCCAAGGCGCCCACGCGCGAGCAGGTCGTCGGCGCGCTCAAGGCCTTCGACGACGCCCTCTGGGAGGGCGACTTCCTGGCGGCTCGCCGCGCCATGTCCTGCTACAACCTCTTCGAGGACCAGAAGTACGGGAGCTGCTCGGTCGGCGAGCTGATCTCCGCCGGCCCGGTCTCGCGAGGCGACCCTCGCCTGCAGGATGGGACGCCCTGGCTGGAGTACATCCAGGACGGCTACGACGACTTCTCGCGTATCGTCGCCGACCGCAAGGACCGCTCGCTGTACCACGTCGTCTACAAGCACAAGCGCACCGGGAAGGACCGCAGCCTCAGCGTGCAGTACGTCGATGGCGACTGGAAGGTGGTCGGCGTGGTCGGTCGGCAGGCCGAGGCCATCACCACGGCGCGGGTGATCAACGATCTGCACGACGCCCGGCGCCGGGACATCTTCGAGCGGCGCCTGGCCGGCGAGAAGATCGACGAGGAGGGCAACTCGCTGGTGCCCGAGGAGCCCCCGGCCGAGTGAGGAGCATCCCGGCTCCCGTACAGGCTGGACTTCGGCTATCCTGCGCGGGCGAGGGTCCCATGCACATCCTGATCTCTGCCCTGCTCCCCCTCAACCTCCTGCTGGCCTGCGGCGAGAAGGAGGTTGAACCGTCCGATCCAGGCACCGAGACCGATCCCGAGACCGCGCCGGACGCCGATGGGGACGGGATCGCCGACTTCGTCGAGGGCGAGGGTGACTCCGATGGGGACGGGGTCCCCGACTACCTGGACGAGGACAGTGACGGCGACTGCATCCCCGACGCGGTGGAGCGCGGGGGAGACTCCTACCAGCTGCCGCTGGACTCCGACGTGGACGGGGTGCCCGACACCCTGGACCTGGACAGCGACGACAACACCATCCCGGACCGGGACGAGGCCGCGGGCAGCTGCGGGGCTCCGCCCGACCTGGACGGCGACAGCTACGGCGACTGGCGCGATGAAGACGACGACGGCGACGGCCTCGCCGACATCGTCGAGGGGCTGCTGGACCTGGACGGCGACGGCCAGGGCAACCATCGGGACCTGGACAGCGACGGAGACTGTGTCCCGGACGCCGTCGAAGCGCCCGAGGGCGAGCTGCGCGACAGCGACAGCGACGAGCTGCCGGACTTCCTGGACACCGACAGCGACGGCGACGGCCTCAGCGACGAGGTCGAGGTCGGCGGACAGTGTGATCCCCCCCTCGACGCGGACGAGGACGGCTTCGCCGACTACCTCGACCCCGACATCGACGGCGACGGGCTCACCAACCTCGAAGAGCTGGACCTGGGCACCGACCCGCAGGACCGGGACAGCGACGGCGACGGCTTCACCGACGGGCTGGAGGACTTCGCCGAGACCGACCCGCTCGACCCCAGCGATGGGCCAGTCGGGCTGATGATCGAGACGGGCCCGCGCCAGGTGACCGAGTACTCGGCCGACTATGTGCTGGAAGAGTACACCTCGGACATCTTCGTCCTGCTGGACACCGCCTACAGCTACTCCTGCTACCACCCCGACCTGGAGAGCTTCATCGAGGAGCTGGTCGACGTGCTCTTCGAGGAGTTCGAGGACATCGCCATCGGCTTCGGGACCTACGACGACTACCGCTACCAGACGGGCTGGGCCTCGAACAACGGGCACCCCTTCGAGCTCCAGCACCAGGTCTCGACCGACACCGAGTCGGTCAAGCGCGCCGCGCGCGGCCAGCAGATGGTCTACGGCGGCGACGCTCCCGGCAGCGCCTTCGAGGCCCTGTATCAGGCCTCCCGCGGACCCGGCTTCGATCAGGGCTGCGACACCTACTTCACCACCAACGACGACGTCCGGCCCTTCATCCAGGACGAGGGCGACGCCTTCGGGGGCAACGTCAACGGCACCTACAACGAGCGCGTCGAGGGCTCCGGCACCCGGGGCGGCGTCGGCTTCCGGCGCGGGGCCTCGCCCATCTTCCTGCTGGCGGCGGACAACACCATCCGCGACGTCGACGCCGGCCACCCCGGCCCCGAAGACAGCTGCGGCGCCCCCGCGGGCTTCAGCAGCGCCGTCTCGGCCATCGGCTCGCTCAACGGGCGGGTGCTGAGCATGAACGTCTACGAGTGGCAGTCCACCGACGACACGCTCCAGACCCAGCTCGTCAGCCTCGCCCACGCCACCAGCTCCTACATCGACAAGGACGGCGACGGCGACAAGGACGACCCGGCCGTGCTCTACGGCAGCTGGGACTGGCCCGAGCTGGAGGACATCGTCTCGGCCATCGCCCAGCTGGTCGAGGACATGGAGCTGGAGCTCTCCTTCGTCCTCAGCGAGGACGACAACGCCTGGGTGACGGCCTTCGAGCCGGGCGAGGAGTCCTTCACGGTCGAGCGGGGCACGACCCTGCGCTGGGGCTTCACCCTCTCCACGGCCGCGCCCACCGCCAGCGACGACCAGTTCTACCACTTCCAGGTGGACGTCTACGACGAGGGCCTGAGCTTCGACCACATCGACGTCTGGGTCCTGATCCGTCCGGAGACCCAGCTCTGAGCCTCGCCCTGCTGCTCCTGCTCGGCTGTCCCCAGGGAGAGGCGCCGATTCCAGTCGGTCGGCCGCCTCTGCCCGAGGGGGCCATCGAGGTGGTGGTGGTGCCGGCGGCGCCGCCGGCCGACGATCGGGCCTTCGAGGTCCAGCGCAAGGCCATCTACAGCGCGCTGCGGGCTCGGATCGAGCAGCTGACAGCCCACGGCACCTACCAGTGCTGCATCAAGATCGCCTGCGCCCACTGCGCCCTGATGGCCGGCGGCTGCCGCTGCGGGCCGGGCCTCGCGGCGGGCGAGCCGGTCTGCCACGACTGCGCCCTGATGTGGCACCGCGGCCAGGGAAGCATCGAGGGCATCGACCCGGCCCAGGTCTGCAGCTTCCTGGACGCCGAGCGGGACATGGCCACGGGGGGGCGCTGTGCTAGCAACGCTAGTTCTAGCGGCGCTAGATAAGCCGCTGCTGGCGCAGCACGTCCAGGGTCCCCCAGCGGGTGCGCACGCAGGGCGGCATCGGCTCGTCGCGCTGCAGCAGGCCGCTGAGCCAGGCGCGGGTCAGGGGGTCGCTGGGGTAGCCCGAGCCGAGCTGCGGGCCATGGACCTCGCGCAGGCTGTGCATCGACCCGTCCCGGCGCAGCTTGGCGGCGATGCTGGCCGCGCCGACCACCGGCCAGGTGCTGTCGGCCTTGGGCTCGACGACGAAGCGGGGCAGGGGAGTGCCGGTCGAGGCGATCATCTGGCCCAGGCGGGTCACCAGCGCCGGGATGCCGCGGGGGTGTACCGGCGCGTCCAGGTAGAGCACATCGGGGCAGGCCTGGGCGGTCAGCTCGACGATGGCCTCTTCCTCCAGCCGGTTGAGGTTGCCCGCGTCGATCGCCGCCGGCTCGATCTCGATGGTGCGGACCTGCCCGATGGTCAGCAGCCGCGGCAGGATCCCCTCCCGACGGCGGGCCGAGAGGGCCTTGCTGTCGTCGGCCCCGGCCTCGCGCAGGGCGGCCTGGCGGGAGGGGTCCCGCAGGTCGAAGTCCGTGCCGGCCTGCCAGAGGAAGGAGCCGACCACCAGGGGACCGAGCACGCTGCCGCGGCCGGCCTCGTCGATACCGAGGATGCGCATGGGGGCCGGTAACGCAGGAGGAGAGCTGGTGCTGGGGGCCGGCGGCCTGCTAGGCAGCGCCCTGGTGCGGGCGGGGGCCGAGCGGGGGTTGGTGAGGGGGGATCTGGACATCGGCGACCTCACGGCGGTCGAGGAGGCCCTCGATCGTTGGCAGCCTCGGG
>DDSR01000049.1 GCA_002343455.1 Deltaproteobacteria bacterium UBA2385 | reverse complement strand
GGGTCAGGGAGTCAGGGGGCAGAGGGTCAGGGGGCAAAGGGTCAGGGGGCTGTCGCCACCGCGGCGTAGAGCAGTTCGCCCTCGTCGCCGAACTCGCCCGCGAAGAGCCAGCTGGCTTCCAGCATGGCCGCGGCCATCAGGGCGATCTCGTGGGCCGAGCCCCAGTCGACCGGCAGCTCGGGCTGGTCGAAGGGGGCGGCCCCGCCGGGGCGGCGGGTGGTCTGCCAGGTCAGCCGGCTGCGCGAAGGGGAGAAGGTGGCCAGGGGGTGGCAGCGGAAGCGCTGGGTGCGCGCGGTTGGGCCCCCGCCGTAGCTGAGGACCAGCGTCTCGCCGTCGACCGTCCAGTCCTCCCAGTCGGGGCGGATCCGCGCGGTGCGGGCCTGGACGGCCTGCATCCGCGACTCCCAGGTGGCTTGAAGGCGGGCCCAGGCAGGCTGCTCGAGGGGGTGGCCCGGACCGGGGGGCACGGGCAGCCGGTCGATGGTGCCGGCGTCGGCGTCGTCATCGAACAGGGGCAGCAGCTCGACCCGGCCGCGGCCGTCGCGCAGGTAGCCGATCAGGCCGCGGGTCCAGGATGGACCGAGGGCCATGTTGGCGTGCAGCCGGGTCAGGGCGCGCTCCAGCCCGGGGAGGAGCTCGCCGGTCGGATCGGCGGGCGGCGGGCCTCCACCGCTAGCCAGCGGCATGGCCACGACCTCGCTGACCTTGACCTGGTGCCGACCGGAGCCGATCGGGCGGGCCTCGAAGGCCACCAGGAAGCGCCGCAGCCCGAAGGGCCCGGCCATGGCGTCCAGGGCGCGGTCGACGCCGGCGGCGCGCAGGTAGCGGGCGTGCTCGCGGGCGACCTCCTGCTCGGAGCGGCCCGCGGCCTGTCGTTGGAACCAGGGCATCCCCCGGTCCTAGCACGTCCTCCACCAGGATGGGCAGGGCGAAGCGGGCGGATCCAGCCCCGGCCCGCGCAGCCCGACGTGGTGCAGGTGAAAGGGGGGCGAGGAGAGGTCCGCCTGCTCCGCCAGGGCCAGCGCCGCGGGGGTCGGAGGGCCGCCGCCGTACAGCCCGTCCCCAGCCAGGGCGAGGCCCGCGAAGGCGCAGTGGACGCGGATCTGGTGGGTCACGCCGCTGGACATCCAGGCGCTCCACTCGCTGAGGCGGTCGCGCGTGGGCCCCGAGCGCTGGAGCCGGGTGCGGGCCGGGTACCAGGCGCCGCGGTGGGGGGTGGCCTGCCCGCGCTGCACGACCATCCGGGCTTTGCGGTGGCGATCGTGGGCGATCGGAACCTCGACCTCGTGCCGATCCCAGGGCACCTCCCGCCAGGAGAGGAGGCGGTACTCCTTGTGCAGGAGGTGCTGCTCGAAGAGTAGCCGGAGCTCCGCCAAGTCGGCGGGGGTGCGCGCCACCATCACCTGGCCGGAGGTCGAGACGTCCAGGCGGTGGGCGATGCCTCCCTCGAAGCCAGCGGGCCAGTCGTGGAGGGCCTGGGCGGGCTGGGCGGCCAGCAGCCAGGACAGCAGGCTCTCGCCCCCCGGCTCCCGATGGGGCGGGAAGACCGGCAGGCCAGCGGGCTTGTCGAGGGCGAGCCAGCCGTCGCCTCGACCGAGCAGGAGGGGCTCGTGCATCGCGGGGGCTTAACTCTGTGACGGTCCTGCAAAGCCGCGCACCCCTCTGCGGACGTCGCGGACCTTCCGCGATACCTTCTCGACACTGGTGGTGGTTCTCTCCTTCGGCGGGTGGTCCGCCGTCCCCTCCAGACGCTCCGACACGCGGGGAGTGGGCTCGTCCCCCTCCCCGCGTGCTCGTTTCGGGACCCCGCTCCTGGAGACCGCATGACTCGCCTCGCCGGACTGCTCCTCCTCCTCAGCGCCTGCTCTCCTCCGGAAGAGACGCGCAAGGCGCCGGGCGAGGACTTCCGCAAGGACACCGACGTCGCCATCCTCTCGCCCACCAACGGCGAGACGGTCACGGGGCCCGTGGTGCTCTCCTGGGAGGCCGGGGCGGACGTGAGCCGGATCGAGCTGCAGGTCGACGGCGATGTCCAGGTCGCGGCGACCGCCGTGGGCCCCGCCGGCTCCGGCGAGCTGGTCCTCGACCTGGACGAGGGCCGCCACGCCCTGCTGTTGCGCGGCCTGGACGCGCAGGACCGGCAGCTCTCCATCTACAGCATCGGCATCCGGGTCGCGGAGGAGGAGCAGCCCTGGGTGACCATCACCAGCCCGGGCGACGGGGCCACGGTGCCCAACCCGGTCGTCTTCGCCGTCGGGGCCAGCTCCGACATCGCCAGCATCGAGATCTTCGCCGACGACTACTCGCTGGGCTCGGTCCGCCCGGGGCAGCTCCTGACCTACGAGTTCAGCGGCACCGGCTTCGAGCGCAGCATCGAGGCCGAGGGCCGGGACATCGACGGCCAGCTCCTGGCCAGCGACACGATCACCCTGACGGTCGATCCCGGCACCGAGCCGGTGGAGAGCACCTTCAACGAGAAGGTGCTGGCCATGGTCGCCGACTACCCGACCGACGGCAGCTACGGCTACTACTGGCCCAGCGGCTCGAGCTGGGCCGGCACGACCCAGGACATCTGGTACCGCGGCACCCAGGTGGCCGATGGCGACGCCCAGAACCGCAGCTACTGCAGCGGCATCACCTGGGAGACCTTCATGCGGGCCTGGGAGGAGGTCGACGAGGAGGTCGAGGGCGACGAGACCATCAACGAGATGACCGTCAGCGACCTCAGCAGCTTCCGCGTCGACTGGTACGTGCGAGACCTGTGGGGCGACGGCGTCGGCATCGCGGTCGAGAACTACGGCATCGGCGAGCGCATCACCGACTGGGAGGATGTGCGCCCCGGCGACTACGTGCAGATCTGGCGCCACAGCGGCAGCGGCCACACCTTCGTCTTCATCGACTGGCTGCGGGACGACGAGGGCGAGATCGAGGGGGTTCGCTACTGGTCGACCCAGGGCAGCACGGATGGCATCGGCTACAACGAGGAGTACTTCGGGACCAGTGGCAGCTCGCTGAGCCCCTCGCACTTCTTCGCGGCGCGGGTGTATATGCCGGATGAGTGGGTGGGCTGGTAGAGCGGGTCAACCGAGCAGGCTCCGCCCCAGGAAGTTGAACCCTAGCACCGCTAGTAGACCCAGCACCAGCCTCTGGAAGGCGAGCTGGGGGATTCGGTTGTTGATTGCGCTCCCGACCAACAAACCGATCCAAACGATCGGCAGGATGGGCAGGATCCAGCCTAGCAGTGTTCGGGTGATCAGCCCGTAGGCCACGAAGCCCACGAAGGTCAGGCTCGACGTGAAGGTGAAGAAGGCCTGCATGGCGCCGATGGTCTGCTCTTTCGTCCAGCCGCGGGAGCTCAGGTAGAGGACGACGGGGGGGCCCGAGGTGTTGAAGGCCCCGCCCAGCGCGCCTCCCAGCAGGCCCGCCAGGAAGGCCCAGCGGCGGTCGTCGCCGCCGATGCCCGGACGCACACGCCCGCTCAGGGCGAGGCCGACGTAGGCCAGGATGACGACGCCCAGGGTGCCGGTGACCAGGCTCTCGGGGGCGCGGGTGAGGAAGGTGAGGCCGACGGGGATGCCCATGGCCGCGGCCACCAGCATGGGCAGGATGCGGCGGGGCTGGATGTGGCGGCGTCGGTTCCAGGTGTTGAGCAGGTTCAGGCTGAGGCCCCAGGCGCCGACCATGGGCACGGCCTGCTCGACCGGGATCACCAGCGGCAGCAGCGACATGGTGACCAGCCCGAAGCCGAAGCCGGAGAGCCCCTCGACCAGGGCGCCCAGCAGGGCGAAGGCGGCGAGGAGGAGGAGCGTGGGCGTGAGCATGGCGGACCGGCTGGGAGGCCGTCGCCGATATCCAGGCGGCGCGCGGGTCGCTCCCTGGGGTGTGACTAGCTAGTGCCAGGCACTAGCTAGTCTGCCGTCGCGGCGAGGGTGGCGGACTGGCCGGAGACGCCGCCGACGGGCACGGCGTTGACGAGGTGGACGAGGTGGACCAGGGCGCCGGGCTGGGCGCGGAAGCGGACCTGCACGGGGACGAGCTGGTGCTCGTCGAGCTGCAGGTCGGGGATCAGGACCTCGCCGGTCGGCTGCAGGCGGATCCAGCTCTGGCCGGCCTCGTCGACCTCGACGCCCACCTCGCCCACGCCGCGTGCGCCGTAGGACGCCAGGGCGTTCCAGCTGCGCTCCTGGCGCAGATCGGTCCCGACGCGCTCGAAGAGCAGGCTGCGGGGGAGGAGCAGGGCCTCGATGCGGGCGCCGTCGTCGGCCAGCAGGCGCAGGCCGTTGCGACCGGCCGATCCGGCGAGGTGCAGGCTGAGGACCGCGGCGCCGTCTCGACCCGACGGACAGTCGACGACACAGCGCAGGCCGACATCCCCTCGGTTGCGCGCGCCGAGCGGGGCGGCGAGGCGCCGGCGACCGAGGGGGCCCTCTCCGCCTTCGACCTCGGCCCGCCAGCAGAGGGAGGAGACCTCGACACCTGCCGGGGCCTTGAAGGCGAAGCTGGCCCACCAGCCGTCGCCGCGACGGCTGAGGCGCGAGGTGGCGCCCTCGGCGGTGCCGCGGATCCCGGTGCTGGACCAGGGCAGGGCCCCGCTACCCGACCGCAGGCGCCGGCTGAGCGCGGCCGTGGTCCGCGCTTTCGGGTCGTCGACGGGCAGGCTGACCGGCAGCGACCAGCTCAGCGCGACCTGGGTCCCCTCGCTGAGGCCCCGTCCCCCGTCGCGGACCTGGACCTCGATCCGGGCGCCCCCGTCGCCGGCCCGGACGCGGATGTCCGGCGAGGTCCAGAATGCCAGCCGGGCCCGGGGCAGGCCGCCGTCATCGCCGGGGAAGGCGGCGATCCAGGGACCGCGGGCCTTGGACTCTCCGCACAGCCCACGCAGGTTGAGCACGCCGGCGCCGAAGGCAGGGTTGAAGGCCTCGGTCAGGTCCACCGGGCCCTGGCGGTCCGGTCCGACGGAGGTGATGGCGCTCTCCTGCAGGATGGTGCGCACCTCCCGCGTCGAGAGCATCGCCGGCCTGCCGTCGACCCCGCGGCAGGCCATCAGCATGGCCGCCGCGCCGCTGACCATCGCGGTGGAGATGCTGGTGCCGGTGCCGGCGCCGACGAGGTGCTCGCGGGGCCCGTCGGCGCTGGGGTTGACCCGGCCGTGGGGCTCGGCCATGCGCACGCTGGCCGAGGGGGCGACGATGTCGGGCTTGTTGCGGTTGTCCCGGGTTGGCCCGCAGCCGGAGACCCCGGAGATGTTGGCCTGAGGGCCGCCCAGCCGCTTGATCGTCCCGCCGACCACCAGCAAGGCGTCGTGGGTGGCCAGGTCGCTGAGCGTTCCCCGCCCGTTGGTGGCCTCGACCCAGGCGATGGCGCCGGCGTTGCAGCGCTCCAGCCAGGCGTAGGCCCGTCGCTTGCGCTGCCGGCGCTCGCCCTGCCGGGTGTAGGTCTTCTCGCCGCTGAGCTTCAGGCTCCACTCGCCCGTGGGCAGCCCGGCCTCGCCCTCGACGAAGAGGTTGAAGCGGATGCCCTGGTCGGAGTGTTGCGGGCGCAGCACCCGCGTCCCGACGACGGTGACGGCCCGCTCCCCGTCGCTGAGCGTGGCGGTGGCCGTCTGTTCGCCCGCAGCGAGGACGAAGGCCGCCCCGCCCGGCAGGCGCAGCTCCAGCTCCACCGGGTTGACCCCGTCGATCCACAGCTCGAAGGCGTCGTCGGCGACGGCGGCCTCGTCGACCTGCAGACGGAAGGTCATCCCGTCCTGGAAGTTCTTCTGGATGTGGCCGCCCAGCTCGTTGGCGTTGCCCGACGCCACGACCACCACCCGCCCGGGGCTGTCCTGCAGTCCCTCGAGGAAGGCCTGGTGCAGCGAGGTCCCGTCGTGCGGTCCGGTGTAGTCGGCGAGGCTGAGGTTGATCACCACGGGCTTGCCCTGAGCCTCGGCCTGGCAGAGGATCCAGCGCATGCCGAGGATCACCTGGTCGAAGCCGGCCTGTCCCCAGGCGTCCTGCACCCCGGCCATGGCGAGGCCGGGGTCGAGGCTGACGAAGAGCAGCTCGGCCCCCGGCGCCAGCCCGGCCGGCGAGACCCCGCTGCGGCCGTTGCCCGCGGCGATCGCGGCCATATGGGTGCCGTGCCGCATCCACAGATCCCCGCCGGGTTTGTCGAGGCTGGGCTTCTCCAGCTTGCCCTGCAGATCCCAGCGGTGGCCGACGACGCTGTAGGGGACCTCGGCCTGCAGCTCCCGGTTGATCTCGTCCTGGCTCCACACCTGGCCGGTAGCGAGGTCGTACAGACCCAGCAGCCGGGTGCTGCCGTCCTCGTTGCGCAGGTCGGAGTGGTGGAAGTCGATCCCGAAGTCCACCAGGCCGATGATCACGCCCTTGCCGGCCTCGCTGGCGGCTCCCCCGCGGGGGCTGAGATCGGGGGCGCCGATCTCCTGCCGGGCCTGCTCCAGGGCGGCGCTGATCGGCCGCACCAGCTCGATGGCCCGGACAGAGGGGTTGGCCAGCAGGGCCCGGATCTGGTCGGGGCTGCCCTCGCAGAGGGTGGTGTTGCCGGCGCGGGCCAGGGTGCCGGGCAGCTCGGCGTCGGTGACCTCGCCCTGGACGAGCACCTTCAGGCGTGGGCTGCCGTCGGAGCCGAGGCTGGCCCCGGCGCTGAGGGGGAACCAGGACCGCCGCGCGGCGCCCAGGGGGGCGACGGTGCGGGTCACCTTGGGCGGGGAGGCGCGGCGGATCTCCTGGCGCGGACTGTCCTCGTAGGACCCAGCCTCGGAGGAGCCAGCCTCGGCGCCGAGGAAGTCCGCTTGAAAGGTCGGCGAGAGGGGCGTTCGCAGGCCCTCGACCCGCTTCTGGAAGGTGGTGAGCCGATCGGTGTCGCGCTGGATGCGCTTGGCGAGGGACTCGTCGTCCAGGGCCAGCAGGCCGGCGAGGCGCGGGTCGAGCTTCTGGGACAGCTTGCGGGAGATGAAGGGCATGGTCGATCCGAGGCGGCGCGGGCGAGAGGTAGGGCTTCAGGGGCAGAACGGCAGCGAGGTGATCCCGTAGGGGATCTGGACGTAGCGGAGGTTTTCGAGGACACCGAGAGGGCCCAGCGGGCCAGCGTCCACCGGGACGGGGAAGCGGTGCTTCATCAGCCAGTCCCGGGCGCCCGTGGTCCACTTTCCCTTGGCCTCGAAGACCACCTCGCGCGTGCCGGAGGGAGGCAGGTACTCGCCCTTGAGGATCCAGTGATCCACCCATGTTCCATTCGAGAGCGACTCGCGCAGCAGGGCGCCGCTGGGGTGCATGCCTTGTCGTACGCCGTTGAGCACCGGCCACAGGAAGTAATGGGTGGCGGTGATCAAACAGGTCCCGGGGCTGAGCGTCGGGGGGACCTGGGTCGCGTTGAGGAGCTTTCGGTACTGGAAGACCATGTCGGCGTAGCTGTACTGCTTGCCGGAGGCGGTCTGTTCGGCGCAGAGCGCCTCCTGCTCGGGCACCCCCAGCGTGTCACCGCTGAGCTGGGTCCAGATCAGGTGACCGCCGGTCGGGGCGAAGCTGCCCTTGTCGCGGATCACCCACTGCTCCTGCCATTCAGAGTTGGTCCTGTAGGCGGTGTAGATGCTGGCGGGCAAGTCGCCGACCTCGGGGAAGTAGCTGGGGGAGCCACCGACACCGGTCGCCGGCTTGACTCCGGCCTTGCGGAGGTTCAGGGTGCCTTCGTCGCTCTGCACCCCGCCGGTGCTGCCGATGGCGATGCCGACCCGGAGGGGAGCCTTGATGTTCGGATGGTCGGCGACGGCGAGGGCGTCGGCGAAGGCCTTCAGGGTGGTCAGGTAGAGGTCGCAGCTCATGGCGTCACGAGGGGAGAGAGGGAGGCCGAGGGTCCAGGCGACCGCGCAGGGCTTCGCCGAGGGAGAGCAGATCGATGATACGATCCGGCTCGGAGGCGGTGAGACCCTCGGCGCGGCGGGCCACGACGGTCTCGCTCACCAGCCGATCTCCGCTTGCGAGGCGCACCAACCCCAGGATCTGGACCGCCCAGCTCCGGTCAGGCAGGTGGCGCGCGGCGTCGACCAGGGCCAGTCCGCGGGAGCTCTGCACCCCTCCTTCGCAGGCGAACGCCAGGGCCTCCAGCGTCAGGGCGCCCGCGTCGAAGCCGACCTCCCGAAAGGCCTGCGCTCCCTGGCGCGCCAGATGCAGGGCCAGGTCCGCGTTCCCCCCCCGAAAGGCAAAGCCGGCTTCGGCGATACACATCTGGGCCATCAGGCGCCGGTCGAGCGCTGCCGCCGCTTCGACCAGGCTTGGATCCGCCTCCAGCTCCAGCCGGGAGCGGTAGAGAGCCTGGCGCTCTGCACAGACCGCTCGGGCTTCGAAGAGAGGCTGGCGCAGCCAACGGGCTGTGACTTTCGCTTCGGCCGCGCGGCGGGATGCCTCGGCCAGCTCACCGGCGTCGAGCCATGCGAAAGCTGCGTTGATTCCCGCCGACAGCCGCGCCGCCTGGTTGCCCGCCTCGCCGGCGACCTCCAGCCGCAGCCGAGCCGCCTCGGCATAGCGCCCCTGCATGTATGCAAGCTCGCCCTCCCAATTTCGCAGCCTCTGTCTGCGCAGCGCCCCGCCTCGACCGGCCCAGCTCTCGAGCCCCTCCAGGAACACCGCGCCGCGCTCGGCCGACACCCGCCGCGCCGCCGTGAACCCCACCGCCATCCGCCAGGTCTCCAGCTCATCATCCACAAAGGCCGGCACCCGCCGCAGCAGCTCCTCGCAGCGCTCCGGCTCGTTGCTGAACCGCGCCAGGGCCGCGTACAGCAGCCCCTCGACCTGCTCGACCCGGCCCGTGCGGAGCTGCGCCCGCCCCGTCTCGTACAGCGCCCGGTCCAGGGCGGTCCGGGTGCCCAGGTTCAGCGACAAGGCCGCCCACAGCTCCAGCAGCCGCTCCTCGTGGACCAACAGCTCCGCCCGCGCCCGGCACAGCGGCAGCGCCATCTCCACCACCGCCAGCGCCTGGTGATGCCGCCCCTCGGCCAGCATCGCCTGAACCACCCCCTCGGCGACCGGCAGCACCCGGGCCATCGGCGCGTCGGAGCCGACGAGGTGCCGCAGCCGGGCCTCTCCATCGGCAGGCAGCGCGGCGGCGATCTGCGCCTGGACGGCGCGACCGTAGGGGTCGGCGGCCGACAGCGCCACCGGCCGCAAGCCCAGCCGACCGTCGGGCAGCTCCCAGGCCAGCCGGGCGCCGACCAGCTCCTGCCGGGCCTCGGCCAGCGCCTGGGGGCCAAGCTCGCTGACCTCGGCCAGGACGGCCTCGTGGGTGTCCGGCCAGGCCCGCTGGGCGGCGTCGAGCAGGTGCAGGGCGTCCAGGCTCAGCGTGGGGGGCGAGGGCGGGGCCACGGCCAGCCGGATGTCGGTGCGCAGCCGCTCGATGGCCACGCGCTGCACCCGCAGCAGGGGACCGTCCCAGGTGCAGAGCCCGGCCTGCAGCCAGGCCTGGACCTCCTCCCCGATGGCCTCGGGGTGGCCGCCGGTGCGCGCCCAGAGCACGGCCGCGGCGTCCTCGCGCAGGTGGAGGAAGTGGTCGGGCCCGCGGAAGAGGACCTGGAGCTGCTCGGCGCTGAGGCTGCGGCGACCCTCCAGCAGGCTGCGCAGGGTGTGCCCGAGGAAGAGCGGCGGGCGGCCTCCCAGCGCCTGCATCACCTCCAGGGCCGAGGCGAAGCGGTCCTCGGGCCGCAGGGCCACGAGGCGGTCGACGGCCCGGGCGACCCGGGCGGGCACCTCGGGGGCGACCTCCCGCAGGCCGCGGGGGGGCTCGCTGACCCGCTCCTGGAGGATCTCCCGCCCGCTGCTGCCGCGCTGGGGCAGGAAGCCGCCGGAGAGGGCCTCGTAGAGCATGACGCCGACGGCGTAGAGGTCGGCGGGGGGGCCGCAGGGATCGCCCAGCGCCTGCTCGGGCGCGACGTAGCGCGGGGTGCCGGCCCGGTTCCAGTGCTGCCCCAGGGCCTGACCGCGGGCGAGGCCGAAGTCCACCAGGACCGGGTTGCCACCCGGCTCGACCAGCACGTTGGCGGGCTTCAGATCGCGGTGCACCACCCCGGCGAGGTGCACGCGGGCCAGGGTCTCCAGGAAGGAGAAGACGCTGCCGGCGATCTCTTCCCAGGCGCGGCGCTTCGGCCCCAAGAAGGGCTTGCCCTTCACGAGGCCCATGACCACGAAGTACTCGCTGCCCATCAGGCCGTCGTCGAGCAGGGTGGCCACGCCGGGCAGGCGCAGCCAGCGCAGGGCCGTCACCTCGGCGCGGATGCGCTCCAGCTCGCGCTCAGTGGGGGCCGGGATGCGCTTGAGGGCGACGTCCTCGCCGCTGATGCGGTCCACGGCGCGGTGGACCTGCCCGTTGGCCCCGCTGCCCAGCAGCTCTTCCAGGCGGTAGCGGCCGGCCACTAGCCCGCTATGGGCCTCGGCCCCCTGCACCGCGACGAGCTCCTCGCAGATCTCGGCCGTGGCGTGGCTGGATCGGGTGGGCAGGACCTGCGTGTCCTCGGCCAGGGTGGCCTCCGAGGCGTGGAGTGGCTCGAATCCCCGGGTTGTGCTCGCCGCGCCCCGGGGGGCCATTGTCGCAGGGGGGAGGCGGCTGTGTCGAGCGCGGCTCTCCCTGCCGCCCCTGGGCGGTCGGTCGCGGGTGGTGGAGCGCATCGGGTGCTCAGGCTCCTCGCAGGTCGATCTCGACCACGCCGACGGGGATCTCGCCGGACTCCAGGCCCCGGTGCAGGAAGGCCCAGGCGTCTCTCCCCCCGGGGGGCTCGACGGGCAGATCGTCGACCGGCAGCAAGGCCACGGCCCAGCGCTGACGGCCCGCCGGGGGGCGGGCCACCAGGTCGACCCGGTGGCGGCCGTCGTCGTCGACGGGCAGACGAGCGAGGCGCAGGGCGCGCTCGGGCTGGCTGGGGGTGAGGACCTGCCAGCCGGCGCCGAGATCCCGCAGCACGACGACGCCGTCGGCTTCGGGGACGGGGCGCGGGGCGAGGTGGATCTGGAAGCGGTCGCCGACCCGCAGCACGGTCGGCCCCATCACCCGCGGCTGGCCGGCCGAGAGCTCCAGGCCGAAGCCGGGCGGCGGGATGCGCAGGCCCCCCTCGCCGAGGACGGGGTCGGCCTCGGCGCGCAGGGCCTCCAGGCGCTCGCGCAGCGCGGGGTGGTCGCGCAGCCAGGACTCCACGGCGGCCTGGGCCCCCGGGTCGAGGGCCTCGGCGAGGTAGAGCAGGAGGGTGTCGTCGCCGGGTCGTGCCATGGGCTCACCTGGGGTTCGGGCCGCTGTCGCCCCCGCAGGGATTTGGGGGGCCGTTCTCCACACCCAGGCCCCTCAGCGCCTGGGTCGCGGCGGCCTGGTAGTCCCGGTAGCGCACCTTCGGGAAGGGGACCCGCTCGTCCCAGTCGGGAAGCTCTCGCAGGAAAGCGCGCTCCAAGGCGGGGCCCCGCTCGCTGAGGGCCGCCAGCCGACCCAGCACAGGGATGAGCTCGGGCCAGAGCTCGGGGAGCTGCTCGACCAGCTCGGCGCGCAGCCGGGCCAGCCCCTCGGTCCGACTGGCGCCGGGGTAGCTGCGCAACAGCTCGGGGCAGTCGTCCTTGAGCAGCCGGCCCCAGGTGGCGTCCTTGGGATCGACAGGATCCCCGCCCTCGGCGGGGCCGCCGTGCACCCACTGCCGCAGGTGGGCCAGCCGGCCCTTCAACAGCACCCGCAGCACCCAGGTGCGCAGCGCCGGCAGGGCCTCGGCGGGCAGCGGCGGCGGCCCGCCCTCGGGGAGGAGGCAGGCCGGGTCGATGGTGCGGGCGTCGTAGAAGGAGAAGCCGTGCTGGACCTGCTGCCAGGCCCAGTCCCGGGAGAAGCGGGCGACGGCGCCGCGGGTGCGGGCGGCCAGCCCGGGCAGGGCCAGGACACGCTCCAGGAGGTGCTCGGCGGGGGCCTCGCGCAGCGAGGCGCGCAAGCGGCTGCGGGCCCGACCGCGGTTGTGGGCGACGACCGCCGCGCTGCGCTCGGGGGCGGTCCGCTCGACCTGGGACCAGTGATCCAGCAGGCGCAGGGCGAGGTGCAGGTCGAGCAGCTCGCCCAGGCGCTCGGGCCGCTCGCCGCCCTCGGCCCGCAGCCGCCGGGCGTGGACCTGCCAGCCCCCGGTCTCGCCCCAAACCAGGCCGGCGGTGCTGCGGCCGTGCCCGCGGGTCACCGCGCAGCGCGCCACGCGCTCCCAGCTTGGTCCGGGCAGGGCCCGGGCCAGGGCGTCCACGGGGTCGCCGCCGCCGGCCTCGATCAAGCGGACCGCCACCTCGCGCCAGCCCGCCTCGGCGCCGACCCCGACCAGGGCGTAGAAGAAGCCCTCGCGGGCGTCGGAGAGGGCCCGCCGGCGTAGATCCTCGGGCAGGGACCTGGCCCGCAGCACCGCCGAGAAGGCCGCCAGCGCGGGCTTGAGGAAGGCGCGCTCCCAGGCGGCCCGGTGGGGCCAGGGGTTGCCCTCGGCCCAGCCTCGCCACATCGCGGCGACCGCGGCGTCCTCGGGGCCGGGGGGCACGGTCGCGCACCAGGGGCGGCGGTCCTGCTGATCGATCAGCCAGGCCTGCGCGGCCAGCTCGTGCAGGGCCCAGGCCAGGAGGTCCCCGGCGGGCGCGCTGGACTCTGCCCGGGTCCAGCTCGTGTGCCGCCACTCGCTGGCGAGCGGCTCGTTCGCGGTGGACTCTCCGAAGGCCACCGCCCAGGCGCGCCCGTCGACCTGGGGAGGAGACGCCACCAGCCTCTCCAGGACCCGCCGACCGCCCTCGGCACCGAACCGCCAGCCGACCAGCAGGGAGAGGGCCGGCTCGGTCCGACCGTGGGCCAGCGCCGCGGCCGCGGTCGGTGCAGCGGCGCACCACCGATGGCGTTCTTCGAGGTAGCCGGCCGCGTCCACCGGGAGAGGCTACACCAGGCGACTAATTCTCGGTCAAGGCCAGCAACACCGTGGCCCGCGTCAGGGCCAGCAGCTGCCCGCCGTGCAGCTCGATGGGCCCGGAGGGACGCTCCACCCGCTCGACGCCCAGGAGGTGATCGGCCGGCCGCAGCAGCAGGTAGCGGCCCGGGCTCTGGGCCTGCAGGTGCGCGCGGGAGAGGAACTCGTCGACGCCGCCGGCCTCGCGGTACAGCGCGACGGTCGCCCGGCTGCCCTCGCTGGCGCGGCCGAGGAACTGTCCACCGTTCAGGCTGAACCGCCGCCCGTCCTCAGGGCCGCCCAGCACCTCGAAGCCCACCGGCGGCTGGTCGGAGATCACCATGCCCGCGGGGTCCTCGCGGGTCGCGGCCAGATCGTCGCTCCCGCCGAGCGAGAACAGATCTGCCGGGGGAGCCTCGTGCAGCCCCAGCCGAGCGGCGAGCGTGCCCGGCAGGGTGACCAACAGCTCGGCGACGAATTCGTCCAGGCCGAAGCCGGCGGGGAGGCGTTCTCGAACGGTGGACAGTCGCGGGCTGAGGGTGCCGGCGGGGGCCGGCGCGCCGACGAAGCGGTCACAGAGCAGGGCCAGCTCGGCCTGGTGCAGGCGCAGGAGGTGCCGGAGGCGCGGATCGCGGAGGCGCAGCGGCTCGACCGCCAGGGCGAGGTGCTCGACCCCCAGCCAGCCATGCCCGCGGCGCTGCGCCTGGAGCAGGGCCCCCTGGAGCAGGGCCATGACCTCGGCGTCGCCCTGCCAGCCGGGGAGCGGAGGCGCGACGGGCAGGCGCCAGTCCAGGGTCGAGGCCTGCCCGACCGTCAGCGAGAGCCGCCACCAGCGGGACTCCGGCCAGGGCCAGGCGCGGGCGGCGACGGCGCGGCGGCCCGCCCCGACGCTGGCGAGGAGGGGCTCGCCGCCGAGCAGGGCGGGGACGAGGCCGTCGAGGAAGGCCACCGCGGTGTCCTCGGCGAGGCGGGCCTCGCTGGCGAGCACGGCGGCGGCTCCCGCCAGGAGCAGGCGGTCGACGAGGCCGTCGGGGCGTCCGGGGGGGCGGTGGCCACCCTCGCAGATCAGCAGCACGGCCAGGACAGTCCGACCCAGGGCCGGCAGCAGGCTGTGGGCGACGGTGCCGGGGGCGACGGTGCCCTCGGCGCCCAGCAGGTGCAGACCCCGCTCGACGCTCTCGCCATGGCCGATCAGGAAGAGCAGGAGCGGATCGGGGCCCGCTGCCAGCTCGGCCTCCGGTTCGAGGCCGGCCTGAGCACAGATCCGCCGGACCTGGGCCGAGAGGCGCTCGACCCCGGGGTCCTGGGGATCCGCGCACCAGATCGCCGGACGGAGGCGCCCCGGGCCGGGGACGCGCCCCCCCGCCGAGATGCGAGCCAGCAAGCCGGTCCCGCCTCGCTCCAGCGGGACGGCCTCCTGGTGCAGGGCGAGGCACTCCCAGGGGAGCCCCCTCGCCGCTGCATCCTGGGCGTCGACGAGCAGGCGCAGCGGCTGCCCGCTGGCCTCGGCGGCCCCCTGGGCCTGGGCGAGGGCTCGCCCGAGGGCCGGCGACGCGCTGAGCGCCTCTCCCAGCAGCCGACCGACCCGATCCTCGGCCTCGGTCAGCTCGGCGTCCTCGCCCTCGACCCCCAGGACCGGCCAGGCCTCGGGCCCGAGCTCGGCCTGCACCTGCTGGAGCAAGGCCGCCACCCGCTCGGCCTCCCAGCGCCCGACCGCGGCCTGGGCTCCCAGCCGGGCCAGGGTCAGCAGCCAGGCGCCGCCGGCCTCCGGCAGGATCTGGAGCAGCAGCAGCACGGCCTCAGCCGCGGGCGCGAATGACCGCCGCCTCGGCCGCGAGGCGACCGCCGAGGTAGCGGTAGACCGGCATGACATCCGCGGCGTTGGCCAGGATGCCGGCCACCTTGTCGCTGGCGTCCAGCGCGCCAGGGAGGGTCTTCTGGGCCGAGCCGATGATCTTGTCGAGGTGCGGCCGGACGCTGTCGACGGCCTTGCCGATCGGCGCGGTCAGGCTGGCCAGGGCCTGGCCGACCCCGCCGAGGTCCTTGCCGGGTGCCAGCGAGGCCATCCGCTTCATCTGGTCGGGGGCGCCCCCGTTGAAGAGCTTGTCGACGAGCTGGCCTCCACCCTGGGCGGCATTGTCGGCGAAGGGGAGGGCGACCTCGATGGCGGCGTACCAGGCCAGGGTGGCCTGCCCGGCCGGCGAGGCGGTGAAGGCCCGGACCCGCTCGGGGATGCTGCCGTCGAAGCCCTTCCAGGCCATGTAGGCCAGGGCGAGGGCCTTGAGGACGGCGTCGTTGCGCTGCTGGGTGTCGGTCTCCAGCGCGTTGCTGAGGTTGTCGGGCTGGCCGCGGCCGGTGAAGAGCTTGAAGGCGGAGCGGACCCCGGTGACCACCGAGACGGCGCGATCGCCGGTGTCGATCAGCGCGCTCATCCAGAGGATGTCGGCGATGCCCTCGTCGTCGAGCTGGGCGGTGGCGGCGGCCACCTGGTCGGGCCCGCCTCCCAGGGCGGCGACCGCCGAGGCGAGGCCCAGGTAGGGCGGCAGGGGCTCGACCCCGGGGACGGCGGTCAGCACGGCGTTGACGAGGCGCGGCGTGGTGTCGGTGGGGGAGAACTCTTCGAGGCGGGCGAGGACGGGGTGGCTGGCCATGGGGGACTCCAAGCGGTGAGGGCTGGGGGTGGGGCTACCAGGGGCTGTCGGCGTCGGCGAGCAGTCGACCCTGGCGCACCAGGGCGCCGACCGCGACCAGGGCGGGGTGCATCAGGCCGTCGTCCTCCCAGAAGGGCACGACCGCGCGGACGCGGGCGCGCAGCCGCTCGACCTCGGGCGCCAGGGGGACGGGGGCGTCGGGGAGGCGCCGCCCTGCGGGATCCCAGGCCTGTCCACGGATCCGCAGATCGAGGGCCTGGGCGGCCAGCAGGGCCTCGATGCCGACGATGTCGGCGGCGCACTCGGCGGCCTCGAGGGTCAGCCGGCCGGCGATGGGCCCCATCGAGTTGTGATCCTCGTGGTGCTGGACGGTCGGGATGCTGTCGACGCTGGCGGGGTGACAGAGGCCCTTCAGCTCCGAACAGAGCGAGGCGGCGGTGTACTGGGCCAGCATGAAGCCACTGTTCAAGCCCGTGCCCTGCACCAGGAAGCTGGGCAGGCCGGGGGTGAGCTGCCCGTAGGACAGTCGGAAGGTGCGCCGCTCGGAGATGGTGGCGAGCTGGGCGAGGGCGAGGCGGAGCTGGTCCATGGCCACGGCGAGGGGGGCGCCGTGGAAGTTGCCGGCCTCGACCCACTCGTACAGTCCCTGCGCGTCCGGCAGGAGCAGGGGGTTGTCCGAGGCCCCGTTGAGCTCGACGCACACGCCCAGCTCGATGGTGTCGAGCAGGTCCAGCGCGGTGCCGATCACGGCGGGGGCGGCGCGCAGGCTGAAGGCGTCGGGCCGCCGACCGGGGACGACCTGGACGGAGCCGTCGAGCAGCGCCCGCAGGCGGGCGGCGACCAGGATCCCGCCGCGCTGACCGCGGGCCTGCATCGGGCGCTCGTCGATGCAGCCGGCGTCGGCCCCGACGGCCTCGAGGGTCATGGCGCAGGCGGCCACGGCGGCGTCGAGGACCCGGCGCGAGCGGACCAGGGCCAGGGCGGCGATGGCGGCGGTCAGGCTGATGCCGTTGATCAGGGCCAGGGCCTCTTTCGGCGTCGGCTGGAAGTCGGGCAGGCCGGCGGGGCGGTCGAGGTAGCCGCAGGCCACCGCGGCGATGTGAGCCATCGGGGCGAGATCGCCGGCGGCCCCGACGCTTCCCTGCGAGGGCACCACCGGGTGGATGCCGAGGTTGAGCATCTCGATCAGCTGCGCGGCGGCCTGGGGCCGGCAGCCGCTCTGTCCGCGGGCCAGGACCTGGGCGCGCGAGGCCATCGTCGCCCGCACGACGGGCACCGGCAGGGGCTCGCCCACGCCGGCGCAGTGGCCGATCAGGAAGGCGCGGGGCAGGTCCTGGGGGGGCAGGTCCCGGGCGTGCTCGCCGATCAACCAGCGGGCCTTGGTCTGCAAGGCGGAGGGGCCGTCGGGGGTGCGGGCGGCGTTGTCGGCCATGCGGGCGGCGGCGACCGGATCGAGGGCGACCGGGGCGCCGTGGGCGATGGCGTGCAGATCCTGGCAGGAGAGGGGGGGGCCGATGAGGATGGGGGTCATCGGCCGGCCTCGCCGAGGTCCTGGTCCCGCCCGAGGCCTTCGACCAGCGAGGGCAGGGCTCGCGCCAGCGACTCGATCTCCGGGCCCACGGGGCGGTCCGTGCGCAGCCCGCCGAGCTGATCGTGGATGCGCCGCAGGGCCGTCGCGAGGGCCGGGCCCAGGGCCGCCTCGCCTTCCTCGTCGACCCGGAACTGCAAGGCGTGGGCGGCGCCCAGCAGCTCTACGGCGACGACCCGCTGGGCGTTGGCCAGCACCCGGGCGCAGCGGCGGGCGGCGGTGGTGCTCATGGCGACGTGGTCCTCCTGATCCTCGCAGGTGGGGATGCTGTCGACGCTGGCGGGCCAGGCCAGCGCCTTGTTCTCGCTGACCAGGGCGGCGGCGGTGGTCTGGGGCAGGAGCAGGCCGAGGCCGGGCTTGTCGGCGGCGATCAGGGCCAGCGGCAGGCGCTGGGAGAGGCTGCCGGTGGTCAGGCGGTACAGCCGCCGCTCGCTGAGGCTGCCCAGCTCACACAGGCCGATCTTGAGGACGTCCATGGCCATGCCGACCGGTTCCCCGTGGAACAGGCCGGCGGAGAATGCATGGTTCTCCAGATCGCCGATGGGCAGCGAGTCGTCCTCTTCGGGGCCCCGCACCTCGGGCAGGAGGATCACCGGGTTGTCGGTGACGCTGTTCAGCTCGATGGCGACCTGGGCGCGGGCGAATGCGACCTGGTCGCGCACGGCGCCGAGGACCTGGGGGGTGCAGCGCAGGGAGTAGGCGTCCTGGACCTTCTCGGGCACGCTGTCGATCAGCGCGCAGCCCTGGAGCAGGCGGCTCAGCGAGGCGGCGCAGGCGATGGCCCCCGGGTAGGGGCGCAGCCGGTGGACGGCCGGGTGGAAGGCCCGGCTGGAGCCGCGCAGGGCGGCGATGCTCATCGCGGCGGCCAGCTCGGCGGCCTGGACCAGGAGCTCGGCGTCGTGGCAGGCCAGGGCGGCGATGGCTGTGGTGAGCTGGGCGCCATTGGTGATGGCGAGGCCGTCCTTGGCCTGCATCTGGAGGCGAGGGATGCCGGCCAGGGCCATGGCCTGCGCGGCGGGCATCCGCCGACCGTCGAAGAAGGCCTCGCCGTGGTCGCCCTCGGCCATGACCAGGCCCAGGTGGGCCAGCGGGGCGAGGTCCCCCGAGGACCCGCAGCTGCCCTGCTGGGGCACGACCGGCAGGACGTCGGCGTTGAGCATGGCGGCCAGGGTCTCGACCAGCAGGGGCCGGCAGCCGCTGACGCCCTTGGCCAGGGCGTTGGCCCGCAGCAGCATCATGGCGCGCACGGCGGGGGCTTCGACCGGAGGGCCGACGCCGGCTGCGTGGCTGCGCAGCAGGTTCAGCGAGAGGGTGGCGGTCTGGTCGGCGGGGATGCGCACCCGGGCGAGGCTGCCAAAGCCGGTGTTCACCCCGTAGACGGGGGCGTCGCGGCGGCCGGCGCCAGCGACCCAGGCCTGGCTCTGCAGCATCCGGGCCCGCGCGGGCTCGGCCAGGGCGACCGGCCGACCCAGGCGTGCGACCTGGACCAGGGCCTCGAAGTCCAGGCTGGATCCATCGATGAGCAGAGGAGGGAGCTGCGACACGCGGCCGTGTAACGCGGCCCTCGCGGAATATGAACGGCGGAGGTGAACGGGCTCGCCCTGCGCGAGCGGCGTATACTCGGCCCGTCCCGCCTCGGAGTCCTCATGCTGCTGCTGCTCGCCCTGCTCTCTTGCGACAAGGGGCAGAAGAACGCCACTGCCCCGACCCTCGCTCCCCGCTCCCTGCCCGAGAACGAGGACGGACTGGCCGAGGGGCACGCAGCCCCGATCGGCGTGGTCGACCTGGAGGAGAGCCGCCTGGGCTTCAAGGCGCCCAACTCGATCAAGGGCATGACGGTCCGCTGGGACGCCGAGCGGGAGCTGCTCTGGCACACTTCGATCTTCTCGACCTGGCTGATCGGGCACGACCCCCAGACCGGGGACCCCGTGCGGGCCATCGACATGAAGGTGGACGGCTTCAACCCCAATCACCTCTTCCTGGACGCCGAGCGGGATCGGATGATCTACCTCTCCACCCATGCCGAGAAGGTCCGGGCCGTCAACCTCGACAGCGGCGAGCTGATCCTCTCGATCGACACGGCCTCCAAGGGGGCCCGCACGAACCCGACGCAGGCGGCGGCCCTGGATCCGGCCACGGGTCGGCTTTGGGTCTGGAACGCCCACAACCGGACCCTCAACGGCTACAGCTTCGACGGCGAAGAGACCGTGCCGTTGACCGGGATGGCCGACGTGATCGACATCTCGGCCGCGCCCTCGGGTGGGAAGCTGGCCCTGATCGACGGGGTCCAGCGGACCTCGTCGCGGGTGGTGGTGGTGGACACAAAGACCGGCGAGAGCTCGGTGGCCTGCTCCCTGACCGGGCAGCCGCCCAACCGGGTGGTGCTGATGGACGACGGCAGCATGATCCTGGGCGGGACCCGCAGCCGCAAGGTCGACGCGAGCTGCGTCGAGCAGTGGGCGGTGGAGCTGCCGACAGCGCCGGAGACCTGGGCCTGGGAGGGGGGGAACCTGCTGGCCGGGATGGAGTTCGGCGGCGTCGCCACCGGGGGGATCGGCAGCCTGGTCGCCCTGCTGGACCCGAAGACGGGCACGATCGTCAACAAGGTGAAGGTGCGCTGGGAGTCGCAGTCGATCTCCATCGACGCTGCGGGCAAGCGCGCCTTTGTCGGCAACGGCGGGGACGGCAGCGCCACGGTGCTGGCCCTGCCCGGCGGCGAGGTGCAGCGGACCCTGCCGCTGGCCAGCTCGGCGGACGACGTGGTGGTCGACACCAAGACCGGCGATCGCTACATCCTCTCCCGCCTGGGGGGCAGCCGGATCTACAAGTGGGCCAAGGACGGCACGGTCAGCCTCTTCACCGACCAGGCCGCCTGGCCCTTCGCCCTGGCGGTCGATCCAGAGCGGCGCCTGCTGCTGGCGCCCAGCTTCTTCGAAGGCCGGCTCTACGCCTGGCCCCTGGACGGAGGCGAGGGCTTCAGCCTGGACCTGGGCATCCCAGGCAGCTCGGGCGACAGCATCGGCGACTTCGCCTACGAGCCCTCCAGCGGCCGGGCGGCGGTGGTGCTCCCGGAACAGGGCTGGGTGAGCGCGGTGGACGTGCCCGGCCGGGCGGTGCTCTTCGCCCGGCAGTTCAGTGAGCTGGTCGCCGGGACCAAGGCCGGTCCTGGGGTCGGCGCGGTGGCGGTGGCCAACGACAGCGTCTACGTCGGCGCGACCCGCCTCTCGACCATCTGGCGGCTGGACCCGAACACCGGCGAGACCCTGGCGTCGGGGACGGTGAGCAGCCTCTCGGGCAGCGCCGCCGCGGCCCCAGGGGCGCAGAAGGGGGAGGGAGGCAAGGCGGGCAAGGCAGGCAAGGCAGGCAAGGCAGGCAAGGTGCCTCCGCCGCAGGGAGCGGGGCAGCGCAGGCCGATGGGGCCTGGGCGACCAGGGGCCGAGAAGCAGGGCGCGAGTCAGGACGGCGGGGCCGAGAAGCTCTCCAACGAGCGCGACGAGGGCAAGGCAGGAAAGCCGCCTCGGCCCGCAGCGGGCCAACGCCCGGCGCTGAGGGGGCCCGGAGCGGGCGGGCAGCGGCCGGCAGGGGCAGGCGGGCAGCGGCCGGCGGGCGCGGGCGAGCAGGCCCCCGCGGGCGCGGGCGCGCAGGGTCGAGGCCCGGCGGGCCAGAAGCCGGCGGCCAGGACCCAGCGGGGCTTCCCCTACGCCTTCGGCATCATCCACCACGACGAGGGCGCCGACCGGCTCTTCTTCGGCGCGGCGATCGTCGATCCGGACACCCTGGTCGAGATCGGGAGCCTGCCCAGCGCGATGAAGGTGCTGCACAGCGACAGCACCCGGCTGCTGGTGATGGCCCAGGGCAGCGACGGCGTGGATCTCGTCCAGGAGCTCGACCCCACCAGCTTCGCCTCGCGCCGCTCCTGGACGACGGTGCAGCACCCCATCACCCGGGCCGAGGGCTGCTACGACCCGGTCGCCGAGGCGGTCGTGCTGGCCGACCTCTCGAGGGCCCGCGTGACGGCCTTTTCGCTGCGCTGAGCGAAGGGGCTCGCCGCGCTGAGCGAGCGGGCTCGCCATGCGGAGCGGAGGGCGTGGCGGACCCGGATGCCCTGCCGCTATATTGGGCTCCTCTGACCGGAGTCCCTGTGCTCGTGACCCTCCTGATCTTCTCGCTCGGCTGCACCTCCAAGGGCGTCGACACCCACTCCGACCCGCCCGATGGAGGGGTCCCCGTCGCCCTGAGCATCGAGGCGGTCTCGGGCCCCAGCGGCAGCCTCGCCTGGCTGACCGAGATCACCGGGGCCGACCTCGACCAGGTCGCCTTCCAGGGGCTGCGCGCAGGGAGCTGGGTGGACGCCTGCGTCGGGGTGAGCCGCTGCGTGCTGGCGGCGGGGGCCGAGGCGATCCGGGTCCAGACCCTGGACGAAGGACACAGCTCCGAGGAGGTCCAGCCCGCGGCATACACGCTCAGCGGCGCCCTGGAGCGAGAGGACGCCGCCTACTGGGTGGACGAGGCGGTGGCCTTCAGCCTGAGCGAGGAGGGCGAGCGCTCGCCCGCGGAGCTCTACCTCCAGCGGGAAGGCCCCGAGGGCTCCTCCTGGTGGGACGGCTCCCTCTGGCTGAGCAGCCCGACCCTCCTGGCCGGCAACGAGGCGGTAGCCGGGGGGACCGAGCCCGGCCGGGTGGTCTACGCCCTGGTGGCGGGGGTCCCGGCCGAGGACTGGGGCCTGGAGGCGGGGGTCGAGGCGAGCGAGGTCCTGGCCCTGGCCCGGGTCGAGCTCTCGGTGATCGAGCTGGGGCGCAAGGTGCTCTGGGGCGATCCCCACGTCCACAGCGACCTCTCCCTGGACGGCTGCGAGGACTTCGCCAGCGGCTGCCAGGGGCCCGACACCGAGCCGGCGGCGGACGTCTTCCGCAACGCCGAGGCGGCGGGCCTGCAGTGGACCGTGCTGGCGGACCACGCCGAGATGTCGACCTACTGGGGCAGCCCCGAGGCCGAGCCGATCGACATCTGGACCCGCCAGCAGGAGCTGGCCTTCGAAGCCGACGGGGGCCCCGTCCTGCCCTTCATCGGCTACGAGTGGACCTACGCGCGCGACTACTTCGACGACGACGGCTACCGCGAGGGCGGTCACCGCACGGTGGTCCTGGAAGAGCCTACGGCCTGCCCCGAGTGGCGCATCGGCGCCTCGCCGAACCCGACCGACCAGCTCAAGGGCTGGGGGACCACCGTGGTCAGCGTGGCCAACCTGGTGGCGGCGACCTCGCCGGACCTGATGCGCCAGGCGATGGTCGACGCGGGCGAGCTCTGCGGCGAGATGCGCTCGCTCTTCATCGTCCACCACCCTGCCCTCTCCCGGCCCCAGCCGATCGACTGGCGACGGACCGACAACGCCCCCGACGCCCGCTTCGAGCCGCTGGTCGAGATGGTCAGCGAGCACGGCACCTCGGAGTGCTTCGACGTGTCCGATCCCCACTGCGACTTCCGGCTGTTCGACGCAGACGGGTACTACAGCTGGGGCTCCTTCCAGGCGGCGCTGTCCTTGGGCTACAAGCTGGGGGTGATGGGCGGCACGGACACCCACGACGCCTTGCCCGCCAGCTTCGACGACGGGCCCTCGGCCACCTCGATCACTCTGCGGGACGGCTCGTTGGCCTGGCAGACCTACCAGGGCGCGATGACCGGGACGATGACCGCGGCCCCGTACGATCGGTACGCCCTCTTCGACGCGCTGTTCGCGCGCACGACCCTCGCCAGCACGGGGCCCTTCGTCGAGCCGCGCGCCTGGGTGGAGACCGTCGAAGGACAGATCCTCCTGCCCGGGACCGAGGTCGACTCGGCCGAGCCGGTGACGGTCCACGTCTCGCTGAGCGGCGCCTACGACCCCGACGAGTTCGTCGTGGCCGGCATCGATCTGCTCAACGAGGCCGGAGACACGGTCGCCAGCGTAGAGGCCAAGGCCTCGGACGCCGAGGCGATCCTCAGCACGACGATCAGCGGCGACGACTGTGTCGCCTGCTATGTCCGGGTGCGACTGTACGAGCGCGAGGACGAAGAGGGCGAGCGGCTGTGGCTCTCTCCCTGGTTCTTCTGAGCGCGCGCCGGCCTCAGCCCCGCCGCAGGAAGGCCTGACCCGACTGTTCGGGATCGGGCTGACCGTCCAGGTCGACCCACTGCCACTGCAGGACCTGGCAGGACCGGGACCAGCCGTGGCTCTCCAGGACGAGGTGGCCCTGGCTCCAGCGCTGGCGATCCGCCTCGTCCGCGACGAGGGACTCCAGGTCGGGGAGGAGGTGGATGCGGATGGCCTCGTCCTCCCAGCCGCCGCGAAGAGGGCCGGACATGCCCGAGGAGGGGCTCAGCCCGTTGTCGGCGACCGGTCGTCCCACGGCCTCGCCCTCAGCCGAGGCGAGCACGAGGTGGGTGCCCGCGACCGGATCGGCCGCGACGATCTGCAGCCAGCCGCGGAAGGACTCGGCGCCGCTGTCGTCCTGGCAGTCGATGGTCGCGCCGGTATCCCCGATGTCTCCGGTATACCCGATGTCTTTGGTGTCTCCGGTGTCTCCGGTCAGGGCTTGCGAGCGGTAGAAGGCAGCCACCCACTCGCCCAGGATGGGATCGGCAGGCGCGCTGCAAGCGGTCAGGGCGAGGAGGAGCAGCATCACCACGCTCCTGTCAGGCCGACGGTGCCGGGCCCGACCAGGGGACGGAGGGAGAGGAGGCGAGGACCCATCGGCGCGCGACCGGGCGCGGCGGGGCGCTGCCGGCCGTGCAGGGCGGCCAGGCTGTGGGCGGCTGGCACCCCGGCGCCGATGAGGCCCCCGGCCAGGTGGCCCATCCAGGCATCGCGCGAGTCGACGGCCATGGCATCGACTCGAAGCTGGCCTTCGAGGTGGCTGATCATGAAGGCAGCGGGGAAGAGCAGCAGGGCGAGGCCGGCGCGCTCGTCGCCCTGGTCGAGAGCGTCGAGGGTCCAGGTGCTGGCCCAGGCGTAGCTGACCGAGGCGACGAGGCTGACGTGGCCCGAGTAATAGGAGGTCGTCGCCTGAGGCCCGCTCATGCCGCGGGCGGCCCAGGCGAAGTCCTCATCGCTCCAGGTGCGCACATCCTGGAAGAGGTAGGGTCGCGGCTCGGCGACGGTGCGGGCGACGAGCTGCTGCGTGGCGGTGCTGAGGGCCAGCACCTCGGCCATGACGAGGCCGTTGGTGAGCCGACCGTTGCGGGCGGGGAAGCCCCAGGGGGCGCTGAGGGCCCCGACCCCGGCGCCGAGGGCCAGGACGTCGCTGAGCCCGCGAGCGCCGGCGTCCGGATCGGTGCGGACCGGCAGCGGATCGCGGCGCTGCACGCCGGAGCGGGCCGGGCCCCATCCCTCCGGGCTCTGCAGATCCCAGTTCTGTTCGGCGCGCTCGGCCGGATCGACGCCCAGGGCGGCGAGGGCCAGCGCGGCGCTGCTGCCGAGCAGTACGCCGTCCATGGCGCCGCTGAGCACCATCCCGGCGGGCTGCTCGTCGATCGTCCAGCGGTCGGCGCCAGCGGCGTAGGCACAGCGCTCGCGGCTGGGGTGCGACCAGGTGGGGGCCAGCAGGCTGAGGCCGCGCCGGTCGGCACGTCGGGCCGCATCGCAGCGATCGCGGCTGCTGAAGCCGAGGCCCGCGGGCGCGGGGAGGACCGGGATGCCGATGACAGGGTTGCCGATGACAGGGTTGCCGGCCGCCGCAGGGGCCGACCGGACGGGATCGGCCGGAGGGGCCCAGGGATCATCCTGGGCCCAGGGATCCTCCTCCGCTCGGAGGGGCGGGGAAAAAGCGAGGAGAGCTGCCGCCAGGCCGGCCACACACGCGCGCACTGGACCTCCGAGGAAGGGGCCGGTTCAGCATATACCGCTTGGCGCCTTCGGGTCCGAAGCTTAGCTCTGCAGCATGACTGCTCTGCTCCCTCTCGCCCTCTCCCTCGCCCTGCTCCAGCCCGCCCTGGGCGCGCCGATCTCCGACGACCACCTCGCCGACATCGTCGCCCGGCACACGATCAAGGCCTCTCCCGAGGCGGTCGTGACCGCCGTGTCGGACCTCCGCCTGCAGGAGACGCTGCTGGTCGACTGCACGCGACGCTGGGAGCACGGCGTCATGAACAAGGGCCCGGGGGCGAGCGCGACCCTGGTCTACAAGGTGGGCATGTGGCGGCGCAAGCTGGCGGCGACCATCAGCGAGGTCAGCCCGGGTCGGCGGGTCCTGGTCGACCACGCCGGGGATCGCGGCTTCATCACCACCTGGACGGCCCTGGAGACCAACGAGGGCACCGACGTCGAGCTGCGCACCCTCCTGAACCTGCCGGTGCGCCCCTTCCGGAAGATCTTCGTCAACCGGGTCCAGGTCGGCTGGCAGGCCTGCTACGCCGACGCCCTGGTCCGGCTGGACGCCTCGCTGCAGTAGGCGACCGGCTCAGCGGGCCCGGGCGACCGCCAGGGCGAGCTGAGGATCCAGCATGATCCCGGAGTGGGCCGTGTGGACCCGGCCCTCGGCGTCGACGATGACCGTGGTGGGGAGCGTCGAGATGCCGTAGGCCGCCACGGTGGCGGCGTCGGCGCGGGCGATCGGGTACCGGATGCCCAGGGCCGGCCCGGCGACACGCAGCTCGGCCTCGCTCCCGTCGGTGGCGATGCCCAGGACGAGCACATCGGGGTTGGCCTCGGCGAAGCGGGAGAAGGTCGGGATCTCCACCCGACACGGCGCGCACCAGGTCGCCCAGAAGTTGAGGATCACGACCTGCCCGCGCAGCTCGGAGAGCACGATCCGCTCGCCGTCCAGGGTGTTCAGGGCGAAGTCGGGGGCCAGCTCGGGCAGATCCGGGGCGCGGATCCGGCCGACGACCTCCATCAGGATCAGCCCCAGGAGCACCATGGCCAGCAGCTCCGCGCCCAGCCGGAGCAGGCGGCGGAGGGGAGAGGCGGTGGGCGCGTCCGGCGCGGTGGGCTCGTCCATGGGTGCCGACCGGTAACGGGCAGCCGCTGTAGTGCAAGCGGCGGGCGACGGCGATCCCGTTATGAACCGACGGGCCGCTCTGGAGCTTCGATGCCATTCCCCCTCGTGTTCCTGACAATCCTCCTGGCGGGCTCGTCCGCCAGGGCTCAGGTCGCCCCAGGGAGCCAGGAGGGCCTCAACCAGTGGTGGTCCGCGGCCGGCCGGATGTGGCTGGACGAGACGGCCTACGAGGTGAGCGACGCGCTGGCGGTGCAGGACGGGATCTGCTCGGCCACGCTGACCGAGGGGCTGGTGATCCCGGTCTGGGCGGGCCGCGCGCCCCTGTCCGAGCGCATGGTCGGCTTCGTCTTCGTGGGCAAGGGCGAGCTCTCCGTCGAGGTCCCCGAGCGGGCGGATCGCTGGAGGATCGCCAACCACGCGGCCCGCCACAAGCTCCTACCCGACGATCAGCAGCGGGCGATCGCCTACGGCGAGCAGCCGCTGGTGCTGGGGGTGGACCGCGGGCTGGTGCTCAGCGCGGACCACAAGATCCGCAGCATCCTCTCCGGGTTGCAGCCGGTGGGCGGAGGCGCGGCCATCCGCGACTACGGGGCCGAGCAGGGCGGGGTGGACGAGGCCTACATCATCACCGAGTCCAAGGGGGGCCTGCGCACCAAGGCGATCGCCACGAACCTGCTGCCCCAGCGCCGGCTGCAGCTGGAGCGGGCCTCGCTGGATCCCCGGCTGTGGCTGCGCCAGGATCGCCTGCTCCAGGACGAGCTCGGGATGGAGGGCGAGGCCCTGCGCTTCCTGGCCGACTGGCGCACGACCCAGCCCCTGCGGGTGGTGGCCGAGCTTCCCGTGGGCTTGAGCAACGACGACCACGACCGCTGGCTGGCCTGCTTCCGCGACCCGATGGACCAGGAGGGACTGGGCTTCGAGAGCCTCGCCTTCGCCTACGGCACCGACAACGAAGGCCAGCGGCACTTCGAGCGCCTCGCCGGGAAGGGCCTCGCACCCCCGGCGGAGCGACCGGGCGCCTGGATGGAGGCAGTTCGGGCCGACAGCACGGTGACGACGCGTCCTCGGGGCACGGGCAACGAGCGTTTCGTCGAGGTCGACTCGCGGATCGAGCTGCGGGCGGTGGGCGGCCCCGCCCAGGCGGTCACCCTCTCCATGCCGGTCGATGGGGCGGTTCGTGGGACCTGGGAGCTCGAGCAGCTCGAGCTGGACGACGGGCGGGCGGTGGCGCGGGTCGGTCTCAGCGCCGACCTCTTCGGGAGGGGGCAGGGGGTCGCGGCGGCCCGGGGCCCCGAGGAGTCCGCGGCGGTCGCCGACCAGCAGGACGGCTCCAGCCAGGAGAGCACCGCCGAGAGCGCCTCCGCCGACGAGACCTCCGCCGGCTCGGAGCCCGCGCCCTTGGGAGGGGCGCCCGCGGCGGGTGAGACGCCCTCGGTCTCGCTGGAGCCGACGACCTCGACCGACCAGCAGTCGCCGGAGTCGATTATCGGGGGGATCGAGGCCGCGCAGGGCATCGGCGAGGCCGAAGAGATGGGCCTGGTACAGAAGACGCCCCTGGAGTACCACGTCCAGGTCGTGCTCCCCGAGGCGGTACCCGAAGGGCAGACGGTCAAGCTGCGCCTGCGCTGGAAGGCGCGCTGGCCCTACGCGAACTGGAGCAACCAGGGCCGCTCACTGGGCACGACGACCGGCTACCAGCCGATCCTCCCCGATCCGGTGCCCTCCCCCGGCGGGGCGCGCTGGGACAGCCAGGTCCGCGTCGGCTTCCCCCAGTCCGGACTCGCCTCGGTCGAGGCGGCGATCTCGGGCAGCACCTTGAAGGAGTCGCAAGAAGAGAGCTGGTTCTGGGCCGAAGCCCGCGGCAAGGGCATCCGCAGCCCCGGGGTCGCCCTGGGTCGCTGGCAGATCCAGATCGATCCCTCGGGATCGGGGATGCCAGGCGTGCGGGTCCACCTGTTCAGCAACGACGCCTGGGCCCTGGCGATGTTCGCCCCCGAGATCCGCCGCGTGGTGGCCTTCCTGGAGCGCTTCCTGCCGGACTTCCCCTTCGACGAGGTCGATGTCTGGCAAGGTGCCTCCAACACGGTCGGCCAGGTCCTGCGCGGCAGCCGACCCGAGCCCTCGCCCGGGATGGTCCAGATCCAGACGGTCAAGACGGCCGAGGTCACCGACACCAGCGCCATCGAGGAGCTCGACCCCTACTTGACCCAGTCGATGATCGCGCGGCAGGTGGCCCAGCAGTACTGGGGCGAGGCGATCCGGCCGGCGACCAGCCGGGATCAGTGGCTGGCGGACGGCCTGGCCGAGGCCTTCGCCTCCTTCTACATCCGCGCGGCCTTCGGCTCCAAGGCCTACGACACCCAGATGGCGGCGCTGCGTGCCCTGGTCGAGGACCCGACGGACCGGGGCTACGGCTCGGCGGCGGTCAACCGCAACCAGCGCTTCCTGTCGTTGAGCGGCGCGACCCCGCTCAGCGACACCTCCGAGGTGATGCGCCGACGCCTGGCGGCCTACGTCCTGGGCGACACCCTCCGCCTGCGCCTGGGCGACCGGGCCTACTTCAGCGCCCTCGACCAGCTCGCGGCGAGCCACCTGGGCAAGGCCCTCACCACCCAGGAGCTGCAGGCGGCGCTGGAGCGGTCCGGCGGGCAGGACCTGGACGACACCTTCGACTTCTTCGTCCACGGGGGCTTCGTCCCCGGCCTGCGGCTGGAGCTGAGCCGCTCCACCCAGCCCGATGGCAAGCAGACGCTGCACGGCTGCGTCCTGGCGGACCTGCCTTGGGGCCGCTTTGACGTCCCGGTCGAGGTGATCGACCGCAGCGGGGCCCGGCGGGTCTCCGCCCTCGTCGAGGTGGTCGATGGCAAGGGCTCCTTCGACCTGATGGACCGCGAGGGGGAGATCGAGACCCTGCTGGATCCGATGGCCTTCGTGGTCGCCTACGACCGCCGCGTCGTGGAGGTCAAGTCCAGCGCCTGCGAGGCACTATAAGCCGAGTTGGCAGGACCTAGCCCAACGGCCTCGCCAAGTTCGCGTGGTGACTGGGCATTTTCTTGAAGCCCGGCACCCTGCCACCGCCCCCCCAAAGGCGTGGTCCTCCTGGCGAGATTGTTGAAGAACGAGCCTAGACGTGGATGAAGGGCCCGCTTACGTGGTGGTTGCGACACCCCACACAAGCGAGGCCCTAGCCATGTACTGGCTGAATCAGATCCTATCACACCTCGCCGGCTACGTCCGGCACCTGGTCCACCTGAGCGCGCATCCGGAGGCGCGGTGGTCGGTGTTCCGTCAGCGCTTCGCGGTGCAGCTCGTCACGGGCCTTGTCCTCGCCGGCGACGTGATGTTCAGCGCCATCGTGCGGCGAATGCCGAAGAACGAGGTCGCCGTCCGGCACCGCTACAAGGTCTTGAACCGGATGTTGGGGGAGATCGACCTGGTGACCGTGGCGGCGCAGCAGACCGCCGAGCTGGGGCGACGGGTACCCGAAGGCGCTGTCATCGCGGTCGACCTCTCGGACATCACCAAGGCCTACGCCAAGGCGATGCCGAACCTCGCTGCGGTCCGCGATGGGTCGACGGGCGAGATCGGGAAGGGCTATGGCCTGGCCACTGCGGTGGTGGTCGACCCAGAGCAGGAGCGCCGCGCGGTGCCCCTGCCGCTGATGTTCGAGGTCTTCTCGACCACCGAAGAGGACTTCAAGAGTCAGCCAGCCATCTGGCTGGACATGCTGCGCAGGATCTGCGCCGGTACGAAGGCGGGGACCTTCGCCATCGACCGGGAGGGGGACAATGGCCGCATCCTTCGGCTGCTGCTGGCCGAGAAGCGGCACTTCGTCGTCCGCCTGCAAGTACACGAGAACAGCCGTCACCTGGTCTTCGACGAGAACGCTCGCGCCCGCGTTCGCGACCTCTGGGAGGGGGCCCGCTTCTACGGAGAGCTCGAAGCCACGCGTCTTCTCAACGATGGCAAGCGGGGGGCCTACAGGGCGCGCTATGGCTCTCGTCCCGTTCGGTTGCCCGGCCACGAGCAGCAGCTCTGGATGTGCGTCTTCAAGACCGACGAGCACCACAACCCCATGGTGCTGCTGACCACCCACAAGGCGGACACGCCGGCCGCCGTCGCACGAGTGCTGGGCATGTACTTCGCCAGGTGGTCGGTCGAGGAGACCCACCGATTCGCCAAGCAGGAGTTCAAGCTGGAGAACATCCGGGCACTCACCTGGAACCGGCTCCAGAACCTCGTCGCCGCCGTCTGGATCGCCATCGGCGCCATCGCCACCTTCGTCCAGCGCCCCAACGCCGAGGCCGCACTGCGGACCTTCGAAGTACTCTCCCAGCGCATCATCAAGCCACTGAAGGTGGGCCAGTTCTGGGGATACGCGATCGTGGACGGTATCCGCGCCGTCGTCCCGAGCGCCCACCGACTCCTGGCGCTGATCCCCGGAATCTGGGTACCGCCTCCGCCCGACCGACAACCCAGCCTGTTCGGTCCTCGTGCCTGACCCCAGCTGCCATCACGAATACAGACCGGCGACGCCGGGATGGAGAGCTGCGCCCTGAGGACCACCTTGA
>DDSR01000169.1:9600-15975 GCA_002343455.1 Deltaproteobacteria bacterium UBA2385 | reverse complement strand
GCTGCGCCCTGAGGACCACCTTGACGCCGGGCCAGAGGCCTGGATCTTGGCGCTCACGTCGTTCGGGATACGGAAAGGCGCCCACTCGGAGACCTACACGACGCAGGACGCCCCGCGCGCCACTCGGTGTGCCCGAGTCCTTGGGCTAGGTCCTGGAGTTGGGACTTGACCTGTCACCAAAGGTCAAGCTATCGTCGCGCCATCGCCCCACTCGGAGTTCCCATGAGCCCTCGACCACTCGGCCTCGGCATCGTCACCCTTCTCCTCTCTTCGGTCGCCCTGACCTCGACCGCCTGCAACAAGGGCAAGATCGAGGACACCGCTGGCGACGGCGGCAGCGACGGTGGCGGCAGCGATGGTGGCGGCAGCGACGGTGGGACGACCTTCACCGAGGACTGCCCGGCCCTGTCGGTCTCCGAGGAGGCCGTCGCCTTCGACCCGCTGGCCTACGGGACCACGACGACCGCGACCGTGGTGCTCACCAACGCCTGCTCGGGCGAGGGGGACCTGGAGGTCTCGGCCAGCCTCTCGGGCGACTCCGCCTTCATCGCCGAGCTGCCGACGACCATGCTGGAGCCTGGCGCCAGCGCGGTGGTCGAGGTGCTCTTCCAGCCGGCGGACTGGGGCGAGTTCAGCGCCAGCCTGACCATCACCAGCAACGACGTGGACCTGCCCTCGGTCGAGCTGGCGGTGACCGGCTCGGTGATCGCTGACGCCGACGGGGACGGCTTCGACAGCGTCGCCGCGGGGGGCGAAGACTGCGACGACAACAACCCCGAGGTCTACCCCCGGGACAACGAGACCAGCCGCGACCTGATGGACGACGACTGCGACGGATTGGTGGACGAGGACTGGATCGGCGTGGGCGACGTCTTCGTCAGCGAGGTCATGTTCAACCCCGAGGTCGTGACCGACGGCTACGGCGAGTGGTTCGAGGTGCGCAGCGCCGCGGAATCCACCATCGACCTGGTGGGCTGGACGGTGCAGTCCGACGACGGCCAGTCCTTCCAGGTGACTGAGAGCACGCTGATCGACGCCGGCCAGGTGCTGATCTTCGGCGTCACCGAGGACTCCTCGCTCAACGGCGGGGTCATGGTCGACGCCGTCTACGATCGCTTGAGCTTCAGCCTCTCCGACTCGGCCGACTCGATCTTCCTCTACATGGGCAGCACGCCGATCTCCGAGCTCAGCTACACCTCCTCCTGGCCGGTCCAGGCGGGCGCGTCGCTGTCGCTGGACCCCTACTTCGACTCCTCGGACGACATCGCCTCCTCCGCGCTGTGGTGCTCGTCGACCTCGGCCTTCGGTGGCGGCGACCTCGGCACGCCGGGGGCCGACAACGACTACTGCAGCTCGGTCGACCACGACGCCGACGGGTACTCCCAGGACGACGGCGACTGCGACGACTTCAACGCCGACATCTTCCCCGGCCAGCAGGAGAGCTGGAACGGCATCGACGACAACTGCGATGGCGAGGTCGACGTCTTCGGCCCGGACGACGCGCTGAGCGAGATCCGAGGCATGTCCGGCGACTACCTCGGCGGCGAGGACGCGCTCTCGGTCGCCGACATCGACGGCGATGGGGTGCCCGACGTCCTGACGGGCGGTGTGTACGTGGCCGGGACCGCCAGCACGGTGCCGGGCGCCATCGCCCTGGTGGACGGGTCGGGCTGGGAGACCTGGTCCCAGACCTGGGATGAGCTGGCCACCAACACCTTCGTGGGCGACTCCAACTACAACGCCATGGCCTTCCTCTCCCCCTCGATGGGGGACCAGAACGCCGACGGCAGGCCCGATGTCGTGGTGGTGGGCTCCGACCTCTACAGCGGCGCGTTCTACGGATACCCCTCGGCGGGTCTGCTGGTCTTCGGCGGTGACGCCTTGGAGACGGAGTACGACTCCGACAACGCCTCCGTCACCTTCTCGGGGACCACCGCCGGCTACAACACCGGGCTCCGGGTGGACAGCGCGCCGGACTTCGACGGCGACGGCCACTCCGATGTCGTCTACGGCAACTCGCAGTCGACCGTGGATCGCTCCACCTATGTGGGGACCGTCAGCATCATGAGCGGCGCGGACCTGGTCTCGGGCGACTACGACTTCGAGCAGGACTACCTGCTGCGTGCCTGGGGCAACGCCGCCTACGCGCAGCTGGGCCACAGCCTGGGCTCGGGCGACGTCAACGGCGACGGCTACGACGAGGTGATCGTCGGCGCGCCCGGCTACTACTACGACAGCGCCACCGATGGCAGCGTCTACGTGGTGGGCGGAGGCACCTCCACCCTGGGCGGCGCGGGCTCCATCGGCCTGGTGGCCGACACGGTCTTCAGCGGCGAGTCCGCCGACGATCGCCTCGGCGCCGGCGCTCGGACCCTGCTGACGGACCTGGATGGGGACGGACGGCTCGACTACGTCCTGTCCGCTCCGGACGTCAACGAGGTCTACGTCTACTACGACGCCAGCAGCCGTCGCGGGAACATCAGCAGCAGCGCGGCGGACGCGGTGATCACCGGCGCGGGCGCCGACCAGTTCGGCTACGCCACCTACGCCGGCGACATCGACGGCGACTCGGTGGACGACCTCTCCATCGGCGCGCCGGGCACCACCTACTACAACTACGCGGCGACCTACTCCTCCGGCCCCGGCGAGGTCAGCGTCTTCCTGGGCAGCGGGACCCTCTCGGGCAGCCTCTCCTCGACCGACGCCGACCTGGGCTTCCGGTCGGACTCCTCGGACGCCTTCGGCTTCAACATCAACGGCGCCGACTTCGACGGTGACGGTTCGATCGAGCTGCTGATCAGCGCGCCCTCCCGTGCCTCCGGTACGGGCCGCGTGTTCGTCTTCGACCTGTAGAACGAAGAACGGGCCCTCCTACGAGGGCCCGTTCACCGTTGTCCGACCGCCGCCTGGCGGTTGACCGACCGCCGCTTCGCGGCCGCCTTCGCGCTCAGACGCTAAGTCGGGCGCGCGCCATGTCGGCCTGGTACTCGGCGTCGCGCCACTCGTCCGTGCCGGCCATCGCCTGGCCGAGGACCTTCTCGGCGGCGTCCAGGTCGCGCTGGGCCTTGTCCTTGTCGATCTGGCCCGCAGGCTCGACCCGGTCGACCAGGAGGGTGACCCCCAGCGGGGTGACCTCGGCGAAGCCCGGACCGACCACGAGGTCCTCGTGCTCGCCGCCCGCCTTGCTCACCCGCACCACGCCCGCCCGCGTCACCGCGAGCAGCATGGCGTGGCCATCCAAGGCTCCCAGCTCGCCCTGGGCGCCTGGAACCTGGACCTCGGTAGCCTCACCGGTCCACGCGACGCGCGTGGGGGTGACGATCTCGACGTGAAGCATGTCAGGCTCCCTTGGCCAGGTCCTTGGCCTTCTGGACGACGTCCTCGATGGTGCCGACCATGTAGAAGGCCTGCTCGGGCAGGTCGTCGTGCTTGCCTTCCAGGATGGCCTTGAAGGAGCGGACCGTGTCCTCCTTGCTGACGTAGATCCCGGGGGAGCCGGTGAACTGCTCGGCGACGTGGAAGGGCTGGCTGAGGAACTTCTGGATCTTGCGGGCGCGCGCGACCAGGGCCTTGTCGTCGTCGGAGAGCTCGTCCATGCCGAGGATCGCGATGATGTCCTGCAGATCCTTGTAGCGCTGCAGCACGCGCTGCACCTCGCGAGCGACGGCGTAGTGCTCGTCACCGACGACGTCCCGCTCGAGGATACGGCTGTTGCTGTCGAGCGGATCCACGGCCGGGTAGATGCCCAGCTCGGAGATCTTGCGGTTGAGCACGGTGGTCGCGTCGAGGTGGGCGAAGGTGGTCGCCGGGGCCGGGTCGGTCAAGTCGTCGGCGGGCACGTAGACGGCCTGCACCGAGGTGATCGAGCCCTTGGTCGTGGTGGTGATGCGCTCCTGGAGAGCGCCCATCTCGGTGCCCAGCGTCGGCTGGTAGCCTACCGCGGAGGGGATGCGGCCCAGCAGCGCGGACACTTCCGAGCCGGCCTGGGTGAAGCGGAAGATGTTGTCGACGAAGAGCAGCACGTCCTGGCCGTCCACGTCGCGGAAGTGCTCGGCGACGGTCAGGGCCGAGAGGGCGACGCGGGCGCGAGCGCCGGGGGGCTCGTTCATCTGGCCGAAGATCAGGGCCACGCGCGAGGTCTCGGTCTTGATGCGCGGGATGCCCCGCTCGTCGAAGGCGATGTGGCCGTGCTCGTCCTTCTCGGTGCCGATGACGCCCGACTCCATCATCTCGTACCAGAGGTCGTTGCCCTCGCGGGTGCGCTCACCGACGCCGGCGAAGACCGAGAAGCCGCCGTGCTTGATGCCGACGTTGTTGATCAGCTCCTGGATGAGCACCGTCTTGNNGCCGACGCCGGCGCCACCGAAGAGGCCGATCTTGCCGCCGCGGGCGTAGGGGGCGATCAGGTCGACGACCTTGATGCCGGTCTCGAACATCTCGACCTGGGTGCTCTGCTCGGTCAGCGGCGGCGGGGAGCGGTGGATCGGGCTGGTCAGGGTGGTCATGACGGGCCCGACCTCGTCCACCGGCTTGCCGGTCACGTTGAGGATGCGGCCGAGGACCTCCTTGCCCACCGGCATCGAGATGGGCCGACCCAGGTCCCGCACGGCCTGACCGCGGCGCAGGCCGTCGGTCGTGTCCATCGAGATGCAGCGCACCATGTTCTCGCCCAGGTGCTGCGACACCTCGACGACGAGGTTGTCCTCGGTGTCGTCGATGAAGGGGTTGGACATCACGCAGGCGTTGAGGATGCTGGGAAGCTGTCCGGGCGGAAACTCGACGTCCACGACGGGTCCCTTGACCTGTACGACCTTACCGGTGTTCATGGGGGCTCCAGAAGATGCAGGGATGAATTCGGGGCGAGAGGCGGAGGCCTAGAGGGCCTCGGCCCCGGAGACGATCTCGGTGAGCTCGGTCGTGATCGCGGCCTGGCGGGCGCGGTTGTAGACGAGCGAGAGGCTGTTGATGAGCTCGCCCGCGTTGCGGGTGGCGTTGTCCATGGCGGTCATTCGCGCCGCCTGCTCGCCGGCCTGGGTCTCCAGGAAGGCCTGCTGGATCTGCGTCCGCAGGGCCATCGGCAGGAGGCTGGAGAGGATCTCGAGGCCATTGGGCTCGTAGAGGTACTCGGCGCTGGGGTTGGCGGCGCCGAGAGACTCCATCAGCTGGGCGGCCTCTCCGGCCGGTCCGGCCTGGGCCGGCGCCGGGGCGCTGGCCTCGAGCTTCATCGGGAGGATCTGCTCGAAGCTGGGCACCTGGCTCATCGCCGAGCGGTAGTCGTTGTAGGCCAGGAAGACCCGCTCGAACTTGTGCGCCGTCATCTCGTCGACGAGGCGCACGCCGAGCTTGCGGGCGGCCTCGGGGTAGTCGGCCGGCAGCAGGTCGATGGCGCCCTTCTCGACGGTGTAGCCGCGGTTGCTGAAGTAGCCGAGGCCCTTCTTGCCGTAGGCCAGGATGGTCACCGACTTGCCCTTGGCGATGAGGGCGTCGACCTGCTCCTGGGTGCGCTTGGCGAGCTGGTTGTTGAACCCGCCGCACAGCCCGCGGTCGCTGGTCAGGAGCACGACCACGACGTCCTTGTCGTTGTCGGGCACCTTGAGCAGCGGGTGCTCGATGTCGCCGGCCGACTGCGCCACCCGGGAGAGGACCCGGCTGAGCGTGCGCTGGTAGGGACGGGCCGCGACGGCGGCATCGGTCGCCCGACGCAGCTTGGCACCCGCCACCAGCTTCATGGCGCGGGTGATCTGACGGGTGTTCTTGACCGAGCCGATGCGGCGCCGGATGTCACGCAGGGAGGCCATGGCCAGGCTCCGGGGGGCTGAGGATCACTTCCAGGTGGAACGGAAGGACTTGATGGCGGCGACGACCCGATCGCGAAGATCGCTCTTCTTGAAGGTCCCCCGCTCGACGATCTCGTTGAGGAGAGCCCCTTCGCTCTTGTCGAAGAAGGTGGTCAGGTCGCGGATGAAGCGCTGGACATCGCCCGTGGGCATGCTGTCGCAGGCGCCGGTGGTGCCCGCCAGGATGTGCACGATCTGCATCTGCACGGTCAAGGGGCTGTACTGGCCCTGCTTGAGGATCTCGACCAGCCGCGCACCGCGGGTCAGCTGCTGCTGGGTGGCGGCGTCCAGATCCGAGCCGAACTGGGCGAAGGCCTGCAGCTCGCGGTACTGGGCCAGCTCCAGCCGCAGCGAGCCGGCGCACTCCTTCATGGCGCCGATCTGGGCCGAACCGCCGACCCGGGAGACCGAGAGGCCCACGTTCACGGCGGGGCGCACGCCCTGGTAGAAGAGGTCGCCTTCCAGGAAGATCTGGCCGTCGGTGATCGAGATGACGTTCGTCGGGATGTAGGCCGAGACGTCGCCGGCCTGGGTCTCG
>DDSR01000169.1:9282-9454 GCA_002343455.1 Deltaproteobacteria bacterium UBA2385 | reverse complement strand
TCGCGGAAGTACTCGCCGATGGTGCAGCCGGTGTAGGCCGAGAGGAACTGCAAGGGAGCCGGGTCGCTGGCGGTGGCCACGACGACGCAGGTGAACTCCATCGCGCCCATGTCCTCGAGCTTCTTGACCACCTGGGCGACGGTCGAGAGCTTCTGGCCGATGGCGACGTAGA
>DDSR01000169.1:0-9230 GCA_002343455.1 Deltaproteobacteria bacterium UBA2385 | reverse complement strand
CGGTCGCCGATGATCAGCTCGCGCTGGCCGCGGCCGATCGGGATCATCGAGTCGATGGCCTTCAAGCCGGTCTGCATCGGCTCGTGCACGCTCTTGCGCTTGACGATGCCAGGCGCCTTCAGCTCGACCGGGCGGCGCTCGGTGGAGACGATGGGGCCCTTGCCGTCGATGGGGTTGCCCAGGCCGTCGATGACGCGGCCCATCAGGCCGGGCCCGACCGGGACGCTGACGATCTCGCCGGTCCGCTTGACGATGTCGCCCTCGCGGATGCCGGTGTCCACGCCGAAGATGGCGGCGCCGACGTTGTCCTCTTCGAGGTTGAGCACCATGCCCTTGAGGCCGCCCGGGAAGTCCAGCAGCTCGCCGGCCATGGCGTTCTGCAGGCCGTAGAGCCGGGCGATACCGTCACCCACCGAGAGCACGGTGCCGGTCTCGGACACCTGCACGCGGGCTTCGTAGTTCTTGATCTGATCCTTGAGGATCTGGCTGATCTCTTCGGCGCGGAGGGACATCGCGGCGCTCCTGGAAACGAAGGGGGGAAAGGGAGAGGGAGAGGCTCAGGCCTGCGCGGCGGACCGCAGCAGCGCGGCCTCGACCGAGGCCAGCCGGGCCCGGATGCTGGAGTCGTAGATCGTGTCGCCCAGCCGGACGACCATGCCGCCGATCACCCGCGGGTCGACCGCCTGGGTCAGGATCACGCTGCGGCCGGTGCTGGCCTCGAGGGAGGCCTTGACCCGCGCGGCCATCGCGGCGTCGAGCGGGCGCGCGGTGGTGACGGTGGCCCGCGCCCGGTTGGCCTGCTCGTCGGCCATCCCCAGGTAGGCCGGCAGGATCTCGGCGAGGTGCGCGAAGCGATTCTTGTCGACCAGCAGCTTCAGGAAGCTGCCGACGTGGACGTGCAGGCTGAGGCGCTCGAGCACCCGGTCCAGCACCGCGCGGCGCTCGATGGTGGTCAGGCCGGGGTTGCCGAGCACGCTGCCGAGCAGCCCGCCGTCCTGCTGGACGACCTCCAAGAAGGCGGCCATCTGCTGGGCGAAGAGGTCGGTCTGGCCGGTCTCGTCGGCCAGCGAGATCATCGCGCGGGCGTAGCGGCGGGCGAGCGATCCATCAGCCACGGGACACCTCGGAGAAGAAGCCGTCGGCGAGGCGGGCGTCGTCGTTGGCCGAGACGACCGCGTTGACCCGCTCCTCGGCCAGGGCCATCGAGAGGCTGACGGCCTCGCTGCGCAGGGCCATCCGCGCCTTGGCGGTCTCGCTGCGGATGGTGCGCTCGGCGGCTTCGAGCAAGCGCTCGGAGTCCCGCTCGGCGCGCTCCAGGATGCCGGCGCGCTCGACCTGGGCCTCGGCCTCGGCCGCGACCTTCATGTCGACCAGCCGCTGCTCGAAGCCCTGCAGCCGCGCTTCCAGCTCGGCCACGCGCTCGTGGGCTTCCTTGCGGAGGCGGTTGCTCTCGTCGATGTCGCGCTTGACCTCGACCGCTCGATCGACCATCGCGTCGCGGATCTTTCGGCCGGCGAGCAGGGCGATGGCCACCAGCAGCAGGGTGAGGTTGAAGGCGTGCAGGCCCAGGGCGACGAAGTCGGGACCGTCGCCGGCGGCCAGGGCGGGCGCGCTGAGGAAGGCGAGGCCGAGGGGGAGGAGGGAGCGGACCTTCATGATCTCACCCGGCCTTCAGGTCGCGGCCCAGGACCCGACCCGCGATGTCGTCGCCCAGCTCGCGAGCGGCTTCCCGCAGCGTGGCGGAGGCGGCGAGCCGATCCTGCCCGAGCTCGTCCTTGGCCGCGTCCAGGCGCTGGTTGGCCTGGTGCCGCCCTTGCTCCTGTCGGGCTTCGGCCTCGGCCAGGGCCTTGGTCCGCCGCTCGGACTTGAGGTCGACGACCTCGGAGTGGGCCTGGCTCATGCGCGACTCGATCTGAGCCAGCTTCTCTTCGATGCCGGCCTGGAGCGCGAGCGCCTCGTCACGACCGGCCACGCGGGCCTGTTCCCGCTGGTCCAGGTACGCGAGCATGGGCTTGAAGATGATGAAGTGGAGCGCGATCATGGTCAGCAGGAAGGGGACCACTTGCAGCGCGACCACCACAGGATCGACGGAGATCTGCATGAACAGCTCGCCAGAGATGCTCCGAAGCACGAGACGTCCGCGGTGGACGCGCGTCCCTCGGCGCGGCGGAAGGACCGGCGGGCTATCCCGGGGCACCGAGCCGGGCAACTGCGACTCGCTCTCTTCGTGAGGCCCTCAGGAGCCTTCGCGGAGCCCTCAGAAGCCAAGGTCGAAGGTGAAGGCGGGCTCCAGGGCGATCAGGGTGGTGGACTGCGTGCTGCTCTCGCTGGCTTGAGCCGATCGAGAGAGATCGAGCAGCGCCCTCAGCCCGACACAGGCACCGACCGGCCAGCACAAGGAGGCGCCGCCCCCCGCCCGAGCCCCGATGGCCCCGATCCGGGCGCGGTCGGCCGCGGCGACCTCGTCCTGGGCGGCCTGCTCTTCGGCGGTCCAGGCCTGGTCGGCCCGGCGCGCGGTCGGGATGACCGCGTGAACGCCACCCTGGAGGTAGGGCCGGATCGAGGCCGCTTGTGCGTCGGGAGCCCGGGGCCGGTAGCGCAGATCCGCCCCCAGGCGCAGGCCCATCACCGAGGAGGAGGCCCGGGAGGGGGGCTCGTCCTCGACCAGCCAGGTCCGCTGAGAGCTGCTGATCCGGGCGAGGCCGAGCTCGCCCAGCAGGTCCAGGCGGGGCCGACGCGCGCCGGCATGGATGGAGAGGCCGGGGTCGAGCAGCCCGTCCTGGCTGCCGACCAGGGTGCCGCTGAGCTGGTCCTCGTCCACCCAGGCCAGGTCGGCCCGCCCCAGCGGGGTCCAGGAGGCCCCCACCAGGCCCTGCCAGGAGGAGGCAGGGCTCCCGTGGGCGACCGCGAGTGCCAGGATCAGGATCATGGCCAGGGCCTATCGCCGCGGAGAGGCTCCTCCCAGCGGGCTGCCCTCGGCGGGCTGCGTTATCGACCGACGGGATCTGCGATGTTCATCCGCGCCATCGAAGTCACAGGCTTTCGCGACCTGCCCGATTTCTCGGCGCGGGACCTCGATCGGGTCGTGACCGTCCAGGGACCCAGCCCGGCCGCGACCGCGCTGGGCGACGCGCTGGACCTCTTCTTCTCCAGCCTCTCGGTCCCCGGACTGCTGGCCTGGATGCGCCGGATGGAGCTGCTCGGCCCGGACGAGGCGCCGGCGATCGTCGGCGATCCCCATCCCGAGCAGGTCAGCTGGGAGGACCGCCAGGCGGCCCGCAGCCAGGTGCGCGAGGGCGAGCGCGACCGGCGGGTCACGCTGGAGCTGGCCTTGGACCCGGTGCTCTTTCGTATGATCAGCGATCACGCCGGACGCGATCCCCGGCTGCTGACCGCGCTGGGCGCGGGGGCGTCGCTGCGCATCTCGATGGGCTTCCTGCTGGCCAACAGCATGGACGCCATGGCCATCAACCTGGCCAGCTTCGAGGTCGGCGGCGAGCGCTTTCCCTCCGTCGAGGGCGACCGCCCCCCGTGGATGCGGCAGGTCCTTCGGGCCCTGGCGGACCGGTTCCATCGCTCGACGGCGCCCTCCGCCGAGCTGGCCCGACGGGCGCTGGAGCGCTCCCTCTCCCGCGACGCCCACGGTTCCTTCCTCGCCTGGCAGCAGGTCCTCTCTCCCCGGGTCGGTCGGGTGAGGCCGGCCTTGGGGCCGGGTGGGCAAGCGGTCCTGCTCTCCGACGACCTGCCGCTGCGCCGGCTGGGGCCGGCCGCCCTGGCCGAGGTCGCCCTGGCCGCCGACGCCTGGCTGCACGACTGCGATGTGCTCTGGGTGGATCGGGGCGAGGCCTGGATCGAGTCCGCGGTCGAGGGCGAGCACAGCCCTGTCGAGCAGGTCTTCCGGGTGGATCCGGCGGGCGAGCTCCAGCCGGACGAGCGACCGACGTCGACCCTGGTAATGCCCCCACGGCGGCCGTTCCCTCGGCCGGGCGAGGTCTGAGCCGATGAAGGAGACGCTGCAGAACGTGCTGCTGATGGTGCGGGCACGCTACCCGCTGGTGGTGGTGCTCAGCCACGAAGAGGAGCGCTTCGAGCGTGGCATGGAGCGGGCCACCCGCGCGGACGGGCTGGTGCTCTACCGGTGGCGCGCGACCACCGGCCTGTGCGGCAACGACGGGCTGCCCATCGCCGGGACCCGGCTGGCCGAGGACGCCCTCGCGCACCTCCACAGCGTCGTCGAGCGCGGGGTCTTCGTCTTCTTCGACCTGCACCCCTACCTGAAGGAGCCGCGCGTCGTGCGCCTCCTGCGGGACCTCGCCCAGGCGATGGGGCCCAAGGGCCAGGCGGTGGTCATCCTGGGCCACGCGATGGGCGTGCCGCCCGAGCTCGAGAAGGACGTCGCCATCGTCGACCTGCCGCTGCCGGGCCGGGCCGAGGTGGGCCGCCTGCTGGACGCCCTGGTCCAGGCCGAGGGCCTCTCGCTGCCCGCCGAGCGCGTCGAGCACTTCGTCGCGGGGAGCCTGGGCCTCACCGAGCGGGAGATCAAACGCCTGTACGCCCGCATCCTGCTGGCAGGGGGGCGGTTCACCGACGAGGACCTCGCCCAGCTCGCGATCGAGAAGAGCCAGGCCATCCGCCGCAGCCGCTACCTGGAGTTCTGGGAGCGCACCGAGGCGATGGCCGACGTGGGCGGAATGGACAACCTCAAGCGCTGGCTGGGGCAGCGGTCCCTGGCCTTCGGCCCCCAGGCTCGCGAGTTCGGCCTGCCGCAGCCCTCTGGCCTCTTCATGCTGGGGGTGCAGGGCTGCGGGAAGTCCCTGATGGCCAAGGCGGTCGCCAACCTCTGGCGGATGCCCCTGCTCCGGCTGGACGTCGCAGCGGTCTTCTCCAGCGGTGAAGAGGAGCAGAGCCTGCGCAACACGATCAAGATCGCCGAGAGCCTCGCCCCGGCGGTGCTCTGGATCGACGAGCTCGAGAAGGGCTTCATGTCGCAAGACCCCCGCGGGGGTGAGGGGCTGGGCTACTTCCTGACCTGGATGCAGGAGAAGCAGGCCCCGGTCTTCGTCGTGGCCACGGCCAACGAGGTGCGGGCGCTGCCTCCCGAGCTGCTGCGCAAGGGCCGCTTCGACGAGGTCTTCTTCGTCGACCTGCCCAATGTGCACGAGCGGCTGGAGATCCTGGACATCCACCTGCGCCGACGAAGGCGGGACCCCGAGCGCTTCGACCTGACCAGCCTGGCCGAGGAGACCGACAAGTTCAGCGGCGCCGAGCTCGAGCAGCTGATCGTCGAGGCCCTCTTCAACGCCTTCGCGGGGGGGGCCGAGCTCGAGGACGGCCACCTGATCGACGCCAGCCGCGACATGGTCCCCTTGGCCGTCACGATGGACGACCGCCTCAAGGATCTGCGCGAGTGGGCGCGCACCCGGGCGCGCATGGCCTCGACCGACCGCAAGCGCATCGACTTCTTCGAAGACTGGGACGAGGCCAGCTAGGCGTGCTCTGCCTCTCCCTCCTGCTCGTCGGGACGCTGCTGGGCTGCGACTCGATCCGCTCGCTGACCGACGGTGGCAAGCCCCGGGCGCGCTACACGCCGATGCTCACCCTGGGCGAGGTCGGGCCGGCGCCGCGCACCGAGATCCTGCCCCCTGGCGTGCAGCGGCACGCCGTGGTCGTCGTGATCGACACCCTGCGCGAGGACGCCTTGCAGCGCGCTCGGACGCCGGTCCTGGACGGGCTGGTGGCCCGCGGGGCCCAGCGGACCTGGGCCTGGGCCCCCAGCACCTGGACCGCCCCCAGCGTCGTCAGCCTCTTCACGGGCATGTCGGTGCGCCAGCACGGCTGGGACTTCCCCTTCCCGCGAAAGATGGAGGTCGCCGAGCAGAGCTACGCGCCTCTCCCGCCGGTGCCCCTGCTGGCCGAGGTGATGACCGAGGCCGGGTTCCGCTCGACCGGCCTCTACGGCAACCGCATGCTGGGGCAGGGTCTGGGCTACGGACGACGCTTCCACCGCTGGGAGTGGGGAGAGGACGAGGCCCTGATCCGGCGCGCCGTCGAGGAGATCGGGCGCTGGGAGCCCGGCGAGCGGCACTTCCTCTACCTGCACCTGATGGGCCCACACCACCCGCTGCAGCCCGGCGAGCGGAGCCGATCCCACTGGGGGCTCAAGAAGCGGGATCTCGGACGCGGCGGGGCGCTGGCGATCCCCGAGTCGCACGAGGGCGGCCCGATCGCCGACACCACCTACTACCGGGCCTACCACGCGGTGATCGAGGACACCGACGAGCGGCTGGGCGAGCTGCTGCGCGCCCTGCGGCCGGTCCTGGACCAGACCGTGCTGGTGGTGACCAGCGACCACGGCGAGCTGCTGGGCGAGCACGGCGAGATGGGCCACAAGACGGGGGTCCGCGAGCCGCTGACCCGGGTCCCCTTCCTGGCCTGGAACGCGCCCCTGCTTCCCGCCATCGTGCCCGGAGAGGTCCTCCCGGCAGTGGTGACGGCGGCGACCGGCGTCCCGCACGCCTGGCCCGGCGGCCTCGACCACGCCGGACCGCTGGCCAGCCAGCGCGAGGGCGACCTGGCCCTCAGCCCCGACGGGCGCTGGAAGGCGGTCTGGGACCCGGACGGCCAGGGCGAGGGCGTGGCCTTCGATCTGCTCGAGGATCCGGGCGAGGAGCGGCCGATCTCACCGCTGCCCGAGCCGCTGGCGGGGCTGCGCGAGTCCTGGGAGCAGGGGGTCAGCGCGGGGGCGCTGCAGGTCCAGGAGGGCGGGATGAGCGAGGCGATGCAGCAGGCGCTGGAAGAGCTGGGCTACCTGGACCGCTGAGCGGGCCTGCCGGGGGGCGCCGGGGGGTGCCGGAAAACCGTCGGCCCGGCGCCGGAGTTCCGGCAGTTCGAGGGGCGAGCCCTCCGGATGACAGGCACTTGGACGTGGCGCGGCTCCTGCGTTGGGGCCGGCCATGCGCCAGCTCCTCCTTCACGTCCTCGTCGCGTTCCTCCTCTCCAGCACGCTCTTGGCCTGCTCGGACACGCCCTCACCCGCCAAGACCGGCTTCATCGCGGTGCCCGACGCGCGCGGACACGCCTGGGCCTGGCAGGAAGATCCCTCCCTCCGGGTCGTGCTCCTCCGCGGCCCCGAGGTGCCCGGCCTGCTGGTGGAGCGCGGCGAGCGCGCGCTGGCGCTGGAGGCGGACTGGGGGCTGGGGCCGATGCAGCTCCCGGTGCTGCTCCTCTCGCCGCGCAGCGACGGCACCGAGCCGCTGGCCGCCGACGACTCGCCGGGCCTGCACCTGCTGCTGGCGGGCAGCGCCGAGCACGGCTGCCCGGCCGACGACCTCGAGCTGGACCTGCTGCCGCGGCGGGACGGGGACGAGCTCGTGCTGGAGATCCACATCAGCGGGATCCCCTACCTGGCCCTGCCGACCGAGGGGCTGATCACGGTGGCCGACGACCTGGGCGTTGCGCAGATCGAGGCCCAGCAGGTGTGCGAGCAGCAAAGCAGCCAGGAGTTCCAGGGCTTCCGCTGGCTTCGCTACGAGGGGCCCACGCTGGGGCTCATCGACATCCAGGCCGAGTCGGAGGTCCCCTGGTTCCAGGTCCAGGGCCACAGCGGGCTGGTCGAGTTGGACATGGACCACGCCTGCGAGTCCGCGACGCCGATCGAGCGGGCCGATCTTACGATGATCACACGCATGTAGACCCAGTGGGCAGGGCGGACGGTTTAGGGGGCGGGTCGTTCCCCAGCGCGGCAGGAGCGGCGTGCCCGAAGCAGTACCCCACAAGCCCCACCCGTTCGAGCGGCTCGGCACCCCGGTCAGCCTGCTCTTGATGGCGTTGTCGGGCCTCGCCTTCGTCTCGACGGCGGCTACCACATCGGCGGCGCGCCTCGCGGTGATGCAGCCGATCGAGACCTACGCGCTGGCGGTCCACCACCAGCTCGTCCGCAATCACGCCCTGACCGGTCGGTGGTCCCAGACCATTCACTTCGGCTACGAAGACGCCTGGACCTGGTCGGGCCACCACGCCCTCACCCTGCTGGCGGCCTCGGGCCTCTACCCGCTGCTGCAGGGCGTGCTGGGGCTGACGGTCTTCCAGATCGTCGCGGTGGCCCTGGGGGCCATCCCCGCCGCCATCATCGGCCGTCGCGCGGCCCGCTCGCGCTGGGGCCTGGGCTTGGGCGCGGGCCTCTATCTGCTGCACCCCGCGGTGATGGCCCAGTCGCTCCAGGATTACCAGGACCTCGTCTTCGCCCTGCCCGCCCTGCTCACCCTGGTGGCCGCCCTGGGCGCGCGCAGCCCGCTCTGGCTGCCGCCCGCTCTGCTGATCGGCCTCGCGCCGCGCGAGGAGTGCATCCCGCTGGTGGTGGTCTGCGCGCTGATCACCTGGCCGCCGGGCGGCATCCGCCGCTGGCTGGCGCAGCTCGGCCTCACCGCGGCGGTAGCCGGGATCTACGCCGGGGTCCTGGGGAGGTACTTCCCCGCGACCACGGGGATCCAGGGCCCAGACGGCAGCTCCCGCCTGGGCGAGGCGGTGGCGCTCCTGCTGGATCGGGGACCGACCGGCCTGGACGGCTGGCCGCACCTCCTCGACTTCTACAGCCTCGCCTGGTCCCCGGTCGGGGGCCTCGCCCTGCTCTCGCCGCTCAGCCTGCTCCCGGCGGTGCCGCTGACCCTGCTGCACATGGCGATCCCCGACGGCAACGGCATCGATCGGAGCTGGGCCGGGCACGCGCACCACCTCACGCCGACGCTCTTCTTCGTGGTGCTGGCGACCATCGAGGGTGCCGGGCGGCTGGCTCGCGGCATCGCCACCTTCTCGCTCAAGGGCCGCAAGCTCGGTCCCCCCCCGGCGCTCGCCTTCGGGAGCCTGCTGCTGCTGGTCAACCTGCGCTGGACCGCGACCTGGGCGCTCTCCTACGGGCTGCTGCCGGCGCTGTGGCCTGAAGCTCCTCCGTATGAACACCCCGCCTGGACCCTCGCCCGCAGGCTGCCCGCCGAGGCCGTCCCGGTCGTCTCGACCCGCTACTGCATCGCGGTCAGCGGGCTGGAGCGCTCCTACACCTGGGAGGAGAGCCTCTACGACAAGGCCGGGCGCCGTGGGCTGGGGGCGGCCAGCCACCTGATCGCGCCCCGCTCGGCGGTCGACGTGGTCGAGTGGGCGATGGCCATGCCCGGCGCCCGCGTCGTGGACGAGCACGACGGCTACCTGACCGTGGCTTGGGAGGCGGGGGCCTGGGA
>DDSR01000439.1:15180-15330 GCA_002343455.1 Deltaproteobacteria bacterium UBA2385 | reverse complement strand
AGCAGCCCCTTGAGGTCGTGCTTGTACAGCGCGACCCAGGCCGCCACCACCATCGTCAGCAGGCCCGTTCCCGTGACGAGGAAGAACCAGAGCGCGCTTCCCGAGAGCGTCGGCCAGAGGCGCGCCAGGAGGAAGACGCCGGCCTTGACC
>DDSR01000439.1:0-15119 GCA_002343455.1 Deltaproteobacteria bacterium UBA2385 | reverse complement strand
GGCGCCCAGCAGCACCAGCACCAGGAAGAGGGGGTACTGGGGGTGATCCAGCAGGGCCGAGCCCTGGGCGAAGATATCGGTCAGGTTTGCGGAGCCGGCGGCCTGGGAGAGCAGGATCACCCCGGCCAGCAGGGCCAGCCCTCCCCCGCCGGTGATGGTCAGGGCCAGCCGCGCCCCCTGCCGAGCCGCCGGGACCTGCGTCCAGAAGCCGATCAGCAGGAAGGANNTGGTCAGCTCCCAGAAGACGACCATCGCCAGCAGGTTCTCGCTGAGCACCACGCCCAGCATCGCCCCCATGAAGGACAGCAGCATCGCGTAGAAGCTGCCGACCGGCTCGTCCTTGCCCAGGTAGCCGGCGGCGTAGATCACCACGAGCAGGCCGATGCCCAGGATCAGCAGGGCGAAGAGGGCCGAGAGGCCGTCCAGCCGGAAGGCCAGATCCAGGCCCAGGCGAGGGATCCAGGACCAGCCCTGCACCTGGACCGTGCCGGCCAGCACGCCCGCGAGCTGCGGAAGCAGCAAGGCCAGCCCACCGATCGGCGCGAGCGCGGCGAGCGCGGTTCCCAGCACACGGCTTCGGTTGCCCGCCGCCCAGACCGGAAGGACCAGGAGGAAGGGCAGCAGGACGATCAGGGCGAGCGACATGGCCTCTGGGGGGTACTCGGGTGCACCATGGTATCGAAGGGGGGGTGAGGCCGGCGGCCGTCTGAGGGAATTTGCAGTAGGCTGACCGCTCCGAGGTGCTCGCGTGCTGACTCTTCTGCTCCTGCTGCTCAGCCCCGAGGCCCAGGCATCCTGCTCGCCTGCGGCGGTCGAGCTCCTCCCGCTGGAGGGGTCGAGCCCCGCCGTGGTGCGCGAGCGCTGGACCTGGTACGTCGAGGACGGCTGGCCCGACTGCGTCGAGGTCGACCTGCACAGCCCGCTGGAGCGGCCCATCCTGGGGCTCCAGCTCTGGCACCAGCCCTTCGAGCGAAAGGCCCGCGAGCTCTCCCCCGCGACCCGCGCGGCGCACAGCTCGGTGGGCCCCAGCGGCGCGGCGGGGGCGCGGCCCGGCCTGACCCTCCACACCCCCGAGCTGCGCTTCGGGGACACCCTGGTGGTCGAGGCCCTCCGCCCCGCCGTGGAGCGTCCCCTCGACACCCGCCCCGCCGCCCTCCCCGACACCGAGGTCCAGGTCCTCGCCACCCTGCTGCCCGCGCGGAAGCCCTTGCGCGGGCTGGCCCAGGACGGCGAGAGCCGGACCGCGCGCCTCTTCCTGCGAGAGGGGGCTCAGCCCGCCCGCCAGACCTGGCCTCCCGAGGCCAGCGAGGCCTGGTGCACCCTGCTGGACCAGGGCTCCCCCTGCCCCGAGGACGGCCTCTGGGCCTGGGCCCTCCCCGAGCAGGGCCGGGTCGCCTGGGGATACCTCCTCGACCGGGCCGACGCCTCGGGTCGGGTCGAGCTGGCTCCGGCCGCGGACTCCTCCTTCGTCTGGCTGGTGCCCGACGCCCAGATCGCGATGGACGCCCCCCGCCGCGTCCGCCTCGACGACGACCCGGTCCAGCCGCCCGCCAGCCTCGTCCAGCTCCCCGAGGGGGCCCTGCCGCCCGCCTGGGTAGAGGCCCTGGCCGAGTCCGCCCCGCTGACCCGGCAGTACAGCGCCCGCGAGAGGGAGCTCGAGACCCCCACCCCGGTCAGCTGGCGCCTCGCCTCGGTCGACGGGCGGCCCGTGCTCGCCGACCGCAACGCCGCCGAGCAGGCCGTCGCCTGGCTCGCCGTCCGCGCCAGCATGCCCGAGCCCTCCCTCCCCAACGAGCTGCGAGGCCTCCTCCACGACCCCGACGAGCCGCCGCACGCCACCCTGACCACCATCACCGAGCTGCTGGGCGAGCAGGTCCACCCCGGCAGCCTGCCCGGCGCGCGCAGCCTCTTCCCGCGGCCGCTGATGAAGGTGCGCCGCTCGGGCTGGGCCAACCCCTGGGAGCAGGCCCTGGTGCTGGCCCGCACCCTGCGCCAGCTGAAGTTCGACGCCCTGCCGGTGCCGGCCCGCCCCCGCGCGCTGGGCGAGCCCGACGAGGCCAGCCTGGCCGACTGGCCGCTGGCGGTCGTCGTCGTGCGCCACGCCCAGGGCGCCGTCGTGCTCGATCCCCGCTGCCGGACCTGCGCCCCGGGGCAGCTCCGCCCCCAGCTCGACGGCGCCTGGCTGCTGAGCCCGGGGGTCCGCGCGCTGCCGGCACTGGCGCCCTCGTCCCTGGTGCGCGCCGTGGAGGGCGAGGAGCTGAGCGTCGTGATCGACGGCCCGCTGGTCCTGGCCTTGAGAGAGCAGATGGCCGCCCGCCCGCCCGCCGAGCGTCCCGCCTTCCTGGCCCGCCTGCTGGTGGGCGAAGACGCGACCCTGGCCTCGCACGAGGGGCTCAGCCAGGCCAGCGCCAGCATCCGCCTGCGCTTCACGACCACGACGCCCACGGTGCCGCTCTCCGAGCTGGCCCTGCTGGCCGGTCCGGCGCGCGGCCGCTTCGTGCACATCGACGGCGAGGGGATCCGGACCGAGATCGAGGTCGAGCAGGTCGACCCGGGGACCGAGGCCTGGGTCCGCCAGGCGAAGTAGGGCTAGACCGGAAAGCGCCCCTCGCGCAAGAACCCCGTCACCAGGCGCATCACCTCGGCGCGCAGCATGATGGTCGCGTGCCCGTAGGGCAGCACCCGCAGCTCGGTCGCGCCCTCCAGCATGGCCTCCTCGACCCGGACGCGCCCGTCGTTGTCCCCCGGTACGAAAGGCCACATCCCGCGCTCATCGCCGCGACCGCCCGTCAGGATGCCGATCTCGACCCCGTCGGCGCGCTGCGGGAGCAGGTCGGGCGATCCGGGCAGCAGGGGCTGGAGAGGATCCCAGCCCAGCAGGTGAAAGGGGAGGAGGCGCCGGGCCTGGGCCGCCATCCAGGCCCCTCGATTGGGAGGCGCCAGCATGACGATGCGGCCGATGGGCGCGCCCTGGACCAGCATGGCGCGGGCGAGCAGCCCACCCATGCTGTGGGTGACGAGGTCGACCCGCGCGACCCCCTGCTCGGAGGCCAGCCAGCGGGCCCGCTCGGCGATCCGGGCGGCGTGAACCTCCAGCGGGGCGGCCTGGTAGACCACGGTCGGGCAGATCACCCGGCCGTAGCCGTGGGCTTGCAGATGCCGCGCCATCGGCAACATCGAGAGCCCGGTACGCAGGAAGCCGTGCAGACAGAGGCCGGCCCGAACCGAGGTGATCGGCATCCGGCTCAGCCCGGACCCGGGATGCTCCAGCGCAGCTTGGCACCGCTCTTGCCCAGGCTGAAGACGGCCCAGCCGCCATCGCCGGTGGAGACGGCGACAGCCGGGTCGTCGGTCTTGGCCATCCGTCCCGCGCAGAAGCGGATCTCGCCGCAGTCCTCGATGCCATCGGCCGTCAGCCCGATCGGCTTGCCACCGGGCAGGCGGGCGACCCAGGCCGTCCCGGGCTCGCCGGGCTTGATCGACTCCTGGGTCCAGGCCAGCCAGGCCGCGTCGCCGTCGGGCAGGATGTCGATGGTGCCGGCGAGGTCTTCGGGGGCCAGCCGCACCGCCTCGGTCGGCGTCGCCGGCCGGGCGATCTGGAAGAACATGCCGGGCTGGCCCTTGTTGGCCCAGGCCAGGGCCACGCCGCCCTCGACCGCCGTCGCGCAGGGGTTGCGGCCGGGGAAGCTGGAGGGGGCGCTGACCGGCTTGTCGGGGCCGTTCTTGCGCAGCACCACCAGCACGCCGCCCTTGCTCAGCACCACCGGATCCTGGGCCGAGACGAAGCCCCGGGCCGTGCTCATCCCGCTGGCGTGGATGTGCACCAGGCCCTCGTCCGTCACCTTCATCACGTGCAGCCCGGGGCCCTCGCGCGAGATTGCGTAGAGGCGGATCTCGCCCTCTTCCAGGCGCAGCACCGGGCGAACCATCGGGGTGAAGGGCAGGCGCATCGTGCGCGCCACGCCGGGCGAGCCGTCCTTGGCGACCGGGATCAGCATCACCATCGTGCCCGCTGGTCGCTCGACCAGCACCATCGTCAGGAAGCCCTCGTCCGTGGGGATCAGCCCCCGCGAGAGCACCAGGTCCATCGGCACCGGCAGGGCGTAGGCCTTGTCGGGCGCCTTGCCGCGCAGCGGCCCGACCATGATCCGCAGGCTGCGGCCGGCGTCGTCCTCGTTCTCCCAGAGCACGGCGACCCGGTCCTGGCTGATGGCGAATGCGGGCTCCTCGATCAAGGTGTCCGGGCCGATCGGCAGGGCCTTCGGGCGCAGGCCCAGGGTCGCCGCCACCGCCGGATCGACCTGGGCGTCGGTCAGGTCCGCCTGCGAGAGGTCCACATCGTCGAGCTTGGCGTCGGTCAGGTCGGCCCGCTGCAGGTTGGCGCCGGTCAGGCGCGCCCCGCGCAGATCCGCCCCGGTCAGGTCGGCCGCCTTCAGGATCGCGCCGGTCAGGTCGGCGCCGACCAGGATCGCCGAAGCCATCCGCGCCTGGCTGAGGTCGGCCCCCTTGAGGATGGCCCGGCTGAGGTCGGCTTCGAGCAGGCTGGCGCCCTCCAGCACCGCCTCGGTCAGGTCGGCGCCGACCAGCTTGGTGCCGTTGAGCCGGGCCTCGCCCAGCATGGCGCGAACCAGCGAGGCGCGGCTGAGGTCGGCCCCGCTGAGCTTGGCCCCGGAGAGCGAGGCGTCGTCGAGCTTGGCGTCGGGCAGCTCGACCTCGGCCATCTCGGCCCCGGTCAGCTCGGCCGTCGAGAGGTCGACCTTGCCCAGGTAGGCGCCGCGCCACTTGCTCTTGATGGCCATCACGCCGTCGAGCCTGGCCCCGGTGCAGTCGGCGCCCTCGAGGTTGGCCCGGGCCAGGGTGCCGTCGCTGAGCACCGCCCCGGAGAGGTCGGCGTTCTCCAGGTTGGCGCCCGAGAGGTCCACCCCGGTGAGCTGCGCGCCCGAGAGATCGGCAGCGTAGAGGTCCACCTTGCCCGAGGGCCGCTGGGCGTTGAAGGTCTCTACCTCTCCCGAAGAGAGGAGTTCCTGGAGATCAACCGGCATCGACAGCTCCGCGAGGTGGCGCGCGACTATCGCGGTTGGGCGCCTTCGTCCGCCTCGCCGAGGCGCTCGAATTACGGGACGATGGTGATCCCGCTCCTGCTCCTGCTCTGCGGCCCTCTTGGCGGCCTTCTTGGCGGCACTGCCTTCGCGATCTCCGACGAGCTGCTGCTCTCGCGCTTGCAGGTGCAGGTCGTCGAGCACCGCTTCGACAACGGCCTGCGGCTGGTCGTGCAGACCGACCGCCGCGCCCCGCTGGTGGCCATGCACCTCCAGACCGCGGCGGGCGCCAGCTGGGATGTGGGCGGCCCGGGCTGGTCCGAGGCGGCCGGGATGGCCCACCTCGTCGAGCACCTGCTCTACGCCGGCAGCGAGCGCACTCCGCACGGCAGCTACGACGGCCTGCTCGCCGCGGCCGGGGCCGAGACGAACGCCTGGACCGAGCACCACGCCATGGCCCTGACCGCCCTGGTGCCGGTCGAGGCCCTGGACCTGCTGCTGGAGCTGGAGGCCGACCGGATGGCCGGCTTGTCGGCGCCGGCCGTCGCCGCCCGGCTGGACCTGGAGCGCCAGGTCGTCGCCCAGGAGCGCGGCATCGAGCGCGAGGGCCCCGGCGGCCTGGACTCCCTGGCCCTGCGCACCCTCTCCTTCGCCCCCGGGCACCCCGAGCGGCACAGCGTCCTCGGCTCCCAGGCCGAGCTGGAGCGGGTCTCCGCCGAGGACGTCCTGGCCTTCCACGCCGCGGCCTTCGCGCCCTCCTCCTGCGTGCTGGTCCTGGTCGGCGACCTCGATCCGGCGCTGGCCATCGAGTCCGTCGGGCGCACGCTGGGGGCGGTCCCCTCCCGCGCGGGCTGGGAGGGCCCCGCCACCGGCCCCGAGGCGGTCCGCCCCGCCGCCGCCACCCACTACGACGACATCGGCGGCACCACCCTCTACGCCAGCTGGCCCCTCCCTCCCGCCCAGCACCCCAGCGCCGCGGCCGCCCACCTGCTCGCCGACCTGCTGGGCCAGCAGGACCAGGGCGTCCTGGGACAGGCCCGCCGCCGGGGCAGGATCGAGCGCCACTCCGCCTGGGTCGAGCTCACCCCCGGGGGAGGCCGCCTGCTGGTGCAGCTGCGCAGCCGGAAGGGCGAGGCCGAGCGCCTGCGCCGCCTGCTCGATCGGGCCGTCGCCGAGCTGCACGAGCAGCCCCTGCCCCCAGAGCGCCTGTCGGCCGTGACCGCCCGCTGGCGGAGCTGGGCGGCGCGCGTCGGCCAGGATCCGCAGGACCAGGCCGAGACCCTGGCGCGCTGCGCCGTCGAGACCGCAGAGCCCACGTGTTTCGCGGACCACGTCGGCCGCCACCTGGAGGTCCCGGAGGCCGAGATCCAGGCCGCCGCCCGAGCGGTGCTGGACCCCCAGGAGCGGGTCCTGCTGGTCGTCCTGGCGCCGGGGCAGGGCGCCCGCAGCCTCGACGGGGCCCCGCGGCTGGATCCCTCGGAGCTGCGCTGATGCTGGGCTTGCTGCTGCTCGGTGCGGCGCTCGCCCAGCCCCTGCCGGTCCCGCCCCCTCCCGCACCGCTGCGCCTCCCCGAGCCGATCGCCTCGACCTTGCCGGGGGGAGGGGAGGCCTGGCTGCTGGCCCGGCCGGAGGTGCCCGCCTTCCACCTGGTCGTCAGCCTCCACCACGGCAGCCTGGTCGCGAGCGATCCCCTGGCCCTGGAGCAGGCCGCGACCCTGCTCGGCCTGCGCGGACCCGAGGGGCGAGGCTGGCTCCGTCGTCAAGAGGCCGCCTCGGCGCGCCTCTTGGTCGAGGTCGATCCCTGGCGCACCCGGTTGTCGCTCTCGGGCGTCCGCGGCGCCGAGGACGAGGCGATCGCCCTGCTCGGCGAGCTGCTGACGGTCCAGGACATCGACGGTCGGGCCTGGGCCCGGCAGCGCGCGGAGGCCGTCGAACAGGCCCGGACCGCCTGGCTGGCTCCGGCTCGGGTCCACCTCGCCGCCCTGGCACAGGCCCGCTACCCGACCGAGCACCCCTTCTCCCGCAGCCCCTCGGCCCGCGCCCTCGCCCGGCTGCGGCCCGGACGGCTGGCCCAGGCCTGGCGTGAGGCGCTGCAGGCCCGCGCCGACCTCGTCGCGGTCGGGGATCTCGACGTCGACGCGCTGCTCGCCCGCCTCGGCCCGATGCTGACCGGCTCCTCGGCTCCGCCCCCGCCGACCCTGCCTGCGCCGCTCCCCGGGCCAAAGGTCGTGCTGGTCGACCAGCCCGGCGATGCCCGCGCCCTGCTCAGCCTCTCCCTGCCCTTGCCGGCCGGCGTGCGCCTGGAGCACCCCGCCATCGAGCTGCTGCTGCGCGCGCTGGTCACCGACTTCGACGGCCGCCTGACCCGGCTCCTGCGCGAGGAGCGGGGCCTGGTCTACGCGCTCGACGGCTCGGTGCGCTCCTTCTCCGATCACGCCTGGTTCGAGCTGCGCACCTCGACCGAGGGCGCGCAGGCGGGCGAGCTGCTCCGCCTGCTGCGCGCCTCCCTCGAGGAGCTGGCCCTCCGCCCGCCTTCCGGCGAGGAGCGCAGCCCGGTCCAGGCCGGGCTGCGCCGCGATCTCGCCCGCCTGCTGCTCTCCAACCAGGCCCTCGCCGCGCACCTCGTCGAGCGCCAGGCGCTGGGGCTCGACGCCGCTCGGGTCTGGGACGACGCCCGGGCGGCGCTCCAGGCCGATGACCAGGCCCTGGCCGCGGCCGCGGCGCTCGTCGAGCCCGAGCGCGCCATCTGGGTGCTCTCCGGGGACAGCGCCCTGCTCGATCCGGCCTTCGCGGAGGCCGGGCTGGCGGTCGACCGCGTCGAGACTGGCTGGAGCCTGCTCCCTCCCTGAGGCAACCCCTCCCTGAGGCAACCCCTCCCTGAGGCAACCCCTCCCTGAAGCAACCCAGTCGAGCCGGTCGCCGGTACCTCCTGCCGTGCGCTATGATTCGCGTCACCGGTTCGGCACCGTTCCGACCTCCTCATCCTGGAGAGCCCGTGCTCGCCTCCGTCTTCCTCCTGTCCAGCGCCGTGTCCACCGCACAGGCCGCGGGCACCTACAGCTCCACCCCCCAGCACGTCGTCCTGATCGACACGGCCAACGTCTTCGAGGCGGCCGAGGTCGACACCGGCTGGCTGCCCTCCGGCAGCCCCTTGCAGGTGCGCTTCTCGATCCTGGGCGAGGGCGGCACCGACGTCGTCATGGAGGGCGACGCCGACCTGTGGTGGCCGACCGACCTCAACCTCGGCTTCACGCCCGAGGTCGGCAGCGGCGAGCTGGTGGCCGACACCTGGCTGGAGGCGACCACGGCGATCAAGGTCGACGTCTTCGGCCTCTCCTGGGAAGAGGTCATCGACAACCGCAGCCTCAACGACGTCGCGGGCGAGCTGGACTTCGACCCCTTCGTGCTCGACGACAGCACCACCAACCGGGTCGAGCTGGTCAGCACCGAGGTCGGCACCGAGCTGATCAACTACTCGCTGGACATCTTCGCCGGCGTCGGCCTGACCTTCACCGCCAGCCTCGCCCCGCAGGCCGTGATCGGCTTCGAGGGCCTGGGCTGGCAGACCGCCGACCAGTACCTCTCCTCGGCCTGGGGCACCCTGACCTTTGCGCCTCTCGGTCAGGCCATGCAAGAGGTGGTGGCCACCTTCCAGGCATCCTGGGACGCCACCCTGGCGCTGATCCTGACCCCCGAGATCTTCCTCGACGCCGGCTGGCTCGGCTCCTACAGCGTCGTGCGCTTCGACGTGCCGATCACCCTGTCCAGCTCCAGCTTCGTGCAGGACTTCCCGTCGACCACGCTCTCCTTCCCGCTGCCGGTGATGCGCACCGACCTGGAGTCCTACGACTTCGGCGACCTGCAGATCGGCGAGCTGCGCAACCTGAACCTCGCCGTGTTCAACGACGGCCTGCTGGACCTGGAGGGGGCCACGGCGATGACCGGCTCGACCTACTTCAGCGCCTACCCGAACTACTTCCTGGCCGGCTCCGGGCAGGAGGACGGCATGGTCGTCAGCTTCAACCCGCAGACCGCCGGCGAGTTCGAGGCCAGCCTGCTCCTGACCAGCAACGACCCCAGCACGCCGACCCGCGAGATCCTGCTGGTCGGTCGGGCCCTGGAGCCCGAGGTCGAGCCCGAGCCCGACGACACCGGCGGCGAGGGCAACGCCGTGATCCCCTCCGAGGTGGGCGGCTGCGGCTGCTCCGCCTCCCGCGCCGGTGCGGGCGCCTGGCTGGCCCTGCCGGCCCTGTTGGCCCTGGTCTCGTTCCGTAGGCGTCGAGCCCAGGGGTGATCGAGCTTCCAGCCATCACCCTGCTCGATGTGCGCGGGTCGGCGGCGTCGATCCGCGGCCTGAGCCACAGCGAGAACCAGGATGCCTGGTTGATGGTGCGCTCCAACAAGGGCGGAGCCCTCTACGCGGTCTGCGACGGGGTCAGCAGCGCCCGCCGCGGCCGCTGGGCCGCCCAGCACACCTGCCGCCGCCTGCGCAGCCTCTTCCACGAGGACTTCGAGCTCGGCCTGACCGATCTGCTGCGCCTGATCGGCGAGGTCGACTGGGAGCTGCGCGAGGGGGGGCGAGGGGACGCCGCCTGCACCCTCTCCCTTGTCTGGCTGCGCCACAACCAGGCCTGCACCCTGCACATCGGCGACTCCAGCATCTTTCGGGTGAGGGCCGGCCGGGTCAGCACCTTGTCCGAGGAGATGAGCCGCGGCGCCCAGCTCATCTCCTACATGGGCATGGGCCCGGTCGTCTCCGACCGGATCGAAGTGCGCTGCGAGGCCGTGCAGGCCGACGACGCCTACGTCCTGGTCACCGACGGCGTCAGCCGCCTGATGCGACCCACCGAGTTGGCCGGCTGGTGGCTGCGCTGCCAGGCCGAACCCGAGCGCTTCGTGCGCGGCGTCGTCGCCGAGGTCCACCGCCGCAAGGGGCCCGACGACGCCACCGTGGTCGCCCTCGGCATCACTGGAGGCCTGTAGCGGCTACTCCTCCCAGGGGTTCTTCGGCAGCACGACCTCGGGCAGCTCTTCCGGATCGGGGATCGGCCAGCCATCGCCCCACAGGCTGCGGCCGCCGTCCACCGTCAGGGTCTGGCCCGTGATGTAGCTGCCGACCGGTCCGGCCAGGAAGGCGATCGCCCAGGCCGTCTCTTCGCAGCTCCCCAGGCGCTTCATCGGGATGGTCGACTGCATCTGGCGGCCCAGGGACAGGCCCGCCGGGTAGTTGTTCAGCCCGCTGCTGGCGATGATGCCGGGGGCCACGCAGTTCACGCGGATCCCCGCCGTCGCCCACTCCACCGCCAGGGTGCGGGTGAGGCCCTCGACCCCGGCCCGCGCCGCCACCGAGTGCGCCATCCCCGGGAAGCCCCGGGCCGTCAGCATCGTCACGTTCACCACCGAGCCGCCCCGGGCCAGCATCGAGCGCCGGGCGACCTCGCGGGTCAGCTCCCAGGTGCCCGTCAGGTTGGTGGCGATGACCGCGTCCCAGCCCCGGGCGCTGATCTGCTCGGCCGAGGAGAGGTACTGCCCGCCGCCGTTGTTGACCAGGATGTCGATCCCGCCGTGGGTCTCGAGCAGCTCGCCCACCGCCGCCGCGATGCGCTCCCGGTCGCGGATGTCCAGGACCAGGCCGTGGACCGGGCGCCCCAGCTCGGCGGAGAGGCCCGCCGCCGCCGGCAAGACGTTCTCGGCCTTGCGCGAGGCGATCACCACCGTCGCCCCCTGGCGGGCCAGCTCCCGAGCCGTGGCGAGCCCGATGCCCGTCCCGCCGCCGGTCACCAGGGCCACGCGGCCGGAGAGGAGGTCGTCACGAAAGGGAGAGGCAGACATCGGCGGTTCCGGGAGAGAGGGGGGCGCCGATCGTGCTAAAAGGCGAGCCTCTCGGAGGCAATGGATGAGGCTGCTCGTCACCGGCGGATCGAGCTTCGTTGGCGCCCACTTCTGCCGGCTGGCGGCCCGGCAGCACGAGGTCTTCGCCGTTCACTACGCCACCCCCCTCTCCCTGCCCGGGATCACCTGCCTGCGGGCCGATCTGCGCCGCCCGCGCGACGTGACCCGCCTGCGCCAGGTCGAGGCCGACGCCGTCGTGCACATCGCCTGCAAGATCCAGGAGCCCGGCGGCAAGGGCGTCGACCCGGCCCAGGCCGCCGTCCAGACCAACCGCAGCATGATGGACGCCGTGCTGGAGCTCGGCCGGCCCACCGTCTACGCCTCCAGCACCGTCGTGCACTGGAGCCGCAGCACCCCCTACGCCGAGAGCCGCCGCGAGGACGAGCAGCGCCTCGCGGACAGCGGGCTGCCCTGGGCCGTCGTCCGCCCCAGCGCACCCTACGGCCCTCGCCTCGCCACCCACCGCCCGAGACACCGCGAGAGCTTCCACACCCTCGCCGACCTCGTCCGCCGCAGCCCCGTCGTCCCCGTCATCGGCGACGGGCGCTACCGCCGCCAGCCCCTGCACGTCGACGACCTCTCGGGCGCGATCCTGGCCCTGCTCGACGCCGGTCTCCCGCGACGGGCCTTCGACGCCGGCGGCCCCCAGCCCCTGGCCTTCGACGAGATCGTCCAGACCATCGCCCGGGCGGCGGGCACCAACCCCCGCCTGCTGCACCTTCCCAAGGCGCTGTTCGTGGCCGCCGCGAAGTACCACCCGGACTTCGATCCCAACCTGATCGCCGCCGTGGACGAGGACGAGCTCGCCGACCCCGGCGAGCTGATCGCCGCCACGGGCCGGGTCCCGAGGGAGTTCGCCGCGGGGGCCAGGGATCTGCTGCGCTGAGAGCGGCTACTTCCTGCTCCCCATCGCGAGAAACCCGATCCCGATGCCCACCGACACAACCCCAAGCAGCGGCGGGAGGGGGAGGCTCTTCTTCTTGTCGACCGTGATCTCGATCGGGCCCGCGTCCACGACCTTGTCCGGGTAGACCAAGGTGACGCCTCCGTACACGAGCCCGAGGATACCCATGACAATGAGGATGAGTCCGGCGATCTTCATGAGGAGGTCCTGGGTGCGGGAGGGTGGGGGCGGAGATACAGCAAGAGGCGTGCCTGAGTGAGATCAGCCTGGGAACGGGATCGCAGCGTTGGCGGACAATCAGGATGATGGAGTAACGTACTCTTTTGATAGGAACCACCCCATGAGCACCCAGGTCCTCCTCCTCCGCGGCATCAACGTCGGTGGCCGTCACAGCGTCCCGATGGCCGCGCTGCGAGAGCTGCTGAGCTCGCTCGGCTGCCGCGAGATCCGCACCTACATCCAGTCCGGCAACGCGGTCGTCGAGGGCCCCGGGGACGATCTCGGCCCGCGGCTCGAAGCGGCGCTGCTCGCACGCTTCGGCTTCGCCGTGCCGGTGATCGTTCGTTCGGCTCAGGACCTGAGGCGACTGGCCCAGGCGCACCCGCTGCAGGTCCCCGGCGCGCTGGACAAGCACCTCTACGTCGGCTTCCTCTCGCAGGAGCCGGATCCCGCGCGCGTCGCGGCGCTGGATCCCCTTCGGTCTCCGCCGGACTGTTTTGTGGTGCAGGGGGCCGAGGTCTTCGCGCACTACCCCGGGGGCTCGGCGCGCAGTCGGCTGACGGCGGACTGGTTTGATCGTTGCCTGGGACTGACCAGCACCTGGCGAAACCAGGCGACGGTGCGGGCGCTGGCGGCGTTGGTGGGGTGAGGGGTTCCTGTCCCCGGGACCGACCGAGTGAGCGAGCGGAGCAGCCCTCGGCTCAGTGTTTCGTCCGCGCCAGCCGCAGGCCGAGGTCGAAGCCGCGGCCGCCGGGCGAGAACCGGCGGCGGAACACCAGCCGGACGACGCGGCTCCCGTCGCCGAAGCCCCCGCCCCGGATGGACCGTTCGAGGCCCGTCTCGGGCCCGATCGGGTCAGTCACAGTGCCGCCTCCCGAAAACGGTTGAAAGGCGTCCCAGGTCCACTCCCAGACATTACCGTTCATATCGTGCAGGCCCCAGGCGTTGGCCCTCTTCCCTCCAACCGGGTGGGGCGTTCGTTCCGAGGTGTCCCTGTACCATACAACGGCTGCGATGTCGGCGCTGCCCGCATAGGTCGTGTCCCCTCCCGCCCGCGCCGCGTGCTCCCACTCGGCCTCGGTCGGTAGCCGGTAGCCGGTGCAGGCCAGGCCCCTCGGCCAGGTCACGGCCTCCCCGGAGACCCGGTAGCAGCTCTCCAACCCCTCCGTCTCCGACAAGGCGTTGGCGAAGGCCACCGCGTCCAGCCAGCTCACCTGCTCTACAGGGCAGTCCGGGCCGCAGGACGCGAAGTGCGATGGGTTGCTCCCCATCACCGCCTGCCACTGGCCCTGCGTCACCTCGGTCTCGCCGAGCAGGAAGGGCACCGTCAGGATGACCGCCTGGGTGGGCTTCTCGTCGGTGAAACACTCCCCGGCCCCCGGCGTGCAGCCCATCGTGAAGCTGCCGGGCGGGATCACGCGCATCACCATCCCGCTCTTGGTCACCACTCGCTCTCCGGCCGTGTCGCCGCTGCACGCCAGGAGGGGTTGGAGGAGGGAGAGGAGGAGGTGGGAGTGCATGAGGGCCAGAGGGGGAGGGGTACACCGGGATGGTAGCCCATCGGGGGGTGCAGGGAGGGAACGCGGGTTGAGACAGGTGAGTGTCGCGAGCATCCCGGACGCCTCCGCGGTGCACCTCACCGAACTCAAGTGGTCATGTGTTGTACTCCTACCGTGAACTCGCCAGGATCGTTGGCGACCCGCAAGAGGGTCCGTCTCTGCTCCTGCTGGCTGGCCGTTTCAAGCGGCAGATGCCAACCGGTATACCACGGGCTCGTCCCTCACCAGGCCGGCGGACTCCGCCATCCGCTGTCGGAGCGCGAGCTGGCGTCCGATGGCGCGCTGCAGGCCAGGCTGCACGTCGGTCAACCTGTAGCGGCGAAGCGTCTCCCTGCTCACCTGCAGCTCGGCTCCCAGGGATTTGTTGCTGGCGCCTGAGAGCTGCACGACCGCGATCCGGGCGGCTACCGCCAGCGGGCCATGTCCCGCGAGAGGCAGGTCGAGGGCCAGGGCCGCCGCGCTGACCTCCATCAAGCTATGAAAGCCGACTCCTCGAAGTTCGGCCTCATCGGGCTCTACCAGCGGGTCCTCGGATAGCCCGACCTCGGATAGCCCGACATGGGAGAGCAGCTCGCCTGCCCGCAGTCGCGGTAGCTCCTCGTGCAGACAAAGCCGCAGGCCCGGCAGGAGGCGGGCACCCAGCAGGTCCGGCAGGCAGGATCCGCTGTACAGTGCGGGGTGGGTCTGGAGGCCGTGGTGGGAGGGCTGCTGCAAACAGTAGCGCACCCGCCAGAGGAGGTGCGACCGACCCTCGACCGGGCGGATGTGGGCGCGTTGGAGGTGAGGTGCCACCGCCCGCAGGGCGAAGAGCACCGCTTGCCCTATGCGACCGGCCTCAGCCCGCTCCGCTCGCAAGACGAGGTGGACGTGGTCGTCGACCAGGCAGAAGAGCAGAGCCCGGTCCGTGACCGTCGGGGCGAGGCGATGAAGGGCCTGGCGGCGGAGGGCCTCCGTCGGGAAGAGCGCGAGCCGACCACGGGCCGGGAAGGTGAGGTGCCAGGACTGCATGGACGCGCCGGTATCGCGAGGGGCGGAGGGGCAAGATGGCGAGTCGGTGACATCCGCAATGGGGGTCGGAGGGCCCGAAGGGAGGGCGGCCGGAGGGCCGGATGGTGCCGGAGGGCCAGAGGGGGCCAACGCCACAAGAGTCGCGAGGCGCGTCCTCGCCTGCCGACTTTTGTGGCGTCCGCCTCAGCCCGTCCCCTCGCTCGTCGGCCAGGTCAGCGTCGAGCCGGGGTTCTGGCGGGGTCGGACTGCTCAGGGTGCGGTTGGCCAGGTGCTCTCGACCCAGGAGAGCAGGGCCTCCTCCTCTTCCGCAAGGGCAGAAGCGTAGGCGAACTGGACCTCCTCGCCCCAGCCCTGAGCTGACTGCGTCCAAGGCTCCTCCAACTCTGCGGCGACGGCGTCGCTGCTTGTGCTCAAGGCGCAGGCAGGCGCGCAGGCGGAAGCAAGGATGAGGAGCAGCACCAGCAGCAGGTGAGGGGACATGGGCGGATGGTAGCGCAT
>DDSR01000410.1:4542-4747 GCA_002343455.1 Deltaproteobacteria bacterium UBA2385 | reverse complement strand
GGGCTCGGGGGCGCGGCCGGGGTTGGTGGTGCGGGGCTGAGCGCCCTCAGGCCTCACGGCGCCGACGAAGCAGGAGCAGCGGGGCGAGGGCCATCAGCAGGCCCGGGGCTCCGGGGCTGGCCTGGCAGCAGCCCGACTGGCCCTTGCTGTCGCCGTCGGCTTCGTGGTCGCTGCCTCCGTCTTCGGGCTCCGGTTCGGGCTCCGG
>DDSR01000410.1:0-4436 GCA_002343455.1 Deltaproteobacteria bacterium UBA2385 | reverse complement strand
CCGTCCCCGTTGATGTCGCCCGCCGCCAGCGCCGCGCCGAAGTACGCGACATCGTCAACGCCGGACAGGAGCAGCCTGTCGTCGAGGTCCGGTCCGCCACCGGCGCCGAAGATGGCGAGCGCCGCACCGAGGCAGAGGTAGGTGGGTCGAGTGCTGCCGCCGAAATTCCAGGTCGGGGCGCCGGCGACCAGGTCGGAGTACCCGTCGCCATCGAGATCGCCCGGCCCGATGAGGCTGTAGCCCACCTGGTCGACAGGGGTCTCCCCCAGGAGCGTCTGGAAGGGGCTGGTCTCGACCAGGTCCTCTGAGCCTCGGTAGAGATAGACCCCGCCCTTGTTGTCGTGGCCGATGGTGCCTCCGATCGCGAGGTCGTTGTAGCCGTCGCCGTCCAGATCACCGGGGATGGCCAGGCTGTAGCCCAGGCCCGTCATCTCCTCCGCCACTCCCCACAGGACCAGCGCGGGCTCGGCTTCAAAGCCTCCCTCCACGCCCCGGTAGATCTCCACCCTGCCCTGGGAGCCGGCGCCCCCGCCCTCCCAGGAGTCCGGAGCCCCGACGACGAGCTCGGGCAGCCCGTCGCCGTCCAGGTCGCCCACGGCCAGGCTGGCTCCAAAGGAGTCCGAGCCGGTGCCGGAGCTGCGCCAGCTCCCCACAGGCTCGGCCACGAGCCCCTCGTCCGATCCGCGCAGCAGGGACAGGACCGCCACGCCCGCCTTCCAGCTGACCTCCCCGACGGAGCCGACGATCAGCAGGTCGCCATGGCCATCGCCGTCGACATCCCCGGCCGAGAAGACCTGGTACCCGAAGGACCACTCGCCCTCGCCTCGGATCTCGGCCCCGGTGAGCACCTGGTCGGGCTCTACCGCCACTCCACCCGCTCCACCGAAGTGCACCCTCAGCTGCCCGCCCACCTCGGTCGTATACGCTCCGATGACCAGGTCATCGTAGCCGTCGCCATTGACGTCCTGAACGATGCTGAGGGCAGAGCCGAGGTTGATGTCGCCGTCCTCTGATTCGATGAGCAGCGCCCGCTCCTGGTCCGGTCCTGTTGCCGAGCCCGGTACGATCGTCGCCGCTCCGACACCGCTGAAGCCCCGATCGATCCCCATCGCCAGGTCGTCGTAGCCGTCACCGTCCAGGTCGCCCCCCATGCTGAGGGCCCAGCCGATCTGGTCGTCGTCCATGGCTCCGAAGAGCGTCGGCCCCTCGGCCAGCTCCCGGGCCGCCTGGGCTCGGGCCTCTGTGAGAGCGCGGAGACCCTCCTGCTGGCAGGCGACCAGGAGCAGGAGCGGGGCGAGTCGGGGTGCGCTGGTCATGGGACCTCCAGAGCCAAACCGTACACCCACGATGGCGTAGAATGCAGCCCCGTGTCCACCTTTCGCTTCGACGCCTCCGCCACCTTCGACCTCACGCCCTCCCTGGACGGCGTGCCCTCCGACGCGCCCGTCGACTCGACCTTGCACCGGCGGCTGGCCAGCCTGGACCCCGACACCGGCCTGCTGCCCAGCCTCTCCCTGGCGGGGGAGCACGCCCTGGTCGAGGGCGAGCTGCTGGGCGAAGGCGGGATGGGCCGGGTCCACGAGGCCCATGACTCGGTGCTGGAGCGCACGGTCGCCTTGAAGCGGGTGCGGCCCGAGGCTGGACCACGGGCCCGGGGCTCGCTGGTCGCCGAGGCCCGGATCCTGGCGGCGCTCGACCACCCCAACATCGTACCCGTCCACAGCCTGGGCCGGGGGCCCGATGGCGCGCCGATCCTCGTGATGAAGAAGGTCGCCGGGGAGGCCTGGAGCGCCCTGCTGCGTCGGGGCCGGGACCTCGACCGCGAGCTGCGCATCTTCCTGGCCGTCTGTGACGCGCTTCGTTTCGCACACTCGCGTGGCCTGCTGCACCGCGACCTCAAGCCCGACAACGTGATGGTCGGCTCCTTCGGCGAGGTCTACCTGATGGACTGGGGCTGCTCCTGTCCGGCACAGGGCGCCCGCACCGAGGAGATCGTCGGCACCCCGCAGTTCATGGCCCCTGAGATGGTGCGGACCGGCAGCCCCCTGGGCCCCGAGACCGATGTCTTCCTGCTGGGGGCGACCCTGCACATGGCCCTCACCGGGCGGCCCCGGAACAGCGGCCGCGGCCTCCGCGAGGTGCTGCTGGACGCCTGGGAGGCCGGCCCGTTCGAGTACGGTGCCGAGGTCCCCGCCGAGCTGGCCCAGGTCCTGAATCGCGCCTGCGCCCGCGATCCCGCGGATCGTTTCCCCAGCGTCCAGGCCTTCGCCGAAGGGGTGATGGACGTCCGGGAGCACCGCGCGGCCCAGGCGCTCGCCGCGACCGCCGCCTCGAACCTGCCCGCCTTGGAGGCGGCCGTCCAGGGCTCCGAGGCGCGCGCCGACGCCCTCTTCGCCGAGTGCCGCTTCGGCTTCCGGGCCGCGCTGCAGATCTGGCCGGACTGCCCGGAGGCGAAGGAGGGTCAAGCCAGGGTCCTGGAGGTCTACCTGCCCTGGAAGCTCACCATGGGGGAGCTGTCCGCAGTCGAGTCGCTGCTGCCCGAGCTGGACCCGGCGGTCCTTCCGGAGTGGGAGCGCCGCCTGCGGGAGGCCCGGGCGGTCCAGGAGCGGCGGGAGTCCGGGCGTCAGGCCTTCGACCTGCATGTCGCCGCCCGCGAGCGACGTAGCGTCGGCATCGCCTCCCTGGCCCTGATCGCCGCCATGATGCTGGGCGTGGCCTTCGCCAAGCCGCCGGAGCAGATCGGCACCCGCGATCTGTTCGGGCTCGGCCTGCTGACGGTGGCGGCGGTGGTCCTGGGCATCGTGCCCTTCCGCCAGCGGGTGCTGGCCACCCGGGCCTCCAAGGCCCTGATGCTGGGCGCCGTCATGATGACCCTCACCTCGTTGTCCAGCCGAGCCGCGGGCATGCTGGTCGGCCTACCGCCGCACAGCGTGCTCGTCTCGGACTGCCTGATCTACGGGCTCGGCTTTCTGATGCTCTCCCTGACCACCGAGCGCTGGCTGGCGCTGTCGGCCATTCCGCTGGTGCTGGTCATTCCGGCGCTGCTGACCTGGCCCGCGCAGGCGCCCGGGATCTACCCGGTGGCGGGGTTGATGGCGCTGGGGCTCTCGCTGCTGGCGTTCACCCGGCGGGCGCGGGAGGTAACGCGTGGCGGGGAGAGAGCAGCGTCCACCAGCCGCTGACGGCGCTCACCCAGGCGGGTTCGGGCTCCAAGGTGCGATGCCTGCGGACCTGACGCGCGCAGAGCCTTAGCGCGGCGGCCAGGTCGCCCGTGGAGGCGCCAACGGCGAGGTGTACGGCAGCGAGCCGGGCCCCCGGTGCGCTGCGGCCGTAGGTGGCGGCCTCAACGGCGAGGGGCAAGCTCGACAGGGGGCGGGCATCCTTCGGGGTGAGACTCGAACGGAGCCTGGAGGCCAGCGTCTCCAGGCTGAGGCGAGGCAGGTGCCGCCTGCAATTGTCGGCCATCCAGGCCCCCGCCGGGCGCAGTCCGACGAGGTCGGGCAGCGCGCAGCCCTCGGCGTGGTCATCGCCAGGGAGCCGGTGGTGCTGCTGCTGGTCGAGGACGTAGCGGAAGGTGTTGCTGAGGTGGGCCTGATCGTGAACGGGTCGGAGACGGGCGGGCTCCCAGGCGTGGTCGGGGCAGAGGGCGACGCGGAGAGCCCGGCCCAGGCAGCGGGCGGCGAGCCCCGCGACCTCCCTCTCTCCGACCAGGAGCAGGTGGCCATGGGTGTCGGCCAGGCCATGGGCGAGCAGCGGCCACGGTCTGCCGACGCGGGCGATGGTCGCCGACCAGTTGCGTCGGGCGGCGAGGTCGGGCGCGAGGACGCGGTTGTCCTCGGCTCGGAGGATGATCTGCCAGGAAAGGGGCATGCGGCCGCTCTCAGCAAGGGCCGTACCAGGGCGGGAAGCGGCCCAGACGGAACCCAGAGGGTGCCGGAGCGACGGAGCTCCGTCGCCGGTCGGGCAGGGGCGGACATTCTCGCGCTCTTCGAATCACAGAGGGTCCGAATGTCCGCCATTGGTGGCGACGGGCGAACAATCAGCCCAGGAAGACTGGTAATTGGTGTCTCCGAGAGTTCAATACGACCCACCCGGGCGCTTCTCACCTACGAAGGCGGACATTCCTGCCCTCTGAGAATCGAAGAATACCGAATTGTCCGCATCTGGCCTGATCACCCCTGAGCTGCGTCCACCCGGCCGCTGACGAATGGTGCTCGGGTGGCCGAGATCCGGCGCCCAACCGGCCGCGTCGGTCTCCCCAGACCCGACCTGGGGAAGTCCGGGCCACCATCCGACGACAGGTCGGTGACGTTTCACCGGTTGGTTCCCCATGGCGCTGAGGCGCCTCCACCGGACCACGAAACAACGCAGCCCCCGGGCGCCTCGGCGACCTGGGGGACGCGGGGGTTGGGGGCATAGGCGCTAACATTGCGCCT
>DDSR01000424.1 GCA_002343455.1 Deltaproteobacteria bacterium UBA2385 | reverse complement strand
GCACCGACGGGGGAGGCAGCGACGGGGGAGGCAGCGACGGGGGAGGCAGCGACGGGGGAGGCAGCGACGGGGGAGGCAGCGACGGGGGCAGCGCCGATGGAGGGGCCCCCATCGAGGGCCTCGTCCTGGAGGTGGACACGCAGATCGTGACCATGCTGCACGCCTCCTGGCCCGCCAGCGAGGCCAGCCTCAGCTTCATCGAGTACCGCTTCGAGGGCGAGGACTGGCTCGTCGCGCCGGCCGTCTCCCCCACCAGCGCCGTGATCCTGGGGATCCCCGAGCGGACCACGGTCGAAGCCCGCCTCGTCGAGGTCAATGGCGGCGAGGAGGCGCGCAGCGACATCCAGAGCGAGGAGACTGGCGCGCTGCCCGCCGACCTGCTCCTCCCCATCGTCGACGCCTGGGAGCCCGAGCTGGCCGACGCCGCGCCCTACGCGATGATCAGCCTCGCGTCGGGGGATCGATACACCTTCGAGGGGCCCTACCAGGTGTTGATCTTCGATCGCCAGGGTCGGATCGTCTGGTACGACGAGACCCCGGCCGGCATGATCACCTTCTACCCGAGCGTGGCCCTGGACGGGACCCACATCTGGGCTGAGGCCTCCGACATCTTCGGCTTCGGAGGCGACTCCCCCCACGCGGTCCGTCGCACGCTGGACGGACGATGGACCCAGCGCACCGAGCTCGCCGAGCTGGGCCAGGCGGTGGGCGAGGGACCGGACGGCAGCTTCTTCTACGAGAGACGATCCAGCCGTGGCGTGGCCTTGATGCAGATCGACGCCGACGGCACCGTCTCGACCATCTGGGACTGCGCGGCCTGGATGAGCGCCGAGGGCATCGGCTCGTCCAACTGCTACATGAACGCGACAAACTGGACAGAGCGCCACAACTCTGTACTGACCTCGATGTTCTATTCAAACACCGTCTTCGAGATCGACCTGGGCACCGGGCAGCCGGTCCGCCAGATGGGCCAGCTCACGGTTGGCGAACCATACTCCTTCTCGCCGGTCCGTTCGACCTTCGACTACCAGCACTTCCCCAACTACACCGACGAGGGCACGCTCCTCGTCTCCACCCACGAGCCCGGCGTCTCGGGCAGGCAGTTCGCCGCCGAGTACACCGTGGACGACAGCAGCCGGACCCTGACCCGCGGCTGGTACTACCAGTCGACCGACACCTGGGCCACCCAGCTCGGCGAGGCCCTGCGCCTGCGCAACGGCAACACCATCCAGGGCTACGGCCAGGACGGGGCCGTTCGAGAGGTGACCCCCGACGGCGAGGAAGCCTGGTTCGTGCGCTGGGAGAAGGACGGGCAGGGCTACCGGGCCATCGGCCACCTCTCGCTCATCGACGATCTGTACGCCCTCAACCGCGGCCCGGAGTAGCCCGCCGTGAGCCTCAGGCGCCTGGGGCCCCTGCTGGGGGCGGGGGCGGGGGCCTCCCTGCTGTACCTGCTCACCCTGGGTCACACCCAGGGGGCCGACGCGCTCGCCTACACCGATCTCTCCGTGCTGGGCCACCCGCACCCGCAGCACCTACTGCACCATGCGCTGGGCTGGCTGGCCCTCCAGCCACTGTCCGCGCTGGCGCCCCAGGTCCAGCCCCTGCTCTGGCTCTCGGGGCTCAACGCCCTCTGCGGAGGCCTGGGGATCGCCCTGGCCGGCGCCCTCGCCCGTCGGGCCGGAGCCGCAGCGGGCCTGACGGCCGCCGCGATGGCCCTGCTGGCGACCAGCTACGGCTGGTGGTCGCTCTCCACCACCGCCGAGGTCCACGCCCTCCCCGTCGCGCTGCAGCTGGCGGCGGTGCTGGCGCTGACCGGCCCGGCGCTGACCGCCCCGACGCGGACCGGCGGCGTCGCGGCGGCGGCCCGCCCGGCCTGGAGCGGGGCCCTGCACGCCCTAGCGGTCCTGCTCCACAAGACCATGGTGCTGGGGCTCCCGTCCCTGCTGCTGGGGGCCAGCCTGGCCGGGTGGCGGCAGGCCCGCGCCCTGCTGCTGGTCGCGGCGCTGGGCATCGGCCTGCCCTATGGCGCGGTGATGGCCCGCAGCATGCAGCGCGGCGACGCCTGGCACGGCGCAGCGACCGCCTGGCTGCTGGGCGAGGTCGCGCACTTCGTGCCGGGCGCGCCCCCGCACCTGCCCTGGCGGGTCGCGGCCTCCAGCGGCCTCGCCGGCAGCTGGGTCTACAACAACCCGCCGCGCTGCGGCTTCCGGCTCGGCTGGTCGGGCGAGCCCCTGCCTTTCCCCGGCTCTTCGCGCCTGCCCTGGAAGCTCACCCAGCTCGGCGGCCTGCTGGGCGCCGGGCTGGCCCTGGTGGGCGCCGCCGCCCTCGCGCGCCGGGATCGAGCCCTGGGCCTCGCCCTGATCGGCTGGCCCCTGCTCTCGGTGGCGACCGCCTTCTGGTTCGAGCCGGCCAACTACGAGTACTACCTGGGCGCGCTGACCTGCGCCGTGATCCTCGCCGCAGTCGGGGCCTCCTCGCTGGCCGAGCGCAGCCCCTGGCCTCGCCCGACGCGCATGCTCCTCGGCGTCGCCGGGCTGCTGACGGCGCTCCTGGTCGGCGCGCACAACCTGGAGGTCGACCTCGGGCCGGCCATGCAGCCCGCCGACGGCATCCAGCCCTGCCACGCCCAGGCAGGGCCGCCGCAAGCCCCTCCCCCCCCGGTGCCGGCTCCCCGCGAGGCGCCGGATCCAGTCGACGGTTACCAGCGCCGCCGAACCCCGGAGTCGCGATGATCCTCTACGGCAGCCCCACCTCTCCCTTCGTCCGCCGCGTGCGGGTCAGCTGCCTGGAGCTGGACCTCCCCTTCGACGCCGTCGACGTCTTCCAGGCCGACGGGCAGGCCCGGCTCCGGGCCATCACGCCGCTGTGGAAGGTCCCGGTCGTCCAGTACCCCGACGGCCAGGTCCAGTGGGACTCCGAGGCGATCCTCGGCAGCCTCCAGCAGCACGCCGGCCCCGGCCCCTTTCGCGCGATCCAGGACCCGGTCCGCGAGTCCAACATCCACCACGCCATCGTCGGCGCGCTGGAGTCGGCCATCAACGTCTTCTACCTGCGGCGCGACGGCGTGGACACCGACTCCATCCCCTACATGCAGAAGCAGAACGAGCGGGTCGACGCGGCCCTGGCCTGGGTCGCCAGCCAGCTCCATGGCGACACCTTCCTCGACGCCGACGCCGCCCTGACCGCCGGCGGCTTCGGCCCGCTGGAGCTGACGCTGTTCTGCACCCTGGACTGGCTGCGCTTCCGCGAGGTGCGCCCGGTCGAGCAGGTCCCCGCCTTCGCCGAGTTCCTGGCCGCCCACCAGGAGCGCCCCAGCCTCGTCGCCACCCACCCCTCGCGGCCCTTCGTCTCGCACGCAGGCTGAGCGCGCTGCGCTATGCTGGCCTCAAGGAGGCCCCATGGCCGCGCCCTCCGAGCAGCGCACCGGCTACCAGGCCTACCTCGCCTTGCAGGAGGGCTCCGAGCACAAACTCGAGCTGGTGGACGGGGTCGTGCTCGCGATGACCGGGGGGAGCCTGGCGCATGCCATGCTCTCAACCAGCTTGGTGATCGTGCTCCACGACGCCCTACGAGGCCGATCCTGCCGCGTCTTCGGCTCCGAAGCCCGCCTGCGCGTCCCGCTCTTCGGCAACGCCCGCTACCCCGACGGCAGCGTCGTCTGCGGCCCCGTCCAGACCGACGAGGCCGATCCCGACGCCATCACCAACCCCAGCCTGCTGGTCGAGGTGCTCTCCCCCGCGACCGAGGCATCGGACCGGGGACAGAAGTTCGCCGAGTACCGCAGCCTGGAGAGCCTGCGCCACTACCTCCTGCTCAGCCAGGACCAGGTCCGGGCCGAGCTCTACACCCGCGCCGACCGTGGACGGTGGATCCTCTCGGTCCACGGTCCCGGCGAGCGCCTGCCGCTGAGCGCCTTCGAGGTCGAGGTCGAGGTCGACGCCCTGTACGACGGCGTGCTGAGCCCGGGCTGAGCCCTCCGTCGACCGTCACTCCGACTTGGGCGGTCGTCCCGCGCGCCCCTCCGACGGCGCCAGGGCGGCGAAGGGGGAGAACCGCAGCGCGCCCTCGTCCTGGCCGAGCAGGGCGGGGTCGGCAGAGGGCGGGCGGAGCAGGCGGTCGCAGGCCTCGCGGAAGTCGGCCCAGAGGGCGTCGCCGACCGCCCGAGGCACGGGGCCCAGCCGCTTCCAGCGCTTGTGCAGCTCGGCCACCACCTCCTCGGGGTCGGCGGGCTCGTCCTCGGCGCGGGCGAGGGCCTCCGCGATCAGCGCCTGGCGCGCGGCGAGCCCGCGGGCGTGCTGCTCCTCGTCGGCGGCCCGGCGGGCGGCGAAGACGGCGTCGGCGGCGGCGCGGAAGCGGGCCCAGAGCGCGTCGCCCTCGGGCCCGCGGAGGCCGCCGGTGCTCTTCCACCGCTCCTGCAGGCGCTTGATGGCCTCGGCCGCGCGGGCGGCATCGGGGCTGCGGACCAGGACCTCGGCCTGGGCGACGATGGACTCCAGCCTCTGCAGCCGCTCGTCGCGCTCGACCTGGCGCCGCGCGAAGACGGCGTCGATGGCGGCCTTGAAGCGAGGGTAGAGGTCCTCGGGGGCGCCGCGGGGCGGGCGGCCGGCGGCCCGCCACTGCTGCTGGAGGGCCTGTGCCCGGTCGAGGGCGACCCGCAGCTCGGGGTGGCTCGCCAGGGCCAGCGCCTCGGCCAGCATGTCGAGGCGGACCTGGATCGCCGCCTGATCCTCGGCCTGCCGGGGGTCGGGCAGGGCGGCGATGGCCTGGCGCAGGGCCTGCTCGCGGCGGGCGCGCTCGGCTTCGAGCTCCTCGGCCCGCCCCTCGGGCAGGGGCTGGAGGCGTTGCCAGGCCAGGTCGAGCTGGGAGCCGGCCCGGCGCAGGCGCTGGCGCTCCGCGGCCGGGTCGGGCAGGGCCGGCGCGGCGAGGACGGCGTCGGCCTCGGCCAGCGCCGCCTGGACCTTGGGGAGCACGACCCAGGCCAGCGTGTCCTCGTCTCGCCGGGGAGCGGGGGGCGGGAGCGGCTCCCGCGCGCGCCGCTCTCTCGGAGGCAGGGGCTCTCTCGGAGGCAGGGGCTCTCTCGGAGGCAGGGGCTCTCTCGGAGGCAGGGGCTCCTGCGCCGCCTTGGGAACGAGCGCCTTCGGCTCCGCTTGGGCCCTCGGGGGGTCGCGGCGCGGTGCGACCGGGGGAAGGACCTCGCTTGACCCGATCCCCTTGCGCTGCTTGCGCTTCTTACGCGGCGGGGGAGCGGCCTCGGCGGCGATCGGCGGGGACGGCGGCTCGGAGCTCGGCTCCACCGGCGGGCGCTCCTTGGGCTTGACCTTGCCCTTGGCCCGCGCCGCCTTGCGCTCGCGCTTCGTGAGGTGGACCTCGGGAGGCGACTCCTCAGCCTCGTCGAGATCGCCCCAGCCTGCCTCGACCGAGGTCTCACCCTCGCCCTCCGCCGTGGCAGGCGCGCCCCGCAGTCGCTGCATGATCCAGTCGAGCAGGCCCATATCCCTCCCTCCGCGCCGGAGGGATATCCAGAAACAGCGGGGGGGGCTGGGGCAGGACGCCCCACCTCCGCAAGCGTGGGGAGGGTGAGAGCAAATCAACCCTCCCCCGGCTCGCGGGGGGACGTGGCCCGAAGGGCCGGAGGGGGGCCTCGCCGGCACCCCTCTCGCCGTGCTTCAATCTCCCCATGTTCGACCACCTCTCCATCGGGGTCACCGACCTCGAGCGCTCGGGCCGCTTCTACGACGCGGTGCTGGCGCCCCTGGGCTTCGTGCGGCTGTCGGCGGGGGCCCGCCACGTCTGCTACGGACCTCCGGGTCACGCCACCGAGCCTCCCTTCGCGATCCTGCAGGTGAGGTCCGACCAGAGCCCGCGGACCGCCGACTTCCACCTCGCCTTCGCCGCCGCCGACCGCGAGGCAGTTCAACGCTTCCACGCCGCCGCGGTGGCGTCCGGTGGCACCGACGACGGGCCTCCGGGGGTGCGCGAGCACTACAACCCTGGCTACTACGCCGCCTTCGTGCGGGATCCCGACGGCCACAGGGTGGAGGCGGTGCGCCACGAGCGGGGCGGGGGTTGAGCCCTCAGTCCACCGTGCAGCCGACCTGCTCGTCCACCCAGCGGGCCGTCGTCGCCCAGCCGCCCAGCGCCGTGGAGCGCACCGTCTTCGCCTCGGTGTCGACGCGGAAGCGGGCCACGTCGGGGCTGACCCGCAGCCACTCCTCGCACTCCTCCTCCGTGCCTCCCATCACGAACATGCAGCTGCAGGCCATCTTGGCGTTGTAGCCGGTGCCCAGGTGCAGCAGGGAGCTGTCGTAGCGGCGGGTCTCGGAGCTCCCGCAGCTCAGCAAGGCCAGCAGCAGGATCATGGCAGCTCCAGTCGCCGAGCCACGTCGACGGCGCGGGCCAGGAAGGCGTCGTGGGTGTAGCTCTCGTCGCGGTCGTCCCCGGTGCGCACGGCGACCAGGTTCAGCGAGGGGATGATGTAGATCGCCTGCCGCCAGTGGCCGAGCGCGGCGACGGTGTCCTCCGGCGCCGAGGGCCAGGGCCGGGTCGGCGCCCCCTGCTCGGGCAGGGCCCTGTTCAGCCAGAGCTGGCGGCCCTGGACCGGGTCGCCGACCACGAAGTCCAGCGGCCGGGAACGCTGGGCGGAGTTGACCTCGCTGGCCCAGGCCACCCAGCCCTCGGGCAGCAGGCGCTCCCCTGCCCAGCAGCCGTCCTGGAGGAGGAGCTGCCCGAAGCGGCCCAGATCCCTGGGCCGGGCGTAGAGGTAGGAGCTGCCGACGTAGGTGCCGGCGCCGTCGCGCTCCCAGACCGCGCCGCGGAAGCCCAGCGGGTCCAGCAGCATCGTCCAGGGGTAGCGCTCGCCGCCGACGGGCTCCAGGACCGCGCCCACCACCGCCGAGAGCGCGTTGCTGTCCCCCGAGCTGTACTGATAGGCGCTGCCGGCCGGGTAGCGCAGCGGGTGGGAGAGGACGAAGCGGGCCATATCGCCGCGCCCCTCGCCGTAGAGCATCGCCAGCACCGAGGAGGAGGTCGGCGACTCGCCCTCGTAGGTCTCGCGCCAGTCCAGCCCGCTGGAGAAGCCCAGCAGGTGCTCGACCGTGATTGCGCAGGAGGCCTCGGGCAGCTCGGACAGGTGTGCGCAGACGCTGTCCTCGACCCGCAGCAGGCCGCGGTGCACCGCCATGCCCGCCAGGGCCCCCATGAAGCTCTTGCTGACCGACCAGGCGAGGTGGGGCCGATCGGCGCTCCAGCCGGGCCCGTAGCGCTCGTAGACCACCTCGCCCCGGTGGATCAGCACCACCCCGTCGGTGCGCACGCCACGTCGCTCCTTGTCGGCGCGGTCCAGCTCGGGCGGGAAGAGCCACTGCTCCAGGGCGGCGATCTCGGCCGAGGCGGCGTCGGCGCGGGCGCTGCCGTCGGGCCAGTCGGGGAGAGGCGCGGCCTGGGTGGGGCACTCGGCGCGAGCGAGGGACAGCAGGGCGAGGAAGGCGAACATGCGCCCAGTCTACACAGAAGCCCCAGGCGACTACACGGCGACGGCGCGGGT
>DDSR01000370.1 GCA_002343455.1 Deltaproteobacteria bacterium UBA2385 | reverse complement strand
GTGGCCGAAGAGCTCGCTCTCCAGCAGGGTCGGGGTGAAGGCGGCGCAGTTGACGGCGATGAAGGGCCCGCGGCGGCGGCGGCTCTCCTGGTGGATCGCCCGCGCCACCAGCTCCTTGCCGGTGCCGCTCTCGCCGCGCACCAGCACGGTGGTGTCGGTCTCGGCGACGTTGCGGATGACCTGGATGACCTGCAGCATGGCCGGGTCGCGGGTGACGAGGCCGTGGAAGTCGGTCAGGTCTGGGGTCGAGGTCGGCGGCGGCAGGGGGGCGTGGCCGGAGGGGTCCAGCACGAGCAGGTGGATGGCGCCGGTGGGGCCGGAGGCGTCGGAGAAGAGCCGGGTGTAGTGGCGGACGTGGACGACGCTGCCGTCGGTCCGGGCGACGCGGACGGCTGCTCCATACGGCCGGGGCCCGTCGTCGTCGCAGACCACGCCGTCGGGGCAGGGCAGGCCGGCGACCGCCTGGCTGGCGTGGCCGAAGAGGCGCTCGGCCTCGGGGGTCCAGTGCAGGACGCGGCGCTCGGCGTCGGTCACGATGACGGCCGCGTCGGGCAGCAGCTCGGCCAGGGCGCGGAAGGTCTCGCCGACGCCGTTGCGCCGCAGCCAGCTCTCCAGGTTCAGGGTCTGTTCCATTTTTGAAACATAACGCAACGGTTTCGCGCTTGTGAAACAAGGTGGGGCTCCCAGGGGCGGCGAGGGGCCTCTTCTGGGCTGGCACGGGCCTTGCTTCTACCGCTGGCATCACCCCCAGGAGCCTCTCATGATCTTCCGTCAGCTCTTCGAGCCTGTCTCTTCGACCTACACCTACCTCCTCGCCGATCCGGTCAGCCGCAAGGCGCTGCTGATCGACCCGGTGGTCGAGGAGGTGGAGACCTACGCCCGGCTGCTGGCCGAGCTGGACCTCAGCCTGGAGCTCACGCTGGAGACCCATGTGCACGCCGACCATGTGACCGCGGGGGCTGCCCTGCGCGAGCGCTTCGGCAGCCGCACGGTGGTCCACCAGGACGGCGGCGCCGCCTGCGCCGACGTGCCGGTCAAGCACGGCGATCGGATCCAGGTGGGGGCCATCGAGCTGGAGGTCCGCGAGACCCCCGGGCACACCAGCGGCTGCGTGGCCTATGTCGGCGAGGACCGGGTCTTCACCGGCGACGCGCTGCTGATCGGCGGCTGCGGGCGCACCGACTTCCAGCAGGGGGACTCCGGCACGCTGTACGACAGCGTTCACGGCCAGATCCTGAGCCTGCCGTCGGACACCCTGGTCTACCCCGGTCACGACTACAAGGGCCGGACGGTCTCGACGGTCCAGGAGGAGCTGGCGACGAACGCCCGGCTTGGCGGCGGCAAGACGCGCGAGGAGTTCATCGAGATCATGTCCAACCTGAAGCTGGCTTTCCCCAAGCAGATCGCGCGGGCCGTGCCGGCCAACCGGCAGTGCGGCCGCGAAGCCGTCGTCCAGGGCTGAGTTCACACCGTGGGAGCAGCGATGCGCAATCTGAACGTCTACGGGCCGCTGGCCACCCTGGTCCTCACGCTGGGAGCCGGACTCGCCGGCTGCCAGCCCCAGGCCCCCACGCCGGCGCCTGCTCCCGTCGAGCCGCCAGCGGCGCCTGCCAAGGCGGTCGTGGACACGACGCAGGCGGGGGCCCCGGAGCGCTGGCCCCTGGTCGTGCCGGACCTGGCGACGATCCCCGAGGGGCCCGTGGGCGACGCCGTCCGCCGGGGCCAGCTGCTGGTCAGCCGCACCCGTGAAGAGCTGCCCGACAATGTGGGCAACGGCCTGCACTGTACGAGCTGCCATCTCCAGGGCGGCACGGTGGCCAACGCCGGGCCCTGGATCGGGATCACGGGGGTCTTCCCCGAGTTCCGGACTCGAAACGCCAAGGTCAATGTGCTTCAGGACCGGGTGAACGACTGCTTCGAGCGGAGCATGAACGGGACCCCGCTGGCGCCGGACAGCGCCGACATGACCGCGATCATCGCCTACATGACCTGGCTGTCGCAGGGCGTCCCCAGCGGCGTGCCGATCGAGGGTCGCGGCTTCGCGCGCATCAAGGATGCCCCGACGCCGGACCCGGACCACGGAGCGCTGGTGTACGGACAGAAGTGCAGCGCCTGCCATGGCGCCGAGGGCGCCGGGCTGGAGACGCCCGACGGGGGCTACCTGTACCCGGCCCTGTGGGGGGATCACTCCTACAACATCGGTGCGGGCATGTCGCGCCTGGACACGGCCGCTGCCTTCGTCAAATGGAACATGCCCCTGGGCCAGGGCGGCACGCTGAGCGACCAGGAAGCCTACGACGTGGCCGCCTACTTCATCACCAAGCCCCGGCCAGACTTCGCCCGCAAGGCCGCGGACTGGCCCGACGGCGGCAAGCCCCGCGACGCGCGGTACTGAGGGTGCTCCCCATGTGGTTCCTGATCCCGACGGCCGCCGCCGCCGACTGGCTGATGCTGCAGGGCACCGAGCTGGCCGCGGATCCGGCCCCGGTGCGCCCCTGGGGCTTCGTCCAGGCGCTGGGCGAGGGCGTCGCCTTCGGCTCGCCGGTCGACGGACTGAGCGCCGAGAGCCTGCAAGCCTTCAACGGGGAGCGCGCCAGCTTCAACCGGGTCGGCACGGGAGACGCCACCTGGGGCCTCTCGATCCGCCGGGCCCGCGCGGGGCTGCGCGGCGCCATCCCCAAGACAGACGGTCGGGTCGCCTGGATGCTGGCGGCCGAGCTGGGGGACAACCAGCTCACCCGCCTCGACCCGGTCGTCCTGACCGACGCCTCCATCACCTTCTCGTACATTCCGGGCGCCCGGATCCGCGTCGGCCAGTTCAAGCTGCCGCTGGGCGAGGAGGCGCTGGAGATGAACCCGCTCGCGGCGGAGTTCGTGAACTTCTCCAGCGCGACCAGCCAGCTCTTGCTGGAGAGCAGCAGCGTGGCGGGCGTCTACACCTCGGGCGCCAGCGGCTTCCGCGACCTCGGCGTGCAGGTCTTCGACAGCTTCGAGGTCGGCAGCGGCGCCATCTCCTACGCCGCGATGCTCTCCAACGGTCGGATGGGCACGCTGGAGATGGACGACGACAAGGACCTGACGGCGCGGCTGGTCTGGGCGCCCTTCGTCTGGGGCGAGCGCGAGGAGACGCACCGGGACGAGCTCAGCGTCTTCGGCTTCTGGCAGCAGGGGCCGCGTGAGATCGACGGCGAGCAGGTCGCGCGGATCCGCCGGGGCGGCGGCGTCCAGCTGGAGAAGGCGGGCTGGCGTGCGCGGATCGAGGTGATCCAGGCCTCTGGTGCGATCGAGGCCGGCAGCAATCCTCCCTTCCCCGGCCAGCCGGTCCTGGTGGTGGGGGAGGGGGAGGCCCTGGGCGGCTACGCCTTCCTGCACGCCGAGCGAGGCATCGTCGGAGGAGGCCTGCGCTACGACGAGCTCTGGCGCCTGCTCGACTCGCCGGTCGACACCCGGATCTTCCGGATGCTCACCGCCGATCTTCAGCTGGAGCTCACGCCGCGGGTGCGGGTGATGCTCGACTACGAGCGCCGCTGGCTCTCGGCCCCCGACGGGTCGGCGGACGCCCAGGCCATCGTCGCCACCATCGGCGACCGGATCTCGATCCAGTCCGGCGTGGTGTTCTGATTCATCGTCACTTCTACACAGGAGGTCTCTCATGACCCGAACGATGCTCGTCGCGCTCACCGTCCTGCTGAGCGCCTGCTCTCTCACCCCTCCGTCCGGCTCGGAAGCGAGCGCGAGCGCGCCGGTCGCAGCCGCGGCGCCCGTGCGGCAGGTCGATGTGGCCGCCTTGCAGGCCGATCTGGATCGCGGCGCGGTCCCCCAGCTGATCGATGTGCGCACGCCGGCGGAGTTCGCCGAAGGGCACGTCCCCGGCGCGAAGAACATCCCGCTGGACCAGCTCGACGCCCGCCTGTCCGAGCTGGGCTCGGCCGAGGCCGAGGTCTATGTGATCTGCCGGTCGGGGGCGCGCTCGATGCGGGCCAGCGACACGCTCGCCGAGCGGGGCCTGCGCCCGGTCAACGTGCGAGGGGGCACCCTGGCCTGGTCCTCGGCCGGCTTCGCGGTCGAGCGATAGGCGGTCGAGCGATAGGCGGCGGGGCCCGGCGCTACTTCACCTCGGCGAAGCTGATCTCGTCGACGTAGTAGTGGGCGGGCTCGGAGAAGCTGGCCGAGGCGGCGAAGAAGTCGATGCCGGCGAAGGAGGAGCCCGTGAAGGGGTTGGAGAGGATCTCCACCCCATCGACAAGCATGGTCTGGGTGCCGGCGTCGAAGTCGACGCTGTACTCGACGAGGACCCACTCCCCGACGGCGATGCTGGCGATGGCGTCGGCGGTCCCGCCCGGTGAGTAGCTGCCGTAGACATAGCCCTCGGCGTCCACCAGGACCTCCTGCTGCCAGTCGCCCCAGGGGGCGTCGATGCCCTGCACGTTGAAGTACGCGCCGGTGTCCACATACCAGCTCCAGGAGGCGACCCAGGTGCCCTCGGTCGCGCCCAGGACCAGCACGACGTCGTCGTCACCGCCCGCGTCGACGGTCTGGATGATCTCCATCGAGTTGGTTCCGCGATCGGCCTCGTCGCTGGTGACGACCGCGTCGGAGGCCCCGCCCTCGGACCCCGCGATCCAGGGGACGAAGTAGTCGCTGCTCTCGGCGACGAAGTCGCCCGCGGCGTAGGCCTCGAAGTCCTCGGTGAAGGCGACGTCGAGCCCGCCATCGCCGGTGCCCCCGTCGCTGGTGCCGCCGTCGCTG
>DDSR01000495.1 GCA_002343455.1 Deltaproteobacteria bacterium UBA2385 | reverse complement strand
CTCTGCTGCCTTGCCCGAGGGGGGGAACCCCTCCAGGTTCCCCCCCGCTTCCGGTGTGCCCTCCGCCGCGCTGCGCACGCCATCGGCCCCACCGTTCGCTCCCCCCCTCCGGGGTCTAAGCTCGCTGCGCTCGCTCATCGCAGCGCCTGCCGCAGGGTCTGCGCCGAGCGCGGCACCCCTCGCAACCAGGGCGAGAGCGCGCCGGTCGGCAGCATCGGGATCCCAGCCTCCCGCGCCGCCTGGGCGCTGCTGTCGGCCAACATGCAGGCGTCGTAGCGGCCCTCGCGCAGCGCCTCGCCCAGGGCGAAGGGACCGGGGAAGGGGCGGTAGGGCAGGGCGCAGCCCCGGGAGCGCAGGCGCTCGCCGACCGCGGCCATGGCGGCGGGCTCGGGCGGACCCTGGATCAGCAGCTCGACCCGCAGACCCAGCTCCTCCAGCGCGGCCAGCTCGCCCAGGCCGTCGTAGGCCAGCGCCTCGGCTTTGTAGTTGTTCAGCATGCGCAGGGCGACGGCGACGCGGAGACCTGCGTGCTCGGCGCGGAAGGCCTCGATCGCCTTCTTCGCTTCTGCGACCAGGGGCGCGGCGCCGGCCGAGAGCGAGACGCCCAGGGCCTTGGCGATGCGGCCGTACAGGCGCAGGGTGGGGGCGAGGCCGATGGGGAGGGGGACCTCGTGGACGCGCTGGCCCTGGGCGCTGAGCGCCTCGATCAGGCGGGGGAACATGCCGGTGTCGACGACGAAGCTGGCGCGGGCGTGAGAGATGCGGCGCCAGTCGGAGAGGCTGGCCCCCGTGGGGAAGGCGCCGCCCAGGCCCAGCCCGGCCTTGGCGAGGATGGCGCGCAGCTCGCCCGTCGGACCTGCGGGGCCGCCGATCAGGTTGATCGTGGGCGGCCCCTCGGGCCGGGGCAGGGGCGGCAGCGTGGCCAGGGTCTTGTAGAGCCAGTCGAGCATCTTCGGCTGGCTGGAGAGGGCCAGACCGTGCGTGCGCAGCGGGATCATGGGGATGCCGGTGCGGGCGGAGACCTCCTCGACCACCCCGCCGAAGCGGTCGCCGATGACCTCGACCGGGCAGGTGCCCAGGACCAGCACCACATCGGGGGCCTCGACCTCGGCGATCAGCTCCAGGCAGGTGCGCAGGGCCTGCTCGGTGCGGCCGGTGGTCAGCATCTCCTCGCTCAGGCGGGTGCTGTAGAAGCGGGTGCTGCTGACCCCGGTGTGGTGGTGGAAGCAGTTCAGGCAGTCGAACTCGCCGTGCACCACCACGGCGAAATTGCCGGGGATCTCCATCAAGGACCAGCTGAAGCCCGACTGCGTGCAGCAGGGCTGGCCGAGCTTCTCCTCGCGGCGTCTCTGCTGGCGTTGCCAGAAGGCTTCGTCTCGGCTGGTCTGCATGCCGGCCATGGTCGCACGAAAGCGCCCTCCTCGCTGAGGGCATTAGAGGGGGCGCCTCTCCCTCCCCCGAGGTTCCCGTGTCCATCTCCGACGCCTTCCAGACCGCCCGCGAGGTCCGCCCCTCGGCCATCACCGGCCAGCAGAGCATCGCCGAGCTGCTCGCCAGCGCCTTCCCCGCCTTCGTCGGCCGTCAGGTCCGCACCGCCTTCGAGCTGATGGCCCGCTGCGCCGACGGCCCCGACACCGTCTTCTGCACCATGTCCGGGGCCATGACCCCCGCCGGCCTGCACCGCTCCTGCCTCGTCCCCCTGGTGCAGCGCGGGCTGGTCGATGTGCTCACCACCACCGGCGCGAACCTCTACCACGACGCCCACCGCGTCATCGGCCACCGCATCCGCGAGATCGCTCCGGACGCCGGCGACACCATGCTGCGCGAGGCCCGCATCATCCGCATCTACGACCTGGGCTTCGACGAGCAGGTCCTGCTGGACACCGACCTGCTCTTCGCCCGCCTGATGCGCCGGCCGGAGTTCCAGCGGCCGATGACCACCTGGGAGCTGCACGCCGAGCTGGGCCGCTGCCTCGCCGAGATCGAGGACGGCATCGGCGTCGATCAGCCCTGCCTGCTCTCGGCCTGCTACCGGGCCGGCGTGCCCATCTTCGTCGGCGCCCCCCAGGACGGCAGCATCTTCCTCAACGTCGTCAAGCTCAAGGCGCTCTACGGCGAGGCCTTCCAGCTCTCCCTGGACGTCACCCAGGACGTCAGCGACATGGCCGCCCTGCAGTGGCTGGCCCAGAACGAGGGCCAGACGGCCGTCTGGATCCTCGGCGGCGGCGTGCCCAAGAACTACACACTGCAGGGCGAGCCCACCCTGGGGCAGATCCTGGGCCTGGACGCGCGCGGCTTCGACCTCGACCTGCAGTTCTGCGTCGACCCGGTCGACAACGGCGCCCTCTCCTCCTGCCCGGCGGGCGAGGGCCACACCTGGGGCAAGGTCAGCGCCGAGTGTGTCGAGACAAGCTCGGTCTATGTGCACACCGACGTCACCGCCGTCCTGCCCTTCCTGGTCCACGGCCTCTTCCAGCAGGGGGCGCAGCGGCCCCAGAAGCGCCTGCTGGACCGCATGGGCGAGGCCCGGGCGAAGCTGGTCGCCGACATGGCCGACAAGCGGGCCGGGCTGCTCGAAGAGCTGGAGTCCGCGGACTAGTCCTGCTGCTGCCGCCGCAGCTCGCGCCGGTGCCAGAGGAAGTAGCTCTCCAGCTTCTCGCGGGCCCAGGGCGTCTTGCGGAGGAACTTCAGGCTGGACGAGATGCTCGGCTCGTTGACGAAGCACTGGATCCGCACCTGGCGGCCGAGCTCCTCCCAGCCGCGGGCTTCGACCAGCTCGGTCAGGATCGCCTCCAGGGTGAGGCCGTGCAGCGGGTTCTTGGGTTGTTCGGGCACGGTGGGTCCTATCGCAGCGGCCTCGGTCACGGCCATCCCGTTAGTCCACACCAATGACCGATCTGCTCGCCCCCCTGCGCTTTCCCAACGGCACCGCCGCCCCCAACCGCCTCTGGCTGGCCCCGCTGACCAACCAGCAGTCCGCCCCCGACGGGACCCTCTCGCCCGAAGAGCTGCGCTGGCTGCTGCGTCGGGCGGAGGGCGGCTTCGGCGTGGTCGAGAGCTGCGCGGCCTACGTCTCGCCCGAAGGCAAGGCCTGGCCCGGCGAGCTCGGCGTCGCCACCGCGGCGCACGAGGAGGCCCTCCGCCCGCTCGGCGCCGGCCTGCGCGAGCGGGGGGCGCTGGGGCTGATCCAGCTCTTCCACGGGGGCGCCCGGGCGTCGCGCGCGCTCAGCGGCATCCCGACCTGGAGCGCCTCGACCTGGGAGGAGGGCCCCGACTTCGAAGCGCCCCGCGCCGCCAGCGAGGCCGACATCCTGGGCCTGATCGAGGCCTTCCGCCTGGCCGCGCTGCGCTGCGCCCGGGCCGGACTGCATGGCGTCGAGCTGCACGGGGCCCACGGCTACCTGCTCGGCCAGTTCCTCTCGGCCACGCAGAACCCGCGGACCGACGGCTGGGGCGGCGACCTCCTCGGCCGCGCCCGCCTGCTGCGGACGGTCCTCCGCGCCGTGCGTGAGGCGGTCCCTGCCGACTTCGTCGTCGGCGTTCGCCTCTCGCCCGAGGATCGCGGCCAGGCCAGCGGCCTCGACCTGGACGAGAACTTGCAGCTGGCCGCCTGGCTGGCCGAGGACGGCGCCGACTTCCTGCACCTCTCCCTCTGGGACGGGCGCGAGAACACCCGGAAGAGGCCCGATCAGCACCCGATCCCCCTGTTCCGGGAGGCCGTCGGCCCCGCGCTGCCGCTGGTCGCCTGCGGCGGGATCTGGACGCTGGACGAGGCCCGCGCCCTGATGGACCTGGGCGCCGACGCGGTCGCCCTCGGCCGCGCGGCGATCGGCGATCCCGAGTGGCCCCAGCGGGTCGCCGCCGGCGGTGCCGAGCCGAAGCGCCCCCCCTTCAGCGACGATCAGCTCGTCGCCGCCGATGTCAGCGCCCCCTTCCGCGCCTACCTCTCCCGCTTCCGCGGGCTGACTAGCTAGTGCCAGGCACTAGCTAGTCAGCCCCGTCGGCTGCGTGGCGATTAGATTCAGGCATGACCACCTCTCACGCTCAGCGCCGCCGGGCCAAGGCCGCCGCAGCCTCGCGCACGCTGCTGTACTGCGGGCCGGATCCGGGCACCTTCGAGCGGCTGATCGACGATATGGGCAAGGTGCGCGAGCTGAAGGTCCGCGCCGTGGGCCAGGCGCGGCAGTTCCAGCACGCCAAGGCGGAGCTGACCTGGCTGCCGGCCCACACGATGGAGCAGGCCGAGCACCTCCTGGGGACGATCTTCCTGAACATGATCGTCATCGATCTGCGCTGGGTCAGCGACGAGGTGGAGCACGAGGAGCGCATCAACAAGGCCCGCGCCCTGCTGAAGATGCTGGACGACGTCGAGGACATCGAGTCCCGCTACGGCTTCCACCGCATCATGGTCCTGGTCTCCGGCCCCCACGGCCAGCGCATCGACGACCTGCTGGTCGAGCTGGGCGGCCTGGGGATCCGGCATGTGCTCAAGGAGCGGCGCTTCCGGGGGGGCGAGACGGACGAGTTCTTCGCCGGCCGCGTGCTGGACGAGGCGGTCGAGCTGCTCTTCAAGCCCCGGGCCCTGCGCAGCGCGCTCTGCGCCGCCGGCGGCGGCATCACGGCGATCTTCTTCGAGCTTGGCGCGCTCAAGTGCCTGGACGACTGCCTGGTCGGCGGCAGCGTCAACGACTTCGACCTGTACTTCGGGATCAGCGCGGGCGCGGTCGTGACCAGCATGGTGGCCAACGGCTACTCGCCAGACGAGATCATGGCCTCGCTCTCCGGGGTGGAGGGCGGGCGCATCCCGCCGCTGGACCTCAGCATCGCGCGGCTCGGCCACCTCAACGGTCCCGATCTGCGGTGGCGCCTGGGCGAGGCCGCCAAGGCCGGCGGCCGGGCCCTGTGGAGGATGGCCCGCGGAGGAGAGGCGCCGACGCTGGACGATCTCTTCCTGGGCACGACCGCCCTGGTCGGGGCCCCCTTCCGCTCCGACCTCTACGAAGAGCTGCTGCGGCGCGTGCTGACCGCCCCGGGCTCCACCAACGACTTCCGACGCCTGCGGCGACCGCTCTTCGTCGGGGCCACCAACCAGGACACCCGCCGCCACGTGCTCTTCGGCGACGAGACCCACCACACGGTGCCGATCAGCAAGGCCGTGCAGGCCTCCCTCTCCATCAACCCGGCCTTCAGCGCGGTGAACATCGACGGCGCCTGGTTCGAGGACGGCGCCGTCACCCGCACCAGCAACTTCGACGAGGCCATCCGTCGCGGCGCCGACCTGCTCTTCATCCTCGACCCCTTCGTCCCCTACCACAGCAAGGAGCCCGGCTTCTCGCACAGCCGCGGCCTGCTCTACAACATCGACCAGGACGTGCGCTCTCTGTCCTTCACCCGCTTCGAGACCGCCCAGTCCCAGTCCCTGCGCCGCCACCCCGAGGTCCGCAGCTACACCCTGCTGCCGAACAACCGCCTGCGGCGCCTGCTGAGCATCAACCCGATGGACCACCGGGTCCACCTGGAGGTCTTCCGCGGCTCCTACCTCGCCACGCTGCGCCGCATCCAGTCGGTGCGCCACCGCCTGGAGGGAGATCTGGCCCTGCGCGGCCTGGGCCTGGACACCGGCCCCGCCGAGCAGATCGCCCTGCGCTTGGAGGCCTCCGGCGCCAGGCCCGCCTTCGCCGACTTCTTCCTCAACGGCCGGGTCGAGCNNCCCTCGACCCCCGCCGCGCCACCACCCCGGAGACCTGATGTTGCCCCCCGCCGTCCGCCGGATCCTCAGCTCTGCCCGCACCGTCGCCGTGCTGGGCGCCCATGTACAGACCAGCCGCCCGGCCTTCTACGTGCCGGACTATCTGCACAGCCAGGGCTACACCATCATCCCGGTCAAC